>CALLHZ010000021.1 GCA_938009115.1 uncultured Clostridia bacterium
CTGGAAAAGAACAGATCGCCGCAGGAATAGCCGCTCAGGGAGAGTTCGGGAAAAACCGCCACGGAAACGCCTTTGGCGTCGGCCTCCCGGGCCTGGCGGATCATTTCTTCCGCATTGGCCGCCGGATCAGCCAGGGACACCCGAGGGGACATGGCTGCAAGCCGCATAAAACCCATCGTCTGCTTTGTTTGCATAGTATTACCTCCAGGTAGATTATAGCGCAAAACAATGACGATGCAAAGAAAAAGGAAATGGTATATACTGTTGAAACAACCTCGAAACGAGGATTTCCCCACAGGAGGAGCACATGCATAAAGAGTATTCAGTCAACATGCTGACGCCGGATCTGAGCTTTACCGATTTTTTTCTGGTGAAGGCCATATCGATCCGCACAGGATCCAACCGGAAAATGTTTCTGGACGTGGTCCTGGGCGACGCTACCGGCGAGATCAACGGCAAGAAATGGGATGTCACGGAAGACGAAGCCGTCGTCCTGGATCAGATAAAAGAAGGCGACCTGGTACGGGTCAAGGCAGACGTGACGGAGTGGAACGGACTGCTGCAGCTGAAAGTCCTGCGGATCCGCAAATCCGTCAAGGAAGACAAGCTGGAGATGTCGGACTACATCAAAACGGCGCCGGAGGATCCCGCGGAGATGTTTTCCTATGTGCTGGACCGCGCCGAAAGCATCGGGGATCAGGACCTGAAGGCCCTTACGGTTCGCTTTCTGAAAGAGAACGAAGAGAGATTATTGTATTATCCGGCTGCCATGCGCAACCACCACGCTGAGTTGGGCGGACTGCTCTATCACATCAAGCGCATGCTGATGTCCGGCGAAAAACTTTGCGAGATCTACAGCTTTCTGGATCGGGACTGGGTGGTTTGCGGCGTCATCCTTCACGACATGGAGAAGCTGAACGAGATCCTGTCCAACGAATGGGGCATTTCGCCGGGCTACACCCTGGAGGGGCAGCTCCTGGGACATCTGGTCCAGGGCGTCAAGGCTGTGGACCGCATGGCCAGAGAGGCGGGCATGCCCGAGGAAAAGGCTCTCATGCTGGAGCACATGATCCTGGCCCATCACTACGAGCCTGAATTCGGAAGCCCCCGGCGGCCGCTGTTTCCCGAAGCCGAGCTGCTGCATTACCTGGACATGATCGATGCCAGAATGTACGACTTCGAGGACGCCCTGGCGGGGACGCCCCCCGGAGATTTCACCCAGCGGGTGCGCACTCTGGACGGCCGGACGCTGTATAAACCAACGTTCAATAAGGATGGCGAATGAAAGAGGAAAAAACCGGCACCCTGTCGGAGCGGATTTTCTACAATGGAGACAACTTTTTTTCGATTTCGATCTTTGAAACGGAAACCGAACAGTTCTATGCCGTAGGCTATCTTCCCTATGCGGAAAAGGGACGAAGATATACGTTGCTGGGCGAATGGAAGACCCATCCCAAATACGGGGAGCAGTTTGCGTTCACCTCCTACGAAGAAAAGGAGCCGGAGACCGAAGCGGGACTCGTTGCATTCCTTTCCTCGGGTATGCTTCGGGGCGTAGGTCCGGTGACGGCCCGGGCCATCGTCAAAACGTTCGGCCCTGACACCATGGACGTGCTGAACCGCTGCCCGGAGCGTCTTCGGGAAGTGCCTGGCATCGGCGAAGTCAAAGCGGCAGCCATTGTCGAGGGATATCAGGAGCGGCGGGAGCTGGCCGACACGGTCTTGGCCCTGCAAGCCTTTGACATTTCTTCCATGACAGCAATGAAGCTCTATCAGGTCTACGGCGTTGAAGCAGCGGCGAAGGTGCGGGAAGACCCCTACCAGCTCATCGAGGATATTTTCGGGATCGGGTTTCAGAAGGCAGACCGGATCGCCGGCCGCATGGGCATTTTGCCTCAGGACCCCAAACGGATCCGCAGCGGCATCCTTTATAACCTGGGCCTTGCGGTCAACGGAGGCCACACCTACGTATTCCGGAAGCCTTTTTCAGAAGAGACGGCCGCCATGCTGGGCGTGAGCCAGGAGGAAGTCGAAGATGTGCTGTACGCGTCCGTCGTCGAAGGAGACCTGCATGCGGGTATCATGGACGGCGCGGAGCTTCTCTACCTGGACCGCTTCTACCGGGCGGAGCAGCGGGTGGCGGGCAAGCTGCTTCAGTTGGCTCACGCAGAGCTCTCCCACCTGACGGGAGATTTGGAGGGGCTGATCCGGAAGATGGAAAAAGACAGCGCCCTTCAATTATCCAAAAAGCAAAAGCAGGCCATCCTGGCGTCCCTGCAGAACGGCGTATGCGTCATCACCGGCGGCCCGGGCACCGGAAAGACTACTATCATCGATGCGATCATGTACATCCTGGCGGCCAACGGCATTCGAACCGCCCTGGCCGCGCCCACGGGAAGAGCCGCCAAACGCATGAGTCAGGCTACGGGATACGAAGCTTCCACCATACACCGGTTGCTGGAATATTTCTATTCCGAAAACGAGGAAAACATGCGCTTCGGCCGTACCGAAGAGAACCCGCTGGAATACGACTGCATCATTGTCGACGAGATGTCCATGGTGGACATCCTTCTCATGGAAGGCCTTGTGAACGCCGTTCGTCCCGGAACGCGGCTGATCCTTGTGGGTGACGCTGATCAGCTGCCGCCGGTGGGGGCCGGCAACGTGCTTCGGGATATCCTGCGCAGCGACACGATCCATTCCGTGCGGCTCACGGAGATCTTCCGCCAGGCCAGCGAAAGCCTCATCGTTGTGAACGCCCATTTGATCAACCGGGGAGAATATCCTTCCTATAACGAAAAGGACAAAGATTTCTTCTTTATCGAACGCAGCCGGGAGCCCGATATCCTGGCAACCATCAAGGACTTGTGCACCCGCCGCCTCCCCAATTATTACGGAGATTGCGATCCGCTTTCGGATATTCAGGTCCTGACCCCCACACGAAAGGGCTTGCTGGGCAGCGTCCACATGAACAGGGAACTGCAGGCGATCCTGAATGCGCCTGCGGGGGGCAAAG
>CALLHZ010000022.1 GCA_938009115.1 uncultured Clostridia bacterium
CCTTTAACACAAAGACAAACCCAGTAATGCAACTGGGTTTGTCTTCAGTCTGAACGGACCTCGCAAGAGGTCCGTTTTTAATATGGTCATCAGCCGCCATTGGGCTTGATCACACCTGTCCGATAAGCTTCCAGCAGCCGTTTCAGGCCGTCGATCTGCTCCTGAAGGGCTTTGCCCGTATCTGTATCCTTGTTGAGCATCCGGGACCGTATATTCTCCTTGGCCACCTGGGTCGAAAGGATATCAGTCTCCTCCGCAACGGCTTTCGCTTTCGAATCAAACGCTTCATGGGCAGTGAGAATAAACCCGTAGGAGTTGTATATCAAAGAATAACCGGCGATTCCCGTGGTTTTCTGATAAGCCTTTGCAAAACCGCCGTCGATCACAAAGGCTTTTCCGTTGGCGTGTACCGGGTTATTGCCCCGCTTTACAGGCATATGGCCGTTGATGATGTGCCCGTTTTCCTTGTCCAGTCCGAACTCCTCCAGGATCTTTTCCACCGTCGTTTCGCTGTCCACCAATTTGTAGTACGGATTTTTTTCTTCGACCCAGGTCTCGGGGTCCTCCACAAAAAGGCGTTCGAATGTGGTGATCTTGCGCTTGCCGAACAATGGTGACTTGTAGCCGCACCATAAGTACCAAAAAAAGTCGATCCCCCTTTGTTTGTTCTTATCCGCGTCATGACCGAAATAGCCGCGCCGGACCAGTTGTTCAGCATAGTCGAACCACTCTTTGCCCTTCATGACCCCGTCACTGGTGCGTATCGAGGAAAATTCTCCGCTTTTCTCCAAGGGCATGCAGCCGTGAAAGAGAAGGTTTCCGTTAAAACATTTGTATAAACTCCCCTTTGCAAAAAGGAATCGTACATGCTGCTGAAGCGTCTCGCTTTCCACGAAAGCATTGCGGAGCCGGTCCATGACTGCTTCCTCTTCGTCCGTCAGGCGGTAAGGATCCTTTGGATCGATCGTTGGAAAGAAATGATTGCTCATCGGGTACGTCTTTCCACCGATGGTCACTGTATAATCCTCGTAATTCACCTTATCCAGAAGACGCAGATCATCCATTTCGTAGTAAGGGTGCCTGGCGATAAGCTGACCCTCGACCTTGAATTGCATAATAGCGATGGCTTTGCTGATCTTGGACAGACTTTCCATGTCGGAAGCATAGAGGGCATCCTTTTGGGACGCGACGGCCTTAAAATTGGGACAGGGATCGTCACGGTAAGTCTTTAAGGCGAACATGACCAAGGGACGCAGGCTGATGCCATACCCGACTTCCAGCGTATGCAGATTGTCGTAGCGCGTGCAGATCCTGATCACATTGGCAATGCAGGCCCGGTTTCCGGCAGCGGCGCCCATCCAAAGAATATCGTGATTCCCCCATTGGATATCCACACTGTGGTGCTTTGTCAGTGCATCCAGAACGATATCGCCACCGGGGCCTCTGTCGTAGATATCTCCGAGGATATGAAGATGATAGACCGAGATCCTGGAAATCAGGTCGCACATGTTTTCAATGAAGTCTTCAGCGGCATCCACCTCGATGATGGACCGGAGAATATTCTCCTTGTAAGCCATCCGGTCGGCATCTGACGTGCTGCTGCCGTAAAGGAGCTCTTCGATGATATATGCATACTCTTTCGGAACCTGTTTGCGAACATAAGATCGCGTATATTTGACCGTGATGACTTCCAGCAGGCGAATAAGCTGATGCAGTGTCCGGGTATAAAAAGCGGGCAAGTCATTTTCTGCCTGCTTGATCAGCTCCAGCTTTTCCTCCGGATAGTAAATGAGTGTCGCCAGACTTTTCCGGTCTGCAGGAGACAGCTCGCGGAAGGTTTCGTCGATCTTGAGTTTGATCACGCCCGACGCATTTCGCAGAATGTGAAGAAATGACTCATACTCTCCGTGAATATCGCTGAGGAAGTGCTCCGTGCCTTTCGGCAGATTCTGTATCGCCGTCAGGTTGATGATCTCTGCGGCAGCGGCCTCGATGGTTCCGTAGCTCTTCGCCAGAAGTTTCAGGTATTTCATGTCTGTTTCCGACATACTCATTGCGCCCTCCTCCATAAAACGATCCCGTGTTCTGAGTATAGCACAGAAGGGAATTCTTGACGAGAGAATGCCGAAAAGATATACTGTATGAGCATATCGGAGGTCGTATATGATCAGGATATTTCCTTCTGTTTTTTCCGGGACGCTCAGCGCCCCTCCCTCAGAAATACATGCCCAGCGGCTGCTGTTCGCAGCCGCTCTTTCCAATTCTCCAACAACGCTGCAAAACATGCCGGCCTGCGAGGATATCCGTACGACGATCCGTTGTTTGGAAGTTTTAGGCGCCTCTTTTGAAATGAAAGGAAAAAACGAGCTGGTCGTTCAACCCTTCATCAAAACAAAGCCTGCGCTCAAAGTCGCGTTTGATTTTGAAACCTGCGCCGCTACGGCGTGTTATACGCTTGCAACCTCCGCCGCCTACGGGATCCAGGCAGACTGCACCGCAGGGGATTCTCTTAAAAAAAGATCGATATTTCCCCTGGCAAGCCGTATGGCCGTCCGGGGGGTCACGTTCTCGGGTTTCACCTTCCCGCTGACGATGCAGGGCAGACTGGAGGGCGGCGAGTACGAATTTGAGGGCCAACAAAGCAATTTGTATGTCAACAGCATTCTATTGGCGGCTCCGGTCCTGTCCGGCCCCAGTCTTATTCGCATCACCGAGCCTGTTTTGATGAGCGGACAAATCGGGATCACCGTCAATGTCCTGGAGCAATTCGGTATCGCTGTGGAAACAGCCGAGGACGGATACCGCATTCCGGGGAGGCAGTCCTACACCTCGCCCGGAACCATCCGTGTTCACAACGACTGGAGCCTGGCCGCCCTGTGGCTCACCGCCGGCGCTCTTTCTCAGGACAAGGGCGGCTCTGTCGATTGCGCAGACCTTCCCGCTGATTCACCGCAAGGCTATCGAAACCTGACAGAAATGCATTCTCAGCTCATCACTGATTTTAAGGACATCACGGTGGATGCCTCGGACTTTCCGGCTCTGGCTCCGCTCATCGCCATTGTAGCAGCCTGTCGTGCAGGCGCCCTGCACCTGACGGGCGTTCCCCAGCTCCACCATAAAGAGTCGGACCGCCTGAAGGCCGTTTCCGCCATCCTTCGGGAGATGGGCGCTGAAATTCGGGATACGGAAGATGGTCTGGAATCTGCCGAAACACAATCCTTTGACTATCCGGAAGACTACCAGATCGACTGCCAGGGGGATCCGAATCTGACCCTGTCCTTTGCGCTGGCAGCGTCGGTACTGCACAAGCCGTTTATTCTCGATGAAAAGCCCGTGGACAAAATCTGGCCGGGCTTTTGGGCACAATATCGCGCGCTGGGCGGAAAGTTTGAGATTCTGGAAAATGCCATTGACAGCTAAGGACTGTCAGATGTATCATAAATCGATAAAATAATCTTTAAGTTGGTACTGAGATACCGACAAGATTGAATCATGAACGCTGCGGGCTCGCTGCCGCAGAGGGTTTCGCAAGTCTTGTCGCATCCGGCAAGGCTTTTTTGCTGCAAAGGAACGGATATGATACTCAAAGCACAGTTGATGACCAGAGAAGAAATGGAGCGCGCGTTGATCCGTATGGCACATCAGATCTGCGAGCGGAATGCAGGCTGTGAGAACGTGGTCTTCCTGGGGATCAAGCGGAGAGGGATCCCGCTGGCCAGGCAACTGGCTGAGAACATCAAGACCATCGAGAACACGATGGTCCCCGTAGGGATCCTGGATATCACGCTCTATCGCGACGACCTTTCCGAGCTGGACGAAAAACCTGTGATTTCCGAAACGGAAATCGATTTTTCACTGGAAGGAAAAGTGGTGATCCTTGTCGACGACGTCATCTACACCGGCAGGACGGCGAGAGCTGCCCTGGACGCCGTTTCCGCCCTGGGGCGGGCCTCCAGGATCCAGCTTGCGGTCCTGGTGGACCGGGGTCATCGGGAGCTGCCGATCCGCCCGGATTACGTAGGGAAAAACGTTCCGACCTCCAAAAGCGAAATCGTCTCTGTCCTGGTAGACGAATACGATGGGCAAACATGTGTCAATCTGCATATCGCCGATTAACGATATGCGAAGACCTTTATCAGCAGCCGTTTCAACACACATCAAAGGAGCAGAAAATGGACAACCAAAAAGAAACCACCATTTATGACGCCAGGGAACTGGGCATGGCAAAGACTTTCGTCTTTGGCTTGCAGCATATGTTCGCTATGTTCGGGGCCACCGTGCTTGTGCCCGCGATCACAGGATTGAGCGTCTCAGCCACATTGCTTTTTGCCGGAGCGGGAACATTGTTGTTCCACGCCATCACCAAAATGAAAGTCCCTGCTTTTCTTGGATCATCCTTTGCATTCCTGGCAGCCTATCTTACGATCGCGCCCAACGGAGAAAAGGACCTTCTTCCGTACGCCTGCTTCGGCGTAGCGCTGGCCGGCCTTGCCTATCTGGTCCTTGCTGCCTTTTTTAAGGCTTACGGAGCAAAGAAAGTCATGCGCTTCTTTCCTCCCGTTGTGACCGGGCCGATCATTATCAGCATCGGTCTCTGTCTCGCCGGCTGGGCACTCAGCTGCTGCCAAGCCAACTGGGGCATTGCACTGGTCGCGGTAATCACCATTATCATCTGCAATATTTTCGGCAAGGGAATGATCAAGATCGTTCCCATCCTCATCGGTATCATTGTATCCTACACCGTAGCCGCCGTTGCGGGGATCGTAGACTTTACCGGCGTAAGCGCGGCCCCCTGGATCGGCTTGCCCTTTAAAATGAGCGATACCGTCTTTTCTCTGGTCGGAAATGCAGATACCTCCCTGTTGCTGACAGCAGCCGTGACGGCCATTCCGATCACACTGGCGACGATGATGGAGCATATCGGCGACGTAGCCGCCATCGGCTCCACGGTAGGACGGAACTTTATCGCAGATCCGGGCCTCCACAGAACGCTGATGGGAGATGGTCTTGCCACAAGCGTGGCAGCGCTCTTTGGCGCTCCGGCTAACACGACATACAGCGAAAACACCGGTGTCCTGGCTCTGACGAAGGTCTATGACCCGCTTGTGGTCAGGGTCGCAGCCTGTCTGGCCATTCTCATGTCCTTCTGCCCCAAGTTCGCCGCGCTGATCAGCGCGATGCCCACGGCCACCATGGGCGGCGTTTCGCTGATCCTTTACGGCATGATCTCCGCCATCGGCGTCCGCAACGTCGTGGAGAGTAAAGTCGATTTCACCAAAAGCCGCAACGTGATCATCGCCGGACTGATCCTTGTTCTGGCGGTAGGAATCAAATACGGTCTCCCGGGAGAATCGATCGTCCTCTCGCTGGGATCCTTTACTGTGGCTATGTCAGGCCTGGCCACTGCAGCACTGGTAGGGATTATCACCAACGCGCTGCTGCCGGGCAATGAGTATGAATTTGATGATGGGCTCAACGATTCCGCCACGCTTGGAAGGTATTGATCAATAAATTATCCAAAAACAATGACACCCCGCTGCGGAAGAACTGCAGCGGGGTGTTTTTTACTATGACAGTAAATCAGTCGTCGACCCGGGTCATCTTTGCGCCAAGGGCTACGAGCTTCTGCATGAACGAATCGTAGCCTCTTTCTATATGATAGATCTCTGAGATCTCCGTCGTTCCTTTGGCCACCAGCCCTGCAAGAACAAGCGCGGCGCCTGCCCTCAGGTCCGTGGAGATCACCTGCGCTCCGTAAAGCGGATTCTTTCCCGGGACGATGGCTGTCCGGCCTTCTACCTTGATATTAGCCCCCATTCTGGATAATTCCGCCGCATGCATGAAACGATTCTCAAATACCGTCTCGATCACGGCGCTGGCGCCGTCCACCGTAGCAAGCAACGCCATGAAAAGCGCCTGCATATCTGTTGGAAATCCGGGGTACGGCATGGTTTTGATATCGGTTGCCATGAGCTGCTTGATGTCGCCTCGCACCCGAAGTCCTTCCACTTCGTCATTGACTGTCGCACCACACTCCATGAGCTTGGCGATGACCGGCTTGACGTGATCAGGAACGCAATTCCGGATGAGGATATCACCGCGTGTAATAGCCGCAGCCACCATGAACGTTCCTGTTTCGATCCGGTCCGGGATCACCGTGTGTCTGGTTCCATGAAGTTTCTCAACCCCTTCGATTCGGATGGTGTCAGTTCCGGCGCCTTTGATGCGCGCTCCCATTTTATTCAGAAAGTTGGCTAAATCGACGATCTCAGGCTCTTCGGCGGCGTTTTCGATGATCGTTGAGCCCTTGGCAAGCGTAGCCGCCATCATGGTATTCTCGGTTGCGCCGACGCTGGGAAAGTCCAAATAAACCAGCGCGCCTTTCAACTGTTCTGCGGTGGCCTCCACAACGCCCATTTCCGTATCGATTCTGGCCCCCAACGAACGCATTCCTTTATTATGAAGATCGATCGGCCGATCGCCGATGGAGCAGCCGCCGGGCAAAGCGATCCTTGCCTTGCCTGTCCGGGCCAGAAGAGGGCCCATGACAAAGATGGAGGCCCTCATTCGCTTGACAAGCTCATAAGGGACCTCTTCCGCGGTCACACGATCGATCTCAACGGTAATGGTATGCGTATCCCAGTCTTCGGTGACCGACGCGCCCATGCTGCGAAGGATCCTGCACATCACATCCACATCCCGCAGATTAGGCACGTCGTTGATCTCACATTTGCCTTCGGCCATGAGCGTCGCCGCCAGGATGGGGAGGACAGCGTTCTTGGATCCACTTACTTCGACTTCACCACGCAACGGGCCTGATTGTTCCACGATAAACTTTGCCAAATGATCCTCCATCATAACGGCTTTTGCCGTTTTCTGCTCCGATAATTATACTGAATTCCCCGGTATTTGTCAAAATATCATCGCCCGAACCAGGGAAAGCGGTTGTAAAATTTATCAAGATAAGCGATAATATCAGTGAAGCTTCCAATGGAAAGGAGGATCGTCATGACCATTACCTTATCGCTGATCGATGCGCTTCTCGTCATTCTCATCATTCTGGCGATCGTGCTGCTCTATCATCTGATCGTTCTCATCAAGAACCTGATCCCATCTGCACGGTCCATGGCCCAAATCATGGATGACGCGTCCCATATCACCGGTGTCGCAAAAACCGGCGCAGAGGAAGCAAACAAGCTGATCGGAGATCTGAGTGGATCCCTGGCGGGAGTAGCGGGAACGCTGCGAGGGAACAAGAGCACGATCGCAGCTGTGACCAACCTGACCAACGCCCTGGCAAACCTGGCGAACCTGGCAAAAAGTAAGAAAAAATAGCCTGTCAGTATTTGAAAAATCTTGATTTTCCTATTCAAAATGTTACAATGCACTTTATAGTATATTACCAACCCATAGGAGGTCAGCAAAATGAAAGCTACCGGAATCGTAAGGAAACTGGATACGCTGGGCAGGATTGTGATTCCGATGGAGCTTCGCCGCACTTTTGAACTGGAAATCGGCGACCCCATCGAAATATTCGTAGAAGGAAGCGATATCGTTCTGCGCAAGTATCAGCCCGCATGTATCTTCTGCAATGACGCAACAGACATTGTTTCCGTGCACGGTAAAAACATTTGTAAAAAATGTCTTAGCGAAATCAAGGAACTGTAAGCATAACCGGATTTCAACCGTTTAAAAACGACGATTTTTATCGTCGTTTTTGGTTTGGCCTTCTTTCATATATCCGGTCGATTTCCTCCGTATAAAAGCCCTGGATATCCCGGACATAAAGCATTGGCTCGATCAGAAGTTCCTTGCCTCCGTTTTTTACACACTGGACCAGCACGATATTGGGGGAGACACCGGGCTTTGGCGCCACGAGGCGCAGACGTTTGGGCTCCAGATGGTTTTTGCGGCAGCAGCTCAGGATATCCACCAGGCGCGATGGCCGGTGAACCATGGAAAACGTACCCAACGGCGAGAGCAGATAGGCTGCTGCTTGTATGAAATCCTCCAGTGCCGCTGTGGTTTCATGCCGCGCGATCTCCATAAAAGAAGAAGGGCTCGCCGGTCCGCCGCCTTTTTTCACATAAGGCGGGTTGCTTACGACCACATTGAATGAACCGGCAGCCAGATGCTCTCTGATATCCTTTACATCGCAGAGGAGCCATTCAACGATCCCCTCCAACCCGTTCATTTGACTGTTTCGCAGGGCCAGCTCATAAGCCTCAGGCTGCTTTTCGACACCCACGATCCTGTTCGCCTTGCTTTTATGATGAAGTATGAAGGGGATCACACCGCTGCCGGTCCCAAGATCTGCGATCCGGTCATCTTTCCCTGCCTGAGCAAAGTCCGCCAGCAGCACGGCGTCTATGCCGTAGCAAAACTGGGTGGCATCTTGAATCAACTGGTAATCGCCAAAACCGATTCGATCCACACGCTCCATCAGCGGTCAGTTCTCCGTTCGCCGCGGTTGCGGTTCCTCTTTCTTGGTTTTGTTTTGTCTCCTGCAGGCTTGCTGTCTCCGCGCCCGTCCCTGTCGATTTCTTCTTTTGTATAAATATAATACTCAGTAGATAATTTCTGCGGACGCTCTTCCGTTTTTTCTTCCAGGATCAATCTGGTCTTGATCTTGTTTTCCAATATATTGACATCAAAGACAATGACCTCGCCGTCCCGCGTACGCACACGATCCCCCGGCTCAGGCATTCCTTTCCGCAGCTCTGTATACACGGCGTTTTCGAACTGGAGACAGCACATCAGACGGCCGCAGATCCCCGAGATCTTGATCGGGTTCAGGGAAAGGTTCTGAGTCTTCGCCATTTTGATGGACACCGGCTCGAAATCGGGAAGCCACGAATAACAGCACAGCGCTCTCCCGCAGGAGCCGATGCCGCCCATCATCTTTGTTTCGTCACGCACACCGATCTGTCGAAGTTCGATACGCGTGCGAAAGACTCCGGCCAGGTCCTTGACCAGTTCGCGAAAGTCTACCCGCCCTTCTGCTGTAAAGTAAAAGATGATCTTGGAGTTGTCAAAAGTATACTCCACATCCACCAGTTTCATCTCCAGGCCATGCTTATCCACTTTGTCCTGGCACAGAGACAGGGCCTCCACCCGTTTGCGCTGATTCTCCTCGTGGTGAAGCCGGTCTGCTTCGGTTGCAGGCCGCAGCACAGGCTTCAGGGGAGCTACCACATCGGTATCCTTCACCTCTTTTGTGCCATAAGCAACGATTCCGAATTCGACTCCTCTGGCTGTCTCCACGATCACATGATCGCCGGCGGACAGCACGAGGTCGCCCGGATCAAAATAATAGATCTTTCCTGCTTCCTTAAAGCGGATCCCTGCTACTTTTGCCATAATATATCCTCCGTGATCCTTCGCATATCCATGCAAAGGCATAAATTTTTCATTGTATATCCCATGTGATAGCCCATTTTCAAAGACCTTCTGGCCTTCTCCACTTCCAGGATCGCCTGACGGACTTCCGGCAAGGTCCAGTCGGCTACTCTCAGAGCCACTCCCAGTTGATCTTCCATTGCGTCCAGAAGATCCATGCACCGTTCCCGCTCCCCCAGAAAAGGCTCCAGCAGCGCTGCGCGCTTATAGTAGGGACCGTTGATACGAGACAGCTCGATCATGCTTTGCGCGGCAACGACAGCATCTTGCGCCCGGACTCCGGTATCGTCCTGCAGTTGAAATGCAATGCACCGGGACCGAATCGTTTCCAGAAGCCCTTCCTGCCGCTCTGAAAGCAACAGGATCACTGCAGGGCCGGGAGGCTCTTCCAGCGTCTTCAGCAGCTTGTTTTGCGCCGAAATCGTCATGGTGTCCGCATCGTCGATCACTACGACCGTCCGGCTTCCAAAAGGCTTGTAGGATAGCGTCTCAATAATGTCCAGGACTGCGTCCTTGCGGATGCTGTTGCCATCCTTGCACACCCACAGCAGGTCCTCATGATTTTCGTGATCGATCTTCCGGCAAGCCGGACAGCGTCCGCAGGAATCATCCGGAGATTCGGGGCAAAGGATAGCCTTTGCAAAGGCCAGGCCTAAGGCTTTCCTTGTATACGCCTGCCCTGAAAAAAGGTACGCGTGAGAGACGGTTCCGCGAGAAAGAGCAGACTTTAATTGCGCAACAGCGATCGGCTCTGCTGTCATAGAGCTGAGAGACATCCCGGCCTCCTATTGCGCCCGCTTTGCAGCGAACCACTGGTCAAAAACTCTGCAGATCTCCCGGGCGAGAGACTCTTCCGGCATGGAAGCATCCAGGGTGCGATAACGGTCTCCGTGCTGCCGTCGCAGTTCGGTATAGCCTCTGTACACTTCCCGATGAAAATCCATGGCTTCTTTCTCCAGGCGGTCGAAGCTGTTTCTGCCGCCGATCCGCTTCAGGCCGGCTTCGGGATCCAGATCCATGTAGAATGTGAGGTCCGGCTTCAAGCCCTGCACGGCGAAAGCATTGATCATCGCCACGCCCTCTCCCAAACCTCTGGCAAAGCCTTGATAGGCGATGGAAGAATCCACAAAGCGGTCGCAGATCACGATATCTCCCCGCTCAAGGGCAGGCCGTATCACCTGGCTCACATGCTGCGCTCTGGACGCGGCATATAAAAGGGCTTCCGTCACATCGTCCATCTCCGGCGTGCTGACGTCCAAAATCAGTTCTCTGATTCTTTCTGAAATGGCCGTCCCTCCAGGCTCCCTGGTGCGGATCACGGATAATCCCAATGCCAAACAGTGGTCCGCCAAATGTCCCACCTGCGTCGTTTTGCCGCTGCCGTCGGGTCCTTCGAAAGTAATGAATAATCCCTTCAATGATTGTATCCTCCGCCTCGCCGTCTTTGATACTCAATCTCGAACATTTCCTTTCGCCGTCGCTCCGCCTGGCGCCGCTCCTGCCTGGCACGCTTTTCCTTCTGGATATCCAGCACTTCAATGAGAAGCTTGTCGAATAAATACACGCCAAGCCCCAAAATCGGCAGACAGAGCAGTATCATGAATATGTAACGAGGCACCGTATAGATCATGAAAACAGTATAGCATATCCCTACTGATGATGCGACAGATTCTTATCGCAGGGACAACCGGGGAATACCGTACATTGCAAAGAAAAACGCACCTCTGTAGAAGTGCGTTTTCTTAACCGGCAACGACCTATTCTTCCAGGCAGTTTCCCACCAAGTATCTTCGGCGCAA
>CALLHZ010000023.1 GCA_938009115.1 uncultured Clostridia bacterium
ATTTCATCGTGAGCCGATTCAACGAAGCGGGCCTTCCGTGCCTGTCGCCGCAGGGCGCGTTCTACGTTTTCCCCGATGTCTCCCCGACCGGGCTCGCCTCCGAGGAGTTTGCGCTGAAGCTCCTCAAGGCCCAGAAGGTGGCCGTCGTTCCCGGCGGAGTCTTCGGCGAATGCGGAAAAAGCCACATCCGCTGTTCGTTCGCAAACTCGATGGAAAACATCCGTACCGCCATGAAAAGGATTGATAAATTCGTCAAAAGCCTGTAGCCCGCTCATATGGTCTACCTCATCGACGGATTCAATCTCATCTACAAATTCCCCGATCTCGAGGGCCTGATGTATCAGGGAAGGCTCTCGGACGCGCGGCGAGGCCTGCTCGAAAAGCTCCGTGATTACATGAAAATCACCGGCGACAAGGTGCGGATTGTATTCGACGGGAAAAAGGAAAAGCTCCTGGAAATCAAGAGCGAACGAGTGGGGACCATCGATATTTATTACTCGCTCGAATACAGCGCGGATTTTCTGATCAAGCAATTTATAAAGAAAGACCTCAATCCCCGCATGACCACCGTCGTCACCTCGGACAAGGACATTATCCGATATGTCGAACGTTTTCGCGCCAGGGTCAAAACCAGCGAGGAGTTCGCCGAACAGCTCACCAAAACGATGGATAAATGGCTGGAGGAACAGATTCCCGAAAAAGAGGACGACAACTCAGCGAGAGCGGCTTGCCGAGCTGGGGGCTGATGAACTGCTTCTGGATATGGCATTCTCCACGGATACAGAGCGCAACAGCTGCTTTCAATCAGCTGAGAACGAGTGGGTGCGTATCAACAGAGAGCATATCGATTCACTGTTAAATGAGCGACGGGAACCGATCCTGCTGAGCACCATACGCTTGATGGAGGATTGGCTCAAACAGGAGCAAGGCTTTACCCAGGTCGTTACACCGTCCATCATTACCGGCGATATGCTTGCCAGGATGAACATCAACGAGGACAGCGATCTGGCGCAACAGGTGTTTTGGCTGGGCCGGAACAAGTGCCTGCGTCCCATGCTGGCGCCGAATCTCTACGTGATGATGCGCGAGCTGAAGCGCATCAGCGGAGGACCTGTCAAGATCTTCGAATGCGGATCCTGCTTCAGGAAGGAGTCCCAGGGATCCCAGCACCTGAACGAGTTCACGATGCTGAATATGGTCGAGCTGGCGGCAACAGAAGAAGGGCGGCAGGGGCATACGCTGGAAGCCTATGCCCGCTCTGCCATGAAAATGCTGGGCATCGACCAATATGAACTTGTCAGGGAAGAATCCGTGGTGTATAAAGAAACCATAGACATTTTGGTGGATGGCCTGGAGGTAGCCTCCGGTGCTTACGGTCCCATGTATCTGGATGGTCGCTGGGGCGTCTTCGATGTCTGGGTGGGGATCGGCTTTGGCCTGGAGCGACTTGCCGCAGTCAGAGGCGGCTTTAAGAATATTCGAAGAGCAGGCAGGAGCATCACCTATATTGACGGTTCTCCGTTGAATATATAACTTGTTTTGGGGCGCGGATCGCATGGATCATGGGGACTCTAAATCCCTACAGACGGGGGAAGCACCCGTGCGTCTCGCCAAAGGGAGGAAGGAGCCGGCGCTCCTTCCTCCGGAATTCATTTGAGGTTATTATGGCTGACGCTACGAGATACTACAGGAAAAACGTGGATCTGTTTCTGCTGATCGACCGGATCAAGCTTTGGCCCTCCCGAAACGGATATCTGCACGGAATACGGTCTTTGGAGGTCCAGGGCGATTACGTGGTGATCACGACGCACTGCGGCGAAGTGGTACACGCCCGCAACTCTCGAAACTCCAGAGCGGCCCGATGGCTTCGGAACAAATTGATCGTTGCGCCCTGTCCGCGCTGCAAGGTGCCGGATTGGAAGATCGAAAAGTACAATAATACGTTTTTTTCTTCAAAATACGGCAGTGACCTTCAACGAAAAAAGCAGGATTGAAAAGGCCAGAGAGATGTGATCCATCTCTCTTTTTCATAAATGGCAATAGAAAACGGAAGCCTGCTGTGGTATAATCATACGGATGTTTATCGGATGAACGCGATCATGTCAGCGATACGGAGGGATGCATGAAGCCGAGATATAAGAGAATCATAGTAAAGATCAGCGGAGAAGCCTTGGCCGGCGAAAACAAGGTTGGCCTGGACGAATCGATGCTCAATAAAGTGGCCAATGACATCAAAGCGCTGGTGGAACTGGGTGTTCAGGTGGCGATCGTGGTCGGCGGGGGCAACTTCTGGCGCGGCCGCACAAGCAAGAGCATGGACCGGGCCACAGCGGATTACATGGGAATGCTGGCGACGGTGATCAACGCGCTGGCTCTGCAGGACGCGTTCGAAGCCAACGGTATCCCGACACGGGTCCAGACAGCCATCGAAATGCGGGAAATCGCCGAGCCGTACATTAGAAGAAGGGCGCTGGCTCATCTGGACCGGGGCATCGTAGTGATCTTCGCTGCCGGAACGGGCAATCCGTTCTTCAGCACAGACACCACAGCAGCGCTGCGGGCAGCCGAAATGGAAGCGGATGTGATTTTCCTGGCCAAAAAGGTGGATGCGGTCTACGACTCGGATCCTTCCGAAAATCCAAATGCTAAGAGATTTTCACAACTGACACATATGGACGTGCTGGAAAAAGATCTGAAAGTCATGGATTCCACCGCAGCGTCTTTATGCAGAGACAATAAAATACTGGTGCATGTGTTCGGCCTGGCCGAAGAAAACGGCATCATGAGAGCTTGTCTGGGCGAAAGTATCGGAACGATCATTCGATAGTCCGGACTGCAGAAAGCAATAGGATTGTAGAGTAAGGAGGCATTTATGAGTACCACGCAAGAAGTCTATCAGGAAAAAATGGGGAAGACCCTGCATGTTCTGAAAGCCGAATTGAATACCGTCCGTGCCGGACGCGCCAATGCGGCCCTGCTGGACCAGATCCAGGTCGATTATTACGGGACCCCGACGCTGCTGAAAAACCTTTCGAACATCAGCGTGCCCGACCCTCGGACATTGATGATCGCCCCCTTTGATCCCAAGAGCATCAACGATATCGAAAAGGCGATCATGACCTCGAATTTGGGCATCAATCCCAGCAACGACGGCAAGGCTATCAGATTGGCGATCCCACAATTGACTGAAGAACGGAGAAAGGATCTGACAAAGATCATCAAAAAAATGGGCGAGGAAGCCAAGGTTGCGGTGCGTAATTGCCGCAGAGACGCCAACGACGATTTAAAAAAGCTGGAAAAGAAAGGTGAGCTTACCGAGGACGATTTGAAGGCAGATTTGGACGAGATCCAAAAGCTCACCGACAAGTGCATGAAGGATATTGACGAAATGGTGGCAGGTAAAGAAAAGGAACTGATGGAGATCTGATGACAGGGGCAGACTTGCTGGGCCTGACGCTGGAAGATGCAACCCGCCTGGCGGAATTGAGCGGTCTGGCCTTCAGTATCCGTTCCACAGGGACTCCGGAGGGCGCTGCCGCATTCAGCCGGCGCATCGTCAGAGCCTGCATCCATGAGGGTCAATGGTTCCTTACGGTGTGCAGCATACCGGATCCTTACGGATGATATATGTGGAAGTCGGGTCAACCCGGCTTCCTTCGTCAATGCGAAAACAAATTTCGAGGAAAAGCATTATGACAGAACAACGACCGGATCCGGACCGGATCCCTCAACATGTAGCCATCGTGATGGATGGCAACGGCCGTTGGGCCCAAAACAGGGGACTACCCCGTCTGCAGGGTCATAACGCAGGGATGATGGCCCTCAAGGAGATCGTCAAGCGATCTTCCGTGCTTGGCATATCCCATCTGACAGTCTATGCGTTTTCCACGGAAAACTGGAAGCGGCCCGAAGAAGAAGTCTTCGGTATATTCAGGCTCCTTGTTCTTTATGTTCAAAAAGAAATCCGCGAACTTAACGATAACAATGTTAAGGTAAACATATGGGGCGACTGGGCGCGCTTGCCAGAAGACGCCAAGAAGGCGATTCGAAAAGCCATGAAAACAACCGCCGGCAATACCGGCCTTTGTTTCAACATCGCATTGAATTACGGCGGACGCGCCGAAATTATCAACGCAGTCCGATCTCTTTGCCGGGATGTGAGAAATGGAGACCTTTCCATTGATGATATCGATGAGACCGCTCTCGGCGCGCGGTTATATTCTGCTGATGCGCCGGATCCCGATTTGCTGATTCGGACCGGCGGTGAATACAGGCTTTCAAATTTTTTGATCTGGCAGTCTGCATACAGTGAACTGGTGGTAACGAAAGTCCTGTGGCCGGACTTTACGCCAGACGAGTACGAAAAGGCGATCATTGAATATCAGTCGAGAGATCGAAGATTCGGAGGACTCACATGAAGACACGCGTCGTTTCGGCCTTGTTGATGGTTCCGCTTGCCGCGTTTGTTTTTTTCGGCGGCATCCCTTTACTGCTGATGGCATTTGGGATCGGCGCTATGGCTATGTCCGAATTTGCGGAAGGATTTACGAAGATCGGCGTCAAATCCTATAAGCTGGTGGGGCTTCTTTGCCTGTCGCTTCTTTACGTCATATATGGCCATATGCTGTGGAGCGGAATGCCGGTTTCGCACTATGCAGCGTATCTGATGTTCTGGTTCTTTATCGTGATCGCTTCCGGGCTGCTGCTGATGCTGTTCACGAAGGATCACAATATCGCCAATGGACCTATTATTATGCTGTCGGTATTTTATATCGGATTTCTCAGCTCCCATGCCGTGCTGATCGATCACTTGGACCAGGACGGTACCCTGATATGGCTGGCGCTGTTGACAGCCTTCGGCACCGATACCTTTGCCTATCTGATTGGTGTCCGCTTCGGAAAGAGAAAGCTCTGCCCGGCGCTGAGCCCCAAAAAAACCATGGAAGGCGCTCTGGGCGGTTTGGCCGGCAGTGTCTTGCTCTGCACGTCCTTCGGCCTGCTCATCATGCCGGATATCGTGATCCATTGCGCCCTGATCGGCTTGCTTGGGTCTTTGTTTGCCCAGATGGGCGACCTGGTCGCCTCTGCATTCAAACGGAAAATGGGCATCAAGGATTATGGGAATCTGATCCCGGGACACGGCGGGGTATTGGATCGTTTCGACAGCATCCTCTTTACACTGCCGGTTGTCTATTACTATGCAACACTGATCATTTTCCGCTGAAAGGATGACTGCTGAAATGAAGGAAATCGCTCTGCTGGGCGCTACAGGATCGATCGGGACGCAGACTTTGGACGTGGTGCGTACCCATCCGGAGCTCTTCCGGGTACATGCCATGACCGCAGGCTGGAACACGAAACTTTTTGTTTCACAACTGGAAGAGTTCCGGCCTTCCTTTGCTGTTGTTGCTTCCGAGCAGACAGCAAAGGAAATGAATATCCTGTTCCCTGACATCGAGTTTTCCTGGGGCGTGCAGGGACTGTGCGAGGCCGCTTCCGCCCCGGCAGTCCATATGACCGTCAACGGTCTGATGGGCATGATCGGCTTGCAACCCACAATGGCTGCGATAGAGGCCGGCAAGGACGTAGCGCTGGCGAACAAAGAGACCTTGGTGACCGGCGGTGCCGTCATCATGGATGCCGTCAGCCGCGCAGGCGTTCGCCTCCTTCCTGTGGACAGCGAGCATTCTGCTATTTTTCAATGCCTTCAGGGGCAAAGCGCCCCGGAGCGGCTGATCCTGACTGCTTCCGGCGGTCCTTTCAGAGGCTGGACGAAAGAGCAGCTGAAGAGTGTCACAAAAGAACAGGCGCTGAAGCATCCCAATTGGTCCATGGGACAAAAGATCACCGTGGATTCTGCCACCATGATGAACAAAGGCCTGGAGATCATCGAAGCCAGGTGGCTCTTCGATATGGAACCGGAGCGCATCGACGTAGTGATACACCCGGAAAGCATCCTTCATTCTGCAGTGGTGTTTTCCGACGGCTCCGTGATCGGGCAGATGGGATTTCCGGATATGCGGATCCCGATTTCCTATGCGCTGTCCTGGCCCCGGCGCCTGAAGGCCATGGAGAAGCCTGTGGATTTGACTGCGCTGGGCTGCCTTCATTTTGAGAAGCCCGACCCAAATACATTCCGATGCCTCGGACTGGCCATGGAGGCAGTCAGGGCCGGAGGCTCATATCCCGCAGTGCTGAATGCTGCCAACGAAGAAGCGGTCGCGGCATTCCTGCGGGAGGAGATCACTTTTTTCAGAATATCTGAACTGGTGGAAGCTGCTTTGGATCAGCATAAGGGCTGTGCAATCAACAGCATCGAAGATGTCTTGGCGCTGGAAAAGGCCGCAAGAGCTGAGGTCCGGGCGCTTATATAGAGAAAAAATAAAGAAAACAGGGGAAATCATGACTATATTCATCGCTGTCCTGATGTT
>CALLHZ010000024.1 GCA_938009115.1 uncultured Clostridia bacterium
ACCACCGAGATCTACACTCTTTCCCTACACGACGCTCTTCCGATCTTCTTTGACCGGTACGAAAACTGTGAATATGCAGGAAAAGTCTATCCTGTGATCCTGGCGTTTTCCGTCGATCTGGAGGAATTGAATCTTTCCACCGGGAAAACGAGCAATGAGCAGGCCCAAAAATACGTTGCCAGGGAGGGCGGAGGCTGGAAAGTATGCCTGGGGTATACGGATCTGAAGCCCAGTATCCGGAAATACAAATGTCTTGCGCAGGCAGCGCCGAAAGAGACTCCGGATGATATCTGCAAGGCTGCTGTTCTTCGTATCGATCCTCTGACAGGGCTTTTCAGCAATCTCGGATGGATGGAGCAGGCAGAAAAAGAAGTTCTCCGCAGCCGGACTTACGGCAATCCGCTTTCCATGGCGGTCATTACGGTGAAATTGCCCGAAGACAAACGGCAGGACAATGCCTTGAAGGACGCCTGCATTTCTTATGTGGGCGGGGTGTTGGCGGCCAATATGCGCAAGACCGATACGCTCGGAAAATACGACGAAGATTCTTTTGCGGTCATATTTGCAGAAACAGGCCTGAAGGAGGCCGGGCAGGAATTGGGCGGCCTGATCGAACGTTGTGAGGACAAAGAGTACCTCAGCTATGAGATCGGCTGTTCCTTGTGCGCGAATCCGGAAAAGGGCGATTTAAGGGAGAAGCTCGCGGCTGCGCGGAATCTGGCGGCAAAGAAGATCTTTGCCGCAAAAGAGGCGGCTGATATGCCAAGCGCCAGGCTTGGAAAATACAAGGCTTCAGACTTGCTGAACTTCAACAGGAAATGGAAGAATCATTATTGAATCAAGGCCTTGAGTAATTCGCGATCTGTTGCCGTTTTTTATTTTCTTTGATTTCTGCGAGCAGGTCCACCTGAATTTTGCAGATGGCATCCGCCATGTCGCGATCCATTGCCAGCAGCAGCTGCACCTGACGGTCCAGCTGCTCTTTCTGGTAGGGCGCGCAGGCAGTTTTTTCTTCTTGCTTGAAATCTCTTTCAAGTATTTCGATCCGGTTGATCAGATCCTCCCGCTGCAGAAGAATGCCGGGCAGCAGGTCCTCCGAACGGAGGCTTCCAAAGAGGCTTTCGCTGACCGCAATGCACTGTCCCAAGAGATCTGTCTTTCGGATAAAATAGTCTTTCGTCCGTATCGATTCCATTTTGCTGCACCGGTTATTTTTTGGATCGTGCGATCCGGTCTGCCTGTCGGAAGGCAACCTTCAGCTCATCGATGATGCCAAGCAGTTCTTTCAGCAGGCCGGTGTCCCTGGCGATCGCTGCTTCGGGAAGTTTGTGGTATAAAAACATATACATTTCCGTCAGTTCGATGGAGATCGCATACTGCGCATCCAGGGAATCATTGAGCGCGGAGATCAGCTTTTGGGCCTTTACGATGCAGTTATAGGCCTTGTAATAGTTTTCAGAAGTGGTCAGGAACATGGCCATACTCACTTGCTTTGAGATTTCTTCAAAAATTTTGACCACGATTTCTCCGTTGGTCAGCGTTTCCAGCGCCTGTGATTTATAGTGTTGATAGATCGTTGCTTCTTGCATGATCGTGACCTCCAGATGTCATTTACTGTGCTGAGCCGGTATAAAATTGGGCGATGATGGAACTTTGGGAATTGAGCTGCTGAAGGACGGTCTCCATGGTCGTGAATTGCTTCCAGAGCCGTGATTCTTCTTTTGTGAGACGGGCGTTCAATGTGTCGATCGCTTTATTCGCCATCGTGATCGTGTCGGTGATGTTGTTTTCCGTATCAGAGGTCGTCAGATCGATCCCGGCGATTTCGACCAGCGTGCCCCGTGTTCCTTTCGGGCCGGTGCTTCTGGTGGCATCGATGATGACGGTGTTGATTTTTGAAGCGATACCTCCCACTGAAGAAAAAAGATCACGGATCTCCATCGGTTTTTCCGCCAGGGCGTTCTTCAGCTTGGCTTCGTCGATTTTCAGCTTGCCGTTTTCGGTATAGCCGGCAGAGGTGATGCCCATTTCATTCAGGGATATCCCTGCCTCTTCGATTGGCAGGATGATGGCAGAGTATAGCTTGTTGGCGATCCCCGTCAAGGCTCGGTCGCCCCGGAGCAGACCTGACTTTGCTTTTTCTTCCCAGCTGGTGATCTGAGCCTCAGTCATTTCCTCTCGCTGCTCATCGGTGAGCGGCGCATAGTCGGAATAAACCTTCTCCTTCACCATGCTGTTGATCTGATCGATCATGGTATTGTAGCCCTGCACAAACTGCTTGATCGGTTCGACCAAAGCATCTGAATCGGCTTCCATGGTGACCGTGATCGGGTCTGCGCCAATGGCGGTTGTGCTCTTCAACTCAAAATCGATGCCGTCGATTTGAAAGCGGTTCGAGGACCGTGTGATTTTTGTTCCGTTATAGAATAGAACCGCGTTCTTTCCATAATCCACGACTGCTCCGGATTCTGAGGAAAGCCCCAGCCCGCTCATCAGATTTCCCTCGGTGTCAGAGATCCGTATATTTTCTCCGCTTCCCTGGCTGTTGGCCGTGATGGAAAACTTGTCCGATACGGAGGAATAGGAGATCGTTACGTTGGCGCTGCTGGAGTTGATCCTGCTGATCACGGTGGACAGGGGATCGGTTTTATTGAATTCAAAGGCAACTTCATTGATGGTGAACTTGAAGGTATCCAATGGATCCAGTTCCGTGTTCAAGGCCAGGTTTTCAAGGCTTTTGGATGTGGACAATGCATTCGATTGATCGTTGACGAGTCCCAGATCCGTCAGGATCTCTTCGTCTCCGCCGATCGCGCGGACGATCAACTGGGATCCGGGCGCAGTCAGAGAGAGCAAACTGTCATTTATGGATACGCTGATCACGCGGTCATCTGCATTGTTCACGCCGAAAGATTGGTCGATGGCTGCCTGGAACGCAACGGAAAAGTCTTCCTGCGTCGGATCCAAGCCGAGGCTTTCGATGAAAGCGCTGTCGAAGGTGATGGTCTTGAGTGTGCCGTCCAGCTGCAAGCCGATCGTCTGACCTGTGATATCCTCCAGGAACAGACTCATGTCCGAAGCGGACAGGCTGCCCGACAGGGGTTTTGTGACCGGCGTAGCACTTTGGGTTGTTTGCTTTGTTGCAAGCTGAAGTACAGAGTCGATCGTCACGGTCCCCTCTGCGGAAGAAGCCGTGGCGGACGCCGACACAGAAGAAGAAGAAGAAGTTGCTTTCACCGTGTTAAAAAACCCGGCGCTTCTGAAATTCGTGGATGACAGGACATCGAGATATTTTGACTGAAAATCCCTCAGCGCTTTGGCCGTAGAACGGTATGCCGTCTGCTTCCATTGGAGCTTTTGGATGGTTTGTTTTTGTTTGACGATTTTGTTTCTGCTGGAAGCGGTCAGGTTGAAGACCAGTTCGTCGATATCCATTCCGGACACCAGGCCGCCCATTCCGGTTTTAGCGCTCAGTGCGGTCAGGGAACTGACCGAATTCATGGTTGTCATACTGCGATTCCTCCTCAGTAATTTATATCGGCAGACGCGGCGAAAACTTAACGGTCAACCTTCTTTTCGGTATACAGAGGGCATCACATACTTGAATTGATGCCTGCACGAGGACAGGGATTCGCTGTGGCCGATAAAGAAATATCCACCCGGCAGCAAGGCGTTGTAGAATTTGTTTACAACTTCATTTTTCGTGGGCGCGTCAAAATAAATCATGACATTTCTGCAATAGATCGCATGAAAAGGGCGCCGGAAAGAAAAAGGAGAAAGCAGATTAAAATACCGATAGGCCACGTTTTTCCTGATTGCATCCGCAACTTGGTAGTGCTGATCATCGATCCTCACAAAATATTTGCTTTTCCACAGCGCCGGCATATGGGCCAATTCGTCACCGGCATAGATCCCTTTTTTTGCTGTATCCAGCACTTTGTCAGAAATATCGGAAGCAAGGAGCGTGGTATCCCAGCCGCTGCGATCGCTTCCCAGGTATTCTGCTGCCAGGATCGCCAATGTGTAAGGCTCCTGCCCGGAAGAGCAGCCTGCGCTCCAGACCCGAAGATCTTTGCATCCCAAATGCTTGTCGACCCAGGGAAGCACCTGTTCAAGATAAAAGTCAAAATGACTTTTTTCCCGAAGAAAATAGGTGTGGTTCGTGGTCAGCTTGCTGATCAGAGAAGTCATTTCCTGCCCTTTTTTGTCCCGGATGGCGCTTTCGAAGTATTCCATATAATTGCTGAAACCAAGAGAGGCGATGTGATTGCTGAGTCTGCCTTCGATCAGATGTCTTTTTTTCTCCAGATTGACACCGTAGTGTGTTTTGATATAGGAGGTGATGTAGTTGAACTCCTTGTCTTCCAGATTGAGCATGGATTTCAGTGTTCCTTTCTCCGGTCCTACCGGTTCAGCAGCGCCTGCACGTCCAGGATCAGACTGATATTTCCGTTCCCCATAATGGTGCAGCCGGCTACGCCGCTGCCCTTGGCCGCAAACCGGTTCAGGTAAGAGGGGAGGGATTTCACGACGATCTGCTGCTTGCCGATCAGTTCGTCGGCGAAAATGCATGCCAGACGATCCCCCGAGTCAACGAGAAGGAGGATCCCTTCTTCAATATCCGTGTATCCGCCTTTTGTATGGAACACCTCCTGGAGCCGTATGATCGGATAACAAGTACCCCGGATCATCACCATTTCATTCTTGTCCGGATCGGTAAGCAGCTGTTTGGCGGTCACTTTGAAAGATTCTCGGATGTTGGGGATCGGAATGTTGTAAATATTGTCACCCACTTTGATGCCCATCCCTGCAATGATGGACAGAGTCAGCGGGATCTTGAACAGAATGTCGGTCCCGGCGCCTTTGACACTTTCGATCGTCATGGCACCGCCGATCTTCTCGATACCCTTTCGCACCACATCCATGCCGACACCTCTTCCTGAGAATTCGGTAACGGTGTCTTTGGTTGAGAATCCCGGCAGTGTCAGCAAATTGAAAATTTCCCGCTCTGTCATTTCTGCCCCAGACTTGATCAGCAGGTTCCGCTCTTTGGCCTTTTCCAGGATCAGCTCCGGATCAAGGCCCTTGCCGTCATCGCTGATGGAGATCATGATGTCGCCACCTACATTTTGTGCCGACAATATGATTTTCCCTTTCGGGTTTTTCTTTGCCGCAATGCGATCCGCCCGCTCTTCGATGCCATGATCCATGGCATTCCGGACCAGATGCATCAGCGGATCGGCGATCCCGTCGATGATGGTTTTGTCCACCTCCGTCGTCTCGCCCATCAGGACCAGATCCACATCCTTGGATAGTTTTTTACTCATGTCCCGCACGATCCGGCTCATTTTTTGGAAGGTCGAAGCGATGGGGATCATTCGTATCGACATAACGATACCCTGGAGCTCGTCGGTCAGTTTGCGGAGCTGGTGTGCTGACTTGCTGAAATTATCCAGGCGCAGGCCGGCAAGATCCGCGCTGCCGGACACCATGGATTCCGTGATCACGATTTCTCCGACCAAATCCATCAGCGTGTCCAGTTTTGTCAGGTCCACATTGATCAGGTTTTGCTTCGGAGCAGCTCCGTTGCCGGCAGTGCCGTTGGTTTTTATTGGCGAAGCAGGGGCGGTGCCTGGGGTCGGAGTCTCAGACGCTGCCGTTTCGGCAGGATTTTGCGTTGTGGCTTCTGCTGCAGGAAGCGCATCGATAAAATCGCAGGTTTCGACGGACGGGATCGCTGCAGCCGCAGCCTTGATCTCCTCTTTTGACAAGTCTGTGGCGATGCTCACATGAAAACCTTTTTCCGCAATGATTCGTGAGGCGTCCTTGTTGCTGTTTAATTCCATGGGGATCGTGGCCAGCAGCTGACCCATATCTTCCAGCTTGTTCACCAGCATGAACGCGCGGATGTTTTCCATCTGGCAGTCCAGGGCAAATCGCACGCAGAGATGATAGATATTTCGAAGATCATGCTCTGCGCCGGTGGCGATCGGGCCGGCGGCCTGCTCCGTCACCGGTGCCCGGTCCGCCCCCATGCGCTCGGACAGGAGCATGATTTCTTCTACGATACTGTCATTCCCCTGGGATAAAGGTGCCCCCGCCTGCACTTTTGCCACTTCTTCTTTCAGATAGTCGGAGACTTTCAGCACGAGATCGAACAGTTCGTTGAAAGCATCGCCGGGCAAGCCTTTGTCGCGAATGACAAAAAACAGATCCTCCAGCTTATGGGATACGTGGGTAATGGATTCATAGTCCATCATCGCAGAGGATCCCTTGATCGTATGCATGATGCGAAAGATCTCGTTCACATTTTCGGGCGAGAGCAAGCCGCTCTTTTCCGATTGCAGCAGGATCTCATCCAACTCTTCAAGCAGAGTGGATGATTCAAACAAGTACATTTGCAGTACGGAATCATTGATCATTTCAGAATCGTTCATAACTGTTGTCCCACTTTCCTGTGCAGTACATTCGGTCTTTTCTACAGTATTTATCGGCACAAACGCGGGAAATATTAGTATCAAGGCAACACCTTCAGTCTAAAAGAAATGGCCGCCGGTTGATTTTCCAGAGGAAATAAAATATAGTAACTCGTGAAATATTCAGCACACAGGAAGGAAAGGCAAGGTTCATTGACTGACAGCATCAAGATCACGTCCCCAGTTTCCGCAAAAGGCAAAATACAGGGAGCCCAGAAGCAGCCGACGACGGGTGTGATATTTGACATGCTGCAGACTGAAGCTGCCTCAAAGATTCCCGCAGAAGTTACGAGCCCTGTGACCGGACCGGCAGGGAGGCCGGCCGTCTTGGATGCGGGAAGAGCGATCCTCCAGCCCTTGCTGGGTCTCGCCGGGGACCAGGCCCAGCAATGCATGGAATTATTGGCAGCCATGAAACAGTGGCTATTGTCTCCGGAAGGTTCTGCGCGCGCATTCCCGGAAGGCCTCTTCCTGGAGCCTGAGCAACTGCAGGGCGAACTGCTCCGGCAGGAACGTGGCGGAACTGTCTTCCGCGGGCTTCCGCCGGTCTTTCGGCAGGTCGCGGAAGAAAGCGCCGGTGATCCGGCGCTGAGGGACGCCCTGGCTGTCGTTCTGAAGCATTTCGAATGCCATGTCAACCGGCAATGCACGGCACAGGAACTTTTGATCCTGAGTGAGAATCTCCTGCGCGCATATCCCGAATCCGTGGCAGCAGAGAGCGAACTGGCCGGGCTCCATCAAGTGCTGAAGGCACTGCTGCTTGAAAACCCCTATACTAGTCGGGACCCGGGCACGATCCTGCGGTTTTTCAAAAATGAATACCTCCCCGCGGCCGGCGCTCAGTTGAAAAAGTATCCGGGCCCCAACCGTGCCCGGGACATCATTTCGCAAATGGTCCATTATATCGTCAGGCTTGAACAGGCTGACCCTGAGGCGCTGGAGAAGGCTTACTCCAGACTGGCCGAACTGATGCAAGGGTCAGAGCGGCTTAGAAACATTGATACAGAGGAAATGTGGTTCCTATTGTATCAGCAGGCGGGGGAGAAGCCGGAAGATGACAATAGTGGAGGATCATTTTTGCCCCTGTTGAAAAAAGCATTGGAAGATCAGGCTTCGCAGAAGGTGAAACAACAGGCCGGCGATCTTCTTTTGAACCTGGTGCGGAACGAAAGCCCGATCCTGCCATTCCATAGATTTGTGGTTCCGCTGCGCTTCGGAGAGGAAGAGATCGCAGGCGAGTTCATCATCGACAAGGATTGCCGTGAACGGAAAGGTAGTGCGAAGCAAGCAATAAGCATCTTTTTTACGCTTCGATCGGAACGGTTCGGCGTTTTTGAGGTGGACCTGCTGGCGAAAGAACAGCTGATCGAGCTGGACATCAAATGTCCGGAGGCGTTAGCCGCGCCGGTGGCGGGTCTCAGAAACACGATCCGTGGGATCATCGAGGCAGGGGGATATCGGTTGTCAGCATATCAGACGGGCGTTTATCGGGAAAGCTTTGCGATTCTTTCCCGATATCCAAAGCTGGAATTGGAAAGGACAGGGATCGATGTCAAAATCTAAAAAAATTCTGGCTCCAGCGGAAATGGAGCCTGCTGCGCGACTCAAGGCGGTTGCGCTCAAATATGAAGCGCAGAAAAGCAATGCCCCCTGCGTTGTGGCCTCCGGCACCGGTCCGATTGCGCAGCAGATCCTGCAGGTGGCCATGGAAAACGGTGTGGCCATCTATCACGATGACAGCGCCGCCACACTGCTGGCCAGGCTGGAGCAGGGAAGTGAGATCCCCCCGGAGCTCTATCAGATCGTTGTGAATATATACCTGGGCCTGTTGGATCTGGCAGAAAAGGAGAAAGGCAAGTAAAAGGCCGCCCGAAGGCGGCCTTTTGTGTGATTGTGGAAGCGTTTTTCCGCTTGCTACTGGAGCAGTTGGAGTACGCTCTGGGGCTGCTGATTGGCTTGTGCAAGCATGGCTTGCGCAGCCTGTGCCAGGATGTTGTTCTTGGTAAATTCCATCATTTCGTTGGCCATATCCACGTCTCTGATACGGGATTCGGCAGCGCTGAGGTTTTCGGAGGATGCGCCCAGGTTGTTCATTGTGTGCTCCAGACGATTCTGGACTGCGCCGAATTTGCTTCTCTGGGTCGATACCTGCTCGATGGCTTTGTCGAGTTCTTCGATCAGCGTGTTGGCTTTGGCTACAGTGCTTACGATCTGGTCGTCGGCTACTGCCTTTACCAGAGCGTTGATGTCACTGGTGCCGGGGTTGGTGCCCAGCTTGTTGGTGTTCATGTCGCCGAAGGACACAGAAATGGTCTGATTGGAGTTGGCGCCGATCAGGAATTCTGCAGAAGAGCTTCCCGCCAGGGTCTTGATCGTTGCAGCCGCAGCCAGGTCCGTCCGGATGTCGGCCGCTGTTTTGGCGGCTGCGCCGCTGACGGTGAGGCTGACGCCCAGCTTGTCGAAGTTCAGCTGCATCGCGCCGTCTGCGCCGATGGTGGCATCCAGGGTGATATCCTGAGAAACGGCGTCGGAGGCTCTTGTCAGGACGAGGTGTCCTGCAACAGCGCCAGCTGTGAATGTATACGTTTCGTCGGATTTACCACCGCTGACGTCGATGGCCGTAACGGCAGCTGCCGCAGTAGTTGCCAGCGTGGTGCCGACTTTGATTCCGCCGGTGGTATCCAGCTGTGCACCACCGAGATCTCCGTTCAACAGGAATTTTCCGTTGAACTGGGTGGAATCTGCGATCCGGTCGATCTCGACCGACAGTTCCTTAAGCTCGGTGCCGATAGCGGTCCTGTCCTGGGTTTCCAGGGTTTCATTGCCAGCTTGTACGGCCAGCTCGCGCATACGCTGGAGAATGCTGTGGGTTTCTGTCAGCGCGCCTTCTGCGGTGGAGATCATCGAGATCCCGTCAGCAGCGTTTCTGCTGGCCTGATCGAGGCCCCGGATCTGTCCGCGCATTTTCTCGCTGATGGCCAGACCTGCCGCGTCATCTCCGGCTTTGTTGATCCGAAGTCCGGACGACAGTTTTTCCAGAGACTTTGAGGTGGCGGAAGTGTTTCCCGTCAGCTGCCGATAGGTGTTCAATGCGGCGATATTGTGGTTGATTCTCATGGTTTTTCCTCCTTGAAAAGTTCAGCCGAGGTCCTTCTCGGCCTTGCCGGTTGAGTGAGCCTGCTTCCGTACGCGAAGAAGGCTCGGGTTGGAAAGCTTTCTATGTATATCGGCAGAAGCCGCATATACTTTAGGGGGTTTTCTCGGTTTTCTCGTTTTTGATGTAGGATGCGATCCGACCCAGGTCTTGAAAATCGTGGGCAACGGCAGACGCCTTGTTTGCCAGTATCGTTTCCAGCAGCTCTTCCCGCATGATCTGGATTTCCTTTGGCGCTTCGATGCCCAGCACGACCTTATCATTGCCCAGAGACACGACAGTGATTTTGATATTGTCGGAGATCGTCAGGGATTCACCCTGCTTTCTGCTGATCACTAGCATGAGGCACCTTCCTTTCCCTCCGGATCAAAAGGGCGGTAACGGATCAGATATTCCGGATCCTGAAGGATCACCTGCCGGGCTGTTTTCTTCTTCGGGTTCATGACGATGGGACTTTTCAGGTTGATCGTCATGTCTTCGATTTTGTCACGCACTGTTGCGATCGTTAGAAATACCAGTTCATCGGCAGCTTCTGCGCCGCATTGTCTCAGATCTTCGGCGGAAAGGGTCGGCTGGTAGCCCGGGCACAAGTCGCCGGGGTCAAAAACCAGAAAACAAGGCGCCGGATGGACGGTGGACTGCAGGTAAAGAAGGGAGGCATCTCCATAGGTACGGAGCACCAGCGCAAATTGTTTTTCTTCTTCAAAGCCGTAGATGCCTTCCGGAAAAGCGTAGAGCGCATCCGCGTCCACCCGGATCGGGCCAAAATCTCTTGTGCTGATTTCCATCATGATCACCGTTTCTATGCCTTTACATCAAGGATTGGTTCCGTGCTCGTGCCCTGGCTGGATTCCTCCGGCGGTACATAGTCCGGATCAGAGCTCTTGGGGATATAGATCGGATCCCCGACGTATTTGATGATGACTCTGGGTCTTTCGACCACTTTCATTTCCAGGTCCGGAGGAAGGAAGTTTGTGTCGATCTTGTCTGCTGCCGGCAGTCCGCCGGGAAGACGACTCAAGTCAAAGCTGATCTGCATGTCTGCTTGTACATCCCGGCCGCTGCCTGCGGATTTTAGATCGGAAGAGCACACGTCTGAACTCCAGTCACGAGTGGA
>CALLHZ010000025.1 GCA_938009115.1 uncultured Clostridia bacterium
AGAGCGGCATGCCTAAAGAAACGGCCGAAGTCTCGGAAAAAAAGCAGCTTCTTCTTCGTTTGTCTCCGGGACTGTGGAGGGAACTGGCGGCCTGGGCGGAAGACGATTTCCGCTCGATCAACGGCCAGATCGAATACCTGCTCACCGAGTGCGTGCGGCAGCGAAAGAAAAACAAGGAGAAGTGAGCCGTCATGAACGAAAAGGAAAAATGGGATGCTTATGATTCGACGGAGCGAAAAAGCGGAAGCTTTGACGGGTCCTTTTGGATCGCAGTCAAGACCACCGGGATATTCTGTCTGCCCTCCTGCAAGGCACGTCCTCCGCTTCGAAAAAACATTGAGCTGATGGATACGGCAGAGCAGTGTATGGCAGCCGGATACCGGCCCTGCAAACGCTGCCGGCCGGATCGCCTGGCCGCCGGCCGGGAAGAAACGACGCCGCGCTGAGCTGAATACCCACAGAAGCTTCAAACCCACAAAAAACGGGCTGCGCCCGTTTTTTGCGGGTTATTTTATTGGAAAATCCAGCCGACCCTATGGATCAGCGATCTTCACGGAAGTACGGCCGGCTCATATTTGCCGGGCCCAAATTCCCCTTTGCGCTCCTGCGGGTGGAAAGGATGACGATCACGATCGTCGCAAGATAAGGGATCATGTCTACCAGATATTGAGAAAATGTGAACCCCATGGCCTGCAGCCGCAGCCCCAGAATGGACAGCCCGCCGAAGAGCATGGCCGCGAAAAAAGCCTTCAGAGGATTCCAGGAAGCGAAGATCACCAGCGCCACGGCGATCCAGCCTCTCCCCGCGACCACATCCACCTGCCAGATCGGAATACGCACGACCGAAAGGTAAGCGCCGCCGAGACCGCAAAGGGCTCCGCCGATCAAAATGTGCACATATTTATACAGATTTACATTGATGCCCGAAGCGTCGGCCGCAGCGGTATTCTCACCGACGGCAATGAGATTCAGGCCTGTCCGGGTTTTATAAAGATAGATCGCGGAAAAGATGCAGATCACATACCCGAAGTAGACAAACAGATCCTGGCGGAACAGGACAGGTCCTACAAACGGTATATCGGCCAGAAAACCCGCGGCGCGTTTGGCAAAGAACGCTGATACCTCAGAAGGTATCGTGGAGCCAAGCATGGGTTGCCCCACAAAGCTGGCCACACCCGTCCCGAAGATCGTCAGGGTCAGGCCTGTAACAGTCTGATTTGCCCGAAGGGTCACAGTGAGAATGGCGTAGATCAACGCGCCGCCGGCGCCGGCCATCGCCGCGCCCAGCAAGGCTGCATAGGGATTCTGAGTGTTCAATGCCGTGGCAAAGCCGGCGATGGCGCCAAGGAGCATCATGCCCTCCACGCCCAGGTTCAGGCTGCCGGACCGCTCCGTAATGATCTCGCCGATGATCGCCAGCAGCAGCGGCGTCCCTGCCACGATGCAGGTCGCAAGGAAAGATTGCATTACGCCACCTCCTTTTGCAGGTTCGGTACCCGTCCGATTTTATACTGAAGGAAGAATTCACTGCCCAGCACGAAGAACAGGATCGTGCCCTGCACGATGCTGGCCACGGAGCTGGGCACGTTCATGGCGATCTGGATATAGGCGCCGCCCTGGATCAGCATGGCGAAAATGACGCAGACAAAAAGGATCGCCACCGAATGGAGCCTGGCCAGCCAGGCTGTGATGATGGCCGTGAAGCCGTAATTGTTGGCGATGCCGTACACCAGGCTTTTTTCGATCGCCGAGGCCTGGATCATGCCCACGAGGCCGCACATCCCTCCGGAAAGCAGCATGGCTGTGATGATGATACTGCTGATGTTCATGCCCGCATACCGGGCAGTCTCCACGCTTTGTCCCACCACGGATATTTCATATCCTTTTTTTGTTTTATTGATGAAAACATATACAAATGCCACCAGGATGAGGGCGATGATCCAGCCGATATGGAGGCCAAAAACCTCTGGAAGGATGGCATTATCAGAAAACATGGCGATTTTAGGGAATCCCTGCGCCGCAGGATCGATCCAGGGGCCGTACTGAAGATACATCACAAATTTGATCGCGATGTAGTTCAGCATCAAAGTGAAGATCGTTTCGTTGGTGCCAAGCTTTGCTTTGAAGATCGCCGGAATAAAAGCCCAGAGACCGCCTGCGAGGATCGCCGCGGCAGCCATGGCAGCCAGCATGACCGGCTTGGGTGTGGCCTCGCCCAGGTTCAGGGCTACAAAAGTAGCCGCTGTGGCTCCCAGCGTGATCTGTCCTTCCGCGCCGATATTCCAGAACTTCATTTTAAAGGCTACCGAAATACCCAGAGAAGCAATACACAAAGGGATCGCCTTGATCAAAGTCTGCTTGATCCTCATCTGAGTGCCCACGGAGCCCACGATGAGGGATTTGAATATTTCCAGAGGATCCAGCCCGAAAAGCAGCATGATCATGCCGGCAAACACAATGGAAAGCCCGACGGCCAGGATCCGCACCGTGTATTCTTTATTGCGGGACATCGCATCCCGTTTTGTCACACGCAGAGCGATCATTGCGCGCTCACCTCCTCTTCTTTCCTGCGCCCGGTCATCAACAGACCGATCTCTTCTTTCGTAACGCAGGAAGGATCCACGATGCCGGTCACTTCCCCGTGGCAGAGCACCAGGATGCGGTCGCACAGGTCCATGAGCACATCCAGGTCTTCTCCCACGAACAGTACGCCCACGCCCTTTTCCTTCTGCTCGTTCAGCATATCATAGATTTTGTAGGAAGCGCCGATATCCAGCCCTCTTACCGCGTAAGCAGTAATAAGGACCTTGGGAGCGGAATCGATCTCCCGGCCTAAAAGCACCTTCTGAATATTTCCGCCGGAGAGCTGCTGTACCGCGGTATAAATGCTGGGCGTCTGGATGTCCAGTTCCCGCACGATCTTCTTTGCTTTCTCCGTGCATTCTTCCTTTTGTATAAAAATGCCCGGTTGATTCTGGTAATCCTTCAGGATGATGTTCGACACGATGTCCATGCTCCCCACCAGTCCCATGCCAAGGCGGTCTTCCGGAATGAAACCCATGCGGATCCCCAGCTGGATGATGTCCCGGGGTGTTTTTCCGACCAGATTGTCTCCCTCAAAAAAAATCCGCCCCTTGTCCGGCCGGATCAGTCCGGCGATGGATTCGCAAAGCTCTTTTTGACCGCTGTTGGCAACGCCGGCCACGCCCAGGATCTCGTATTTTCGCAGTTCAAAACTCACGTCGCTCAGGGCTTTCTTGCCTTCGCTGTCCAGCACCGTCACATCGTCCATTTCCAGCAGGATTTGCCGCAATTCGGGGTCCGCGGATTTTTTTGCGATCTGCAGATCCACCTTTTTCCCCACCATCATCTCGATCAGATTGGGGATGTCCACCTCCGCCGTATTGACGGTGCCGATGGATTCGCCTTTTCGAAGGACCGTTACCCGGTCGGAAATCTCCATCACCTCGTTGAGCTTGTGGGTGATGATGACCACGGCGCAGCCCTGCTGCTTCATGTTGTGAATGATGCGAAAGAGTTTTTTGATTTCCTGAGGCGTCAGAACAGCGGTCGGCTCATCCATAATAAGGATCCTCGCTCCGCGATACAGCACTTTCAGGATCTCCAGCGTCTGCTTTTCGCCTACGGACATGTCGCAGACACATTTGTCCGGATCGATGTCCAGGCCATACTGGTCCGACAGTTCGCGCACCTTCTGCGAGAGGATCTTTGTTCGCAGCATCAGGCCAACGGGCTGCCCGATCAGGATGTTTTCCGTCGCGGTCATCACATCCACCAGATTGAAATGCTGGTAGATCATTCCGATGCCGCGCCGGATCGCGTCTTTGGGCGACGAAAACCGGACAGGCTCTCCGTAGAGACGGATCGTGCCGCTGTCCGGTGTGTAAATGCCCGAGAGCATATTCATCAGCGTGGACTTGCCGGCGCCGTTTTCCCCAAGGATCGCATGGACCTCTCCCCGGGCGACCTCCAGATGCACGTTCCGGTTTGCCTGGATGGCGCCGAAGGCCTTGCTGATGCCGTTCATTTCTATGGCTGTGGTTTTTTCCACCTGTATCCTCCGTTGTAGAAAGATAGGGAAAGTCCGAAGGACTCCCCCTATCATCCTTGCATGTATCTCGTAGGCAGAGAGGTATTCTTATTTTGCGCCTTTGACCAGCTGTCCGATGGACCAGATCTGGCCTCTGTCAAGGGTCTGTCCTTCTTCGCAGAGGACTGTGCCGTCGGCATTTTCAATATATCCGGAGAACGGAGCAAAGGTGCCTGCAACCATCTCAGCTTCTTTTGCTTTGACGAGCTCCTGCACTTCTGCCGGGACCAGATCGCTCATGGGCGCCAGGGCGATGTAGCCGGTGGCCATGGTTCCGTAATAGCTCTCGGGCTTGAAGGTGCCGGCCAGGATGTTTTCCACGGCATAGATATAATATGCATCGTGGTGCCAGATCGGAGCAGTCAGATAGGCATCGGGAGCGGCGGGGTTGGCCAGGTTGTAGCCGATGGCATAAGCGCCGGCATCCTGAGCAGCAAGCTGGGGACCGGTGGAATCGCTGTGCTGGGTGATGATGTCGCAACCTTCAGCCAGAAGCTGTTCTGCTGCGGCCAGTTCCTTTTCGGGATCTCCCCAGGAACCGATGTAGACGACACTCACTTC
>CALLHZ010000026.1 GCA_938009115.1 uncultured Clostridia bacterium
CGCTGTGCTCGAAGGCAATCCCATCCATGAAGACATGTGTGAAGGGGCCGCCTTCCTGAAGGACGTTTTCACCATCAATCTGGTGATGAATCCGGACATGGAACTGGCTCACATCCTGTCCGGAGACCGCTTTGAATCCTGGTCCCAGGCCTGCGTTTTGGCAGACCGCATGTATACGGTGCACATTCCCTGCCAGGCGGACGCCGTCATAGCAGGCTGCGGAGGTTTTCCCAAGGACATGTCCCTGTATCAGGGCAGCAAGGTGATCGATAACGTGGAGCCGGCGTTGAAAAACGGCGGCACATTGATCCTGATCGCCGAATGCCGGGACGGAGGCGGACCGGCCGAATACTTCGACTGGCTGCGCCCTTTGAAAGAAGGCACGCTGGACAATGAACTGAGAAAGAACTTCACCATACCCGGATATATATTTTATCTGAATTGCGAACAAGCCCAAAGATACAGGATCATAATGCTGTCGGACATTTCTCCGGAGGATGCCGGAGAAATGGGTATTGAAGTCTACAAGAGCATGGACGACCTTCTGGCTGCCGCGCATCTGGAAAAGCAGAAGATCCTTGTCATACCAAACGGATCCGTCGTGATCCCCAGAGTGGAACAGGAGTGATCTGACATGCAGAAAGTATTGCCGCTGGACAGGATACGGGAAGTGGAAAACTCTCTGGACAAACGGGTGATCGCCTATATTTCCGAAAGAGAGATCCACACCTTTGAGAGTTTCCCCGATTTCAATATCATCGCTTTCGAATGGTATGATATTTCCAATGAGAAGACAGAAACCTCCCAAATGCTTCTGTACCTGGACAACGAGGATTTTTTCGTCTTCTGTGAAAATGACATGTCCATGGCAAAAGCGCAATCGATCTTTAATGAGCGCTCCACCAACGAGCAGGCGTTCGTGGAGTTCCTGTCCCGCCTGCTCAAGGACGATATGAAGCACCTGGACGAGACCGAGGACAGGATCATTCAGGCGGATGACGACATTCTGCTGGCTTCCCACAAAAACCATTTGAAAGAGATCATTTCTTTCCGAAAGGAATTATTGAACCTGAAGCGTTACTACGAGCAGTTCATATCGATCTTCGAGGACCTGACCGAAAACGAAAACGGGCTTCTTTCAAAGGAAGGCGTGCGGCGCATGGAGACGCTGAGCAGCCGGACGAGCCGCTTCCTGGCCAACGTGGTGAACATGCAGGATCGGGTCTCTCAGATCCGGGAGGCCTACCAGTCTCAAATCGACATCGAGCAAAACCAGATCATGAAGGTGTTTACCATCGTGACCGTGATCTTCCTTCCCCTGACGCTTTTGGCCGGCTGGTACGGAATGAACCTGCGCATGCCCGAATACGGATGGGATCTGGGCTATCCTATGGTCATTTGCGCCAGCGTGCTGATCGGCGGAGGCCTCTATCTGTATTTTAAGAAGAAAAAGTGGTTTTAGACAGTGCAATAAAAACTGCCGGGAAGCAAGCTCCCGGCAGTTTTTCATTAATGATGAAAATCAGGCGTATCGCTCCGCCAAAAGTCTGGCCACATGAACGCCGCTGGCGCTGGCCTGGGACAGGGAATGGGTGACACCGGAACCGTCCCCCAGCACATACAGGCCTTTGACCTTTGTCTCCAGATCGTGATTGACCTTGACCACCGAATTATAGAATTTTACTTCCACGCCGTAAAGAAGCGTATCTTCGTTGGCTGTGCCCGGCGCGATCTTGTCCAAAGCATAAATCATCTCGATGATATCGTCCAGCTGCCGCTTGGGCATCACCAGGCTCAGATCGCCGGGTGTTGCTTTCAGTGTCGGACGGGTAAAGCATTTGGCCATGCGATGCTCGTTGGAACGGCGGCCTTTGACCAGGTCGCCGAACTTCTGGAGCAGCACGCCGCCGCCCAGCATGTTGGACAGCCTGGCGATGGATTCGCCGTACTCATTGCTGTTGCGGAAAGGCTCGGTAAAGTTGTTGGACACCAGCAGCGCAAAATTGGTGTTCTCCGTGCGAAGCGCTTCGTCTGCGTAGCTGTGCCCGTTGACAGTAACGATGCCGTTGGTGTTTTCCGATACGACTTCCCCATAAGGGTTCATACAGAATGTGCGGACCTTGTCATTGTATTTGTCGGTCTTGTAAACGATTTTGCTTTCGTAGACCTCGTCGGTGATGTGCTTGAAGATCACAGCAGGAAGCTCCACGCGCAAGCCGATATCCACCCGGTTGCTCTGCATGGAAATTCCCATCTTCCGGCATACGCCGGAGATCCATTTGGAACCGCTGCGGCCGGTGGCCAGAACCAGATCCCGGCAGGCATATTCCTGCCCTTTTTCTGTGCGCACGACAAAACCGTTTTCCGTATGCTCTACATTCTCCACGGTGGTGAGAAATTCCATGTCGATCCGCCCTTTGGCGTACTCAAACATACGCTCCAGGATCTGGGCGTTCCGGTCGGTTCCAAGGTGCCGGACCTTCGCGTCCAGCAAATGGAGGTTGTTCTGCAGCGCAATAGTCTTGAGGCTGCTGTTGGCAGTGGTGTATAGCTTGGCCTCGGCCCCGCCCATCTCGCACAGGACGCTGTCCACGTACTCCATGAGCTCCATGGCCTTGTCTCTGCCGACGTATTCATGCAAATCACCACCGAAATCGGTGGTGATGTTGTATTTACCGTCGGAAAGCGTCCCCGCGCCGCCATAACCGTTCATGATATGGCAGGGATTGCATTTGATGCAGGTCTCAGTAATGCCTCGCTTGATGGGACAAGAGCGGTTTTCCAGACGTTCACCCTTGTCGAGCATCAATACAGTGGCGCGATTGTCGCGACGGGTGAGTTCGTACGACAAAAACACACCGGCTGCACCCGATCCCACAACAATGATGTCGTATTGTTTCATTCTATTCCTCTGCGGTCAGTTTATCGAATTCCGCTACGACTTTGGAGAACTCCTCGTCGTCATCGATGTCCAGGAGCTCGAACTCTTCTTCCGAGATCTCTGCATAGCCGTAAATGTATACATCATCGGTCTCGTCGTCGGGAATCAGAGCGATGTACTCTTTTCCGTCCACTTCGAAAATCCCCATGATCTCGCATTCGATCTCTGCGCCGTCATCGAATTCCAATGTGATAAAATCGGCGTCTTCCGTCTCGTCTTCATTTACGTCGATATCGAAGCCGGATTTCTTTTCTTCTGTCATTTTCATTCCTCCATTTCGGTAGCGCTCTGCGCCATTGGTATTGTACCATGATTCCGTAAATTCGCCAAATACTATTTGACAGGCGCCGACGCCCCTGATGCCTGTCCGGAAAAGTACAGGAACACCGCTTCTGCAGTCTTTCGGTTCATGCCCGGCACACGGGCCAGATCCTCTACCGAGGCCGCCTTTATCGCTTCAATGCTTCCGAAATGAGCAAACAAGGCCGCTTTGCGCTTCTGTCCGACGCCCTCAATGAGGTCCAAGGCAGACCGGCTCAGCTTTTTTCCTCTGAGCTTGCGATGATAATCAACGGAGAAACGGTGGACTTCCTCCTGGACTGCGCCGATGAAAGCAAACAGCTCCTGCCTGCCGCGCAGAGGGATCTCCCTGTCCTCCCAAAGAAGGCTGCGTGTCCGATGCTTGTCGTCCTTCACCATTCCTGCCACCGGAATATCGTAGCCAAGGGCTTTTATAACCTTGGCCGCCCCATTTACCTGGGCTTTTCCGCCGTCCATCAACAGCAGATCCGGCAGCTGATCGAATCCCGGGGCCGCCTCCCCAGCTTTTCGCAGCCGCCGGAAGAGCATCTCCTGGAGACTGGCCGTGTCATCGGCGCCTTCCACCGTCCGTATCCGAAAACGCCGGTACCCTTTTCTGAAGGGCTGGCCATCTACAAAAACCACCATGCCGCCCACGGAATCCACGCCGTTGATATTGGAAATATCGTAGGCCTCGATCCGGCGGACAGGTCCGGCTGCGCGGTCTCCCAGCACATCGGCAAGGCTCGCCTCCACCGATGCCTGCTTTTCTTTTTGCCGCACGACCCGCTCATCAAGCGTACGGACCATGTCTTCCACATCCTGCCGGACCAGCGCCAACAGCGCCCGCCTTTCGCCTCTTGACGGTACCGTGATCGTGACACGGCTGCCCTTCTGGGCTGTAAGCCATTCCGAAAGGAGCTCCGCATCTGCAGGCAGTTTTTCAACCAAGATCTCTTTGGGGATCAACACACTGGCGTCGTAATATTGCTGGATAAATGCTCCGGCCAGGTCCGCTTCCTCACCGGGATGCAGGTCTCCCAGCGGAAAGCTTTCACGTCCTGAAAGCTTTCCTTCCCGAACTGTGAACAAAATACCGTGAACACCGCTGTCGCCGGAGTGGATCAGGATCAGATCCAGGTCTTCTTTCCGGGAAAGCACCACCCGCTGTTTTTCGGTGATGGCCTTGGCCGCTTCGATGGCGTCCCGCAGGGATGCCGCCGTTTCAAAGTCCATAGCGCCGGCTGCCTGCTGCATCTGTGCGGTGAGGGTTCGGATCAGATCCTTGTCCTTTCCCTGAAGAAAATCCATGGCCCGCTCCACGGCGCGCCCGTATTCCGCTTTGTCAGCCGTGCCCAGACAGACCCCGCGGCACTGGCGGATATGATAATTCAGACAAGGCTTTACGTCTTTGGGGAATTGTACGGCAGCGCAACGCTTCAGAGTGTACGCCCGATTCAGGAGGTCGATGATCTGATTCACGGCGCCGGCGTCGGCATAGGGACCGAAGTACTTAGAGCCGTCATGGACGAGCCGCCGTGTCTTCAGGATCCTTGGATAGTCCTCTCCCAGCGTCACCTTGATATAGGGATAGGTCTTGTCGTCCCGGAGAAGCACATTGTACTTTGGCATGTGCTTCTTGATCAGATTGCACTCCAGGATCAGAGCTTCCATTTCCGTGCCGGTGGTGATGTAGTCGAATTCGGCGATCTGCTCCACCATTTTACGGACTTTGGGCGGCTGATTTTTAGGCGAATTGAAATATTGCCTCACCCGGTTGCGCAGGGAGATCGCCTTGCCCACGTAAATAATCTGGCCAAAGGCATCCTTATGAAGATAGACGCCCGGACTGTCGGGCAGCTTTTTCAATTGCTCGCGGATATCAAACATTTTGATTCACAGTCGGGATCAATCCCAGCGGTTGTCCCAGTGCCGGCTTTCGTAGTGTCTCTCCCACTCCAGGCGCCGGGCTTCTTCCTGGGCCTGTTTTTCTTGAAGCCGCCGGGCTCTGGCCTCTTTTTTCCTGCGGATCTGGCGACGCTTGTAGACGACATAGATCACAAGGAGAATGAACAGGCCTGCGATGAGGATCAGAAGGACCTTTCCGATCAAAGCGGCGGTGGCGTCTTCGATGCCGAAAACAGACAGAATGCCGCCTTCTTCCACCGCTGCTGCGGCGACAACGGGAAACACGGCGATTTTAGTCCCGCTTTCCAGCAAATCGATCTCTCCGATTTTTTGACCCTCCTCCACAGGAGCCCGGACAAAGGGATCCAGGCGGACTTCCGTGGTCAGCACCGACTCGGAGGCTTCCACGGGAACCGTGGAGGCCACATTTCTTTCGGGCATCGCCAGGACTTTGTTCACAGCGCCTCTGCGCACCGGCACGGTGCCCAGCTCGGTTTGGGCTTACATTACGCTGACTGTTTTATAGTTTTGAAAGCCCCATTCAAACAGGGTGATGCTGTCCGCAAAACGACCCAGATCGCTGGACTTGAGGACCACAGACAGCAGCGTGGTGCCGTTTCTCGTGGCCGCCGACACCAGACATCCCACAGCCTGGCTGGTATATCCGGTTTTTATGCCGATCGCTTCTTCATATTTACAATGGCGGAGGACGCCGTTCACATAGATGGAAGTGGCATCCTGTTCGTCCCAAAGCAATCGGTTCGTGCTCGTAAAATCTCTGGGACCGCTCTTGTTGGTGGCTTCCATGTGATGAAAAGAGGTGCTGGCCAAAAGGCGGAACCGCTCGTCCTCCATACAGGCTCTGGCGATCAGGGCCAGATCCCTTGCCGTGCTCACGTGGAGAGGATCGTGGAGCCCGTGAGGGTTGACAAAGTTGGTGTTTTGCGCGCCGAGCTGCTGCGCCCGTTCGTTCATCAGCGCAGCGAACTCCGGCACAGTGCCGGAGATGGCCCTGGCCAGGGCCTCGGCGCTGTCGTTGGCCGATTCCGTCATCAGAGAATACAGCAGATCCATCACCCCTGCCACTTCTCCCGCTTTCAACCCGATGCTGCTTCCGCCGGTGAGCGCTACCTGGTCGTCAATGATGATCGTGGATTCCGGATCCAAATGTTCAAGAGCCAGCAAGCAGGTGATCATCTTCGTGGTGCTGGCGGGAAACATTTTCTTGTCCGCCGCTTTTTCGTACAGGATCTCGCCGGTGGTCATGTCCATCAGCAAGGCTGCCTCCGCCTCCAGGCGCGGCTCTGCCGTGAGAGCCGCCGCGGGGGAAGCGGCCGAAAAGAGAAGAAGCAGGATGCAAAAGAGGATCGGGAAACGGGATTTTATCATGGTGCGAAGGGAGCCTTTCGTTGAAATTGCATGAAAACATTCTATTTGCCATTGTACCATATTGTGTTATACTTTTGCATAATCTTTTCCCGGAAACATGCGCACAGCAACAGACAGGAGGTATTCCGGATGTTCGAAAACAGAGTATACAATTTTTCCGCCGGTCCTTCCATGCTCCCTCTGGAAGTCATGGAACAGGCCGCTTCAGAGATGACAAATTACCGCGGATGCGGGATGTCAGTGATGGAGATGAGCCACCGATCCCGGGACTTTGAGTCGATCATCCAGACTGCCGAACAGGACCTCAGGGACCTGATGCACATTTCTGACGATTACAGCATCCTCTTCCTGCAGGGCGGCGGAACGCTGCAGTTTGCCATGGTACCGGTCAATCTGCTCCGCAACTCGTTTAAAGCTGACTATGTCGTCACCGGCACGTGGGCAAAGAAAGCCGCGGAGGAAGCGGAAAAGTTTGGTGACATCCGCATCACCGCGTCCTCTGAAAGCGACGGATATACCTACATTCCCGATGTGACTGCCGATGATTTCAGAAAAGACGCGGACTACGTGCATGTGACCGGCAACAATACGGTCTTTGGCGCCCGCTGGACCGATTATCCTGACACAGGCGACATCCCGCTGGTCTGCGATCTGTCCTCAGGGATCCTGTCCGAGGAGATCGACGTGAACCGGTTTGGCTTGATTTGGGCTGGCGCACAGAAGAACATCGGACCTGCCGGCCTGGTGATCGTGATCATCCGCAAGGATCTTCTTGGTTTTGCGCCACAGAATACGCCCACGATGATGAACTATAAAATCATGGCGGATCACGGCTCTCTTTATAACACACCGCCGACCTACGGCGTATACATCGCCGGCCTTACGTTCCGGCACCTCAAGGATAACGGCGGCGTGCCGGCCATGGAAGCCCTCAATAAAAAGAAAGCCGCTCTGCTTTACCGGTGTATCGACAGCAGCAAGCTTTTTACCGCGCCCGTGAGGCCGCGGGATCGGTCGCTGATGAGCGTCGTTTTCAAATCTCCGGATCCCGCCCTGGATCAATTGTTTGTAGAACAGGCCCGGGCACGGGGCCTGGTGAATCTGGCGGGCCACCGGATTGCCGGCGGCATGCGGGCCAGTATCTACAATGCCATGCCCTTGGACGGCGTAGAAGCTTTGGTCCGGTTCATCGAAGAGTTTGACGCAGTCCATGCAGGAGGGGCCCATGTATAACATCAAGATCTACAACAATATCGCAGAAGAGGGACTGGCCTGTCTTGGCGACTGCTTCAAGCGGACGGAGACGTTAAAAAATGCCGACTGTGTGATAGTAAGAAGCGCCGACCTCCACGAAAAGGAGTTTCCCGACAGCCTTATAGCCATTGCCAGAGCGGGTGCCGGTGTCAATAATATCCCTTTGGACCGCTGTGCCCGGCACGGCATCGTCGTATTCAACACGCCCGGCGCCAATGCCAATGCCGTGAAGGAACTGGTGCTTACCGGCTTGCTGATGGCAGCCAGAAATGTTCCGGAAGCCATGGAATGGGTCAAGGACCTGGAAGACAACGTGGCCGAATCCGTGGAAAAATATAAAGGGAAATTTGCCGGACACGAAGTGATGTCCCGGACCATCGGCGTGGTAGGACTTGGCGCCGTCGGGGTGCTGGTAGCCAATGCAGCAGAAGACCTGGGCATGAAAGTGATCGGCTATGACCCTTATATCACCGTGGATTCCGCACATCTGCTGTCCAACACCATTCCGGTTTACAAAGACATGAACGCCATGCTGTCCCAATGCGACTACATCACCATCCACGTCCCGTTCATGAAGGAAACCGAAGGGCTGCTGAACAAAAAACATTTCGAACAGGCCAAAGACGGCCTGTGCGTATTGAATTTTGCCCGAAACGGTCTGGTGAACGAAGAGGATATCCTGGAGCTGCTCAAAGTCGGAAAGATCCGCAAATATATCACCGACTTTCCTACAGAAAAAATCCTGCGGCATAAGAATGTACTCTGCATCCCCCATTTGGGTGCATGCACGGCAGAATCGGAGTTGAACTGCGCCCGGATGGCCGCCACGGAGCTGGCGGACTACATGCTGAACGGAAACATCGCCAACGCGGTAAATCTCCCGGACTGCAGCCTGGGCAATCTTCGCAGCGCAGCCCGAATCAGTATCCTGAATAAAAATATCGCAGGCATGCTCAGCATCATCACGGGGATCCTATCCGACATGAAGGTGAACATCAGCGATATGATCAACAAAAGCAAGGGAGAGATGGCCTACACCCTGATCGACATCGACAGTCCCGTGGACGAAGACCGTCTACGCGCCGCTCTGGCTGTGGACGGTATCATTTCCGTACGGCTCCTCTATCCGCAAACCGATGAGCGCTGCGTTTAGGACCACACCCGCCACTAATGCCATCCCCAACAGAAAAAACCAAAAGAGCATGGCCGTTACCGAGGCAAAACCTCCGTAAACCGTGCGCATAAAACTTTCGTTCTGTAATGTATAGTTTGTATACATGGAATAGACTGCTGTGACGGCGATCATGCCGCCGGCAGACAAAAGGCTCCCCGGAAGGATCCGGCGGAGCCTTACTTTTATTGTAGGCGCGCTATAGAACAAATGCGTCACCGATGCCAGGTACAACAACACGCCCAGCACCCAGCGCAGGATGCCCCACAACACCGCCAGATGAGTCCCGAACCTGCTTTCCAGCGCTTGCACCAGTGTATCCCCGAACAGAAAAAACACCGCTTGCAGGATCGCGTCCCCGTATACGAGAAGGACCAGGCCGAAAAGCAGGGAGAACAGCATAAGAAAGCTGTTCAGCACAGCCCGGAAGCGCTCCCGCATATAACTGCGGATCATGGGACTGCCTGCGTAGGCATAGTTGCTCATGCGCATCATGGCATACTGGGCTTTGCTGGCGCCCCATAGCGCCATCAGCGCAAAGAACAGACTCAAACCTCCGGTATCGGCTGTATCTAAAAATTCGCTGATCCGCAGGATCCCCTGACCGGAAATGTAATCGCCCAGCAATTCCTGCAGTACCGAAGGCGTGATGGAAAACGCAGCAAGCATCTGCAAAAGGATCAGCAGGGAGGGCGTCAAAGAAAACATGAAATAAAAGGACAGCTCTGCCGGCTTTCCGTGATAATAAGGGTCCGCATACCGTTCCCGCATGGCTCGCAGGATTGAAATCACATCACGCTTCATTTTCTATCAGGATCTCCCGAAGGCGGGCGAGGGCCCTGGCCCGGTGGCTGATGCGATTTTTCTGTTCCGCGGACATTTCGGCAAAAGTCATCTCTGTTCCATCGGGCACAAACAGAGGATCATAGCCGAAACCACCGGACCCCCTTGGCGCTGTCAGCAGGGTTCCCGCGCACTCTCCCCGGGCTGTCAGAAGACGCCCGTCCGGATAGGCCAGCGTAATGACGCTCACATAACGACCCGTGCGCTTTGGTGCCGGAACATCGGCCATGGCGGCAAGAAGCTTAGCATTGTTGGCGGCGTCGTCGGCAGCAGGTCCTGCATAGCGGGCGGAATAGATCCCCGGCGCGCCGTTCAGGATATCGACGGAAAGCCCCGAGTCGTCAGCGATTGCCGGCAGCCCGCTCATGCTGCAGATGGTACGTGCTTTCAGCGCCGAATTCTCTTCAAAAGTCGCCCCGGTCTCCTCGATCTCCACAGCCGGAAGTCCTGCTTCTTCCTGGGTCAGGATCTCCATGCCGAAATCGGTGGTGATCGCCTCCATTTCACGGATTTTGTGTTTGTTTTGCGTGGCTGCTATGATTCGCATTTGTACCCCCGGGACGATGTATGTTATAATAGCGAAAATTCAAATGATGTAATGGAAAGGACTGAATGATTATGAAGCGTATCCTCATCACCGGCGGCCCTACGAACGAGTATATCGACGAAGTGATGAAAATCACCAATATGTCAACCGGAAGCCTCAGCCTGGATTTGGCTAAGTGCGCCTCGGACGCTGGCTGCGAAGTAACGCTCATCGTGACCGGCAGCGTCCCGGGAACGGCTCGCTATGAACGCCACGCTCTTGGAATCGCCCCGAACGTGACCACTGTCGCCATCGAAACGACACAGGACATGTTCGATGCGCTGCAGGCCGCATCGCTGGACCCGAAAAGCTTTGATGTGGTCATCCACGCTGCCGCCGTCGGCGATTTTACGCCGGCCTTTTCCTTCCGGCTGGAAGATATGGCCGCCGAGCTTGCCCAGGCGGTGCTGAGCATGGACGAGGCCGACGAGGCGCAGCTGGCGGAAACGATATTGAGCGTCATGGCCGACCCTGCATGCAAGGTGAACGACGACACCAAAATCAGCAGCTACGAACCTCATCTGACTGTCAAGCTGACGCTGACTCAAAAGCTCATCGCTCAGCTGCGAGGCTGGTTCCCCGGCGCCCTGCTCGTAGGTTCCAAGCTGCTGGAGAATGTGAGCACGGAACATCTGGTCGAGGTAGCCCAAAAGCTCTGCATCAAAAACAAAATGGATTACATCATGGCCAACGACCTGGCAGAGCTGCGCAGCGGAAAGCCTTATCGTTATCTGGTTTCTCCCGAAGGCTTTACAGGGATCACACTGAATGGGCCCGGGCAGCCTGACCTGCTGGAATACGCTAAGGATCAGTGGTTCTCTAATAAGTGATATACACTTTATCCGCGTCCGGAAAGCGGGCGCGGTTTTAATTTGGACCGGGCGCTATTCCAAGGTATCCAGCAGGCGCTTGATCCGTTCGTTCACCATAGCCAGGGCAACTTCGTTGCGCCCTCCCTCCGGGATGATGATGTCCGCGTACTTCTTGCTCGGCTCCACAAACAGCTCGTGCATCACCTTCACTGTGGTCAGGTACTGCTCCACCACGGACTCCAGGGTCCGGCCCCGCTTTTTTACATCCCGCAGGATCCGCCGGATGATGCGCACGTCCGCGTCTGTATCGATGTAGAGCTTGATGTCGAACAGATCCAGCAGATCTTTGTTTTCGAAGATCAGGATGCCTTCGACGATGATCACTTTTGCAGGTTCCACGGGCACGCTTTCCAGGGAACGGTTGTGGATCGTAAAATCGTAGACCGGCCGAAAAACCGTTTCCCCCTTGCGGAGACTCCGGATATGACGGATCATCAGATCCGTGTCGAAGGAATTGGGATGGTCGTAATTCAGCTGGCACCGTTCCTCATAGGACAATTCATCATGGGCTTTGTAGTAAAAGTCGTGGCTCAGCAAAGCCACGGCAGGCCCGAATTCCTCCTGGATCCTGCGGACCATGGTGCTCTTCCCGGACCCGGTTCCCCCGGCGATCCCGATGACGATGGATTCCTTGCTCATTTCTTTTTTCCGCGCCCGCTGCTATTCTTCTTCTTATTATTGCGTATTTCCTTCGGCGGGAGTACTCCCTCCAAAGGCAGTTCATAGTCTCCCGTCCGTTCGACCTGGGTTACGGTGGAACCCAAATTCAGCACCCCTTTTTCAAGCTCTGCGATGGTATTTTTGATCTCCACCATACGCTCCGGCGTCAGATCGTTTTGCATAGCCAGATTTGTGCTGTACAGAACCGATTCCAGCGCATCGTGCATCTGGGCGATCCTGGACCGAACATTCTGGACCTGATCATCGCCCACGAATTCTTTTTCCGGACGGGAAGACATAAGCGCCGTGACCTCATCGAGCTGGTATTCATTATATCCATCTACAATGATACAATCCCACCCGAGCTCCTTTTTAATCGATTCGCCGAATTCGATCTTGGCATCGGGTTCACCGTGAACAAGAAAGATATCGTGAGGTTTGCTTCGGAATCCTCCAAGCCATGTCAAGAGGGCATTTTTGTCGGCATGACCGGAAAACCCTTCCAGATTGTGGATCTGCGCTTTGACCCGAATCGTTTCACCGAACAGCGTCACCTCTTCCGCACCGTCCCGCAGACTTCGCCCCAGCGTTCCTTCTGCTTGGTAGCCAACAAAGACGATACTGTTTTTACTGTTCCACAGATTATGCTTTAAATGATGCCTGATCCGTCCCGCGTCACACATACCGCTGGCAGAAATGATGACCTTGGGACTTTGGTCGATGTTGATCATGCGGGATTCATCTGTGCTCTGGGTAAAGTGGAGATTTTCGAAATCCAGAGGATGGTCGCCCTTCAGAATGAACTCCCGGGTCTCTTCGTCAAAGGCCTGGGCATTCTTTTTGAACACTTCAGTCGCCGCTGCGGCCATAGGACTGTCCACATATACCTGGACCTTCTCCAGCGGCCCGCGATAGGGGGAAGAGCTTCCATAGACCCGGTTGAGTTCATAGATCAGTTCCTGAGTACGCCCTACTGCAAAGGAAGGGATGACTACATTGCCTCCCCGGTCCGTGGTTTCCAGAATGATATCCAGCAGTCGCTTGATGCTGGTGGCATTTTCCTCATGGAGACGATTTCCGTAAGTAGATTCCATCACGATGTAATCTGCTTTTTTAATAAATACCGGATCTCTGAGGATTGGCCGCCCTTGCATACCCAGATCCCCGGAATACACCAGTTTAGAAGTGCGGTCACCTTCTGTAGTCCAGAGCTCTGTGATCGCAGACCCTAATATATGCCCGGCATCATTGAACACGATCTTCATCTGGTCGTTGATCTCCACCAGCTGGTCGTAGAGCACCGGCACCACTTGCTTCAGGACACCAAGGGCGTCCTCGGTAGTATAAAGAGGTTCCACCGGGCTACGTCCGGCACGCTCTCCCTTTCGGTTTTTCCATTCTGCTTCCTGCTCGTGGATATGCGCGCTGTCTTTAAGCATCACATCGATGAGGTCTGCCGTAGCGTCGGTACAATATATACTTCCGGTAAATCCACGCTTATAGAGAAGCGGGAGCCTTCCGCAGTGGTCGATGTGAGCGTGACTGAGCACGACGCATTCGATTTCAGAGGGAATGAAAGGGAATGGCTCGAAATTCAACTCTTCCAGCGCCTTGCTGCCCTGAAACTGCCCACAGTCAAGCAAAACCTGATGCTTTTCTGTCGTGATCAGATGACAGGATCCCGTGACGGATGTGGCTGCTCCGCAGAATTTGATTTTCATAGATCGTCCTTTCTGTATGCATTGCACGCTTCGGTAGTTGAAATATTCTTTCTGGTAAGTATATCATACTCTTTTACGGTGAGACAAAAAATAAAAAGGACCGGAAGGTTCCGGCCCTTTGCACCCTTACAGGATCTTGCTGAGAAATTCCTTGGTCCTGGGGTTTTGCGGAGCTGAAAAAATTTGTGCCGGCGTCCCCTCCTCCATCACGATGCCTTCGTCGATAAAGAGGACCCGGTCTGCAACCTCTCGGGCAAAGCCCATTTCATGGGTGACGATCAGAAGCGTCATGCCGCTGTGGGCCAGCCCTTTCATAACATCGAGCACTTCGCCCACCATTTCGGGATCCAGGGCAGAAGTCGGCTCGTCGAAAAGCATCACCTCCGGCTCCATGGCCAGGGCCCTGGCAATGGCGACCCGCTGCTTCTGTCCACCGGACAGAGAGGCCGGATAAGACTTTTCCTTATCAGACAAACCCACGGATTTCAGGAGACGAGAAGCCAGCTGTTTGGCTTCGGACTCCGGTGTCTTCTTGACCTGGATCGGGCCTACTGCCACATTATCGAGCACCGTCATGTGCGGGAAAAGATTGAAATTTTGAAACACCATGCCCATCCGCTGGCGCACGGTATTGATGTTTTTTTCCGTGATCGGTTCCCCATCGATGGAAATCGTGCCCCCCGTAGGCTGATCCAGCAAATTGATGCACCTTAAAAATGTGCTCTTGCCGGAACCCGAAGGTCCGATGATGCAGACGACCTCCCCGTCGGAAAACGTTTCTGTGATTCCTTTCAGAACTTCCAGGTCCCCGAAATTCTTTATCAAATTCTTGACTTCGATCATGGGTCGACGCCCCTTTCCCTTTGCAGTGCGGTCATTATATAACAGTAAAGTCAGGTTGTTCAACCTTTTTTCAAAAACTTCTTGACATTTATGCTTTAGTGAAGTAAATTGATAAACAATTAAATCACAGAAGCACCCTCGGAGGAAACTATTATGAAAAAATCCACCCCACTTATCTTGGTCATCGCACTGTCGATGCTCCTGGCCTTTTCTCTTGCCGGTTGCGGCGGAGCGACAGAAGCCGAACAGCCCCAGGAACCGGCCAACCGCCTGGAAGACATCCTCGCCAGAGGATATATCGAAGTCATCATGGAACCTTATTTTGCACCTTTTGAATTCATCGATCCGGCCAAGTCCGGAGACGAGCAGTATGTAGGCTGCGATGTGGAGATCGCCAAAGCCATCGCCGAAGAACTGGGCGTAGAGCTTCGCATCATCCCTCTGGAATTTTCCGCAGTGCTGGCCGGCATCACGGAAGGGAAATACGACCTGGCCATTTCCGCTCTGAGCTATACGCCGGCGCGGGCTGAAAACATGGAAATGTCCGACGGCTATTACATTTCCGAAGCAGGCGATGGCTACGGCATGCTGATCAGGGAAGAAGACCTGTCCAAGTACACCGACGCAGCTTCCTTTGCCGATGCGGTCCTTGTGGCCCAGAGCGGATCGATCCAGGAGATGTTTATCAACACTCAAATCCCCGAATACAAAGAACTGAAGCTGGTTTCCGCCAGCACCGACGGTTATCTGATGGTCAGCGAGGGCAAAGCCGACGCAGCGGCTGTGGCGATCGAAACGGCCCTGCTCTACGCGGCGGCCAATCCTGGCGTCACCATTGCCGAAGACTTCCGTTTTGAAGAAGACGGAACGACCAACAGCACGCGGATCGGCATTCCCAAAGGCGAGCTGGAACTCACGGCCAAGGTCAATGAGATCATTGCAGCGCTCATGGCAGAAGGCAAGATCGTAGAGTGGTACAACCAATACGCAGATTATGCGGCAACACTGGGCATTTAACGATGCAGACCGCGCCCCGGAGGATCCCTTATGATCGCTGAGATCGCAGCACTTTGGATAAAATATGATTACGTGTTTCTCAACGGACTGAAAGGCACATTGCTGCTTGCCCTGGTCACCCTCTTTTTCGGAACGGTGACCGGCGTGATCGTGGCGCTGATGCGGATGTCGAAGAACAGGGTGATCCTGTTCTTCGTCAACATCTATATCGAAGTGCTCCGGGGCACGCCGATCCTGCTGCAGCTGTATTTCTTCTGGCTCGTGCTGCCCAAGATCTCGCCGATCACGCTGTCGGATACGACATGCATCATTGTAGCACTGATCGTGAACAGCTCATCCTACATATCGGAAATCATACGGGCCGGCATCCAGGCGGTGGACAAAGGCCAGACTGAAGCGGCGAAAAGCCTGGGCATGAGCCCTGGCGTTACGCTTCGGTACATCGTACTTCCCCAGGCCGTCAAAAATATCCTGCCGGCCCTGGGCAATCAATTCATCCTCACGGTAAAGGAAACATCTCTGGCTTCCGTATTCTTTGTGGGCGAACTGATGACTTCCTATAAGAGCGTCCAGTCTGCCACGTTCCTGTCCGTATCCTCGCTGACCATCGCCGGTATCATTTACCTGGTCGTCACCTATTCGCTGTCCAAGGCGGTGGGGATCTTTGAAAAGCGGCTTGCCGTCAGCTCGTAAGCTCCGGCTGCCCGCAAGCACAATTCTGAAAGGAATAGATCATGACAGATCTGCAGTTCGTAACCAAACAAATCGATGATATGGCGCCCAAAGCCGTAGAGCTCAGTCGCAAGATATGGGAATACGCAGAGCTGCCTTATGAGGAATTTCAGTCGGCAGCGTTACTGATCCAGGCGCTCCGGGAACAAGGCTTCGAAGTTGAGGAAGGCCTGGCGGGCATGCCCACGGCATTTTCGGCTTCTTTCGCCGTGGGCACGGGCAAGCCTGTGATCGGCCTTCTGGGCGAATACGACGCCCTGGACGCCCTGAGCCAGAAGGCCGCATGCCCGCAGAGAGCCCCCATCAGGGAGGGCGCCCCGGGTCACGGATGCGGACATAATCTTCTGGGTGCCGGCAGCTTTGCCGCTGCTGTGGCAGTTAAGGAATACCTTGTAAAAAACAACAAGGACGGCAAGGTCATTTATTTTGGCTGCCCTGCGGAAGAGGGCGCCGGCTCCAAGCAGTTCATGGCCAGAGCCGGTGTGTTCAACAGTGTGGACTTCGTTTACACCTGGCATCCGGGCGACCGGAACGAGGTTTCCGCCAAAGGCAATGTGGCCATCATGGGCGCGGCTTTTACATTCAAAGGCATTGCCTCCCACGCCGGCGGCTCACCGCATTTGGGACGCAGCGCCCTGGATGCGGCCGAGCTCATGAGCGTGGGCACCAATTACCTGCGGGAACACATGATCGACAAGGCCCGCATTCACTACGCCTATAGCGACGCCGGCGGCGTATCCCCCAACGTGGTCCAGAGCTTTGCGAAGGTGAAGTACGAAGTACGGGCGCCTAAAGTGGATCAAATGAAAGAACTCTTTGCCCGCGTCGTGAATGTGGCCAAGGGAGCCGCGTTGATGACGGAAACCGAAATGGACTACGAAATCACCATGGCGTTTTCCGACTATGTGCCCAATAAAGTCCTTGCCCAGGTGGCCAGTGTCTGCTTCGAAGAACTCGGGCCGCCGCAATGGGATGCCGGGGACCAGGAACTGGCAGCCTCGTTCCTGGCCAATTACAACAAATCCACGCTGGCCTCCATACGCCAGGACATGGTGCTGGAATTTGGAAAGAACAGCGATTCCACCATGTGGAAGTCTCCGCTGGATACGAAGGTTCGCCCCTTTGATCCCAGAGACAGCGACTATGATTCCGGCTCCACCGATGTGGGCGACGTGGGCTATGCAGTCCCTACCCTCAACATCAATGTGGCCACCGCCTGCTTCGGAACGGTGTGGCATTCCTGGCAGACTACGGCCCAAATGAACAGTCCTTTGAGTGAAAAAGGAATGCTGACCGCCGCCAAGGTCATGGCGCTTTCCTGCATCCGCACCGCGGAGAATCCTGACATCATCCAGCAGGCCCGGGAAGAATGGATGGAAAAAACCGGCGGGAAATACCTCTGCCCGCTCCCCCAGGACGTGACGCCGCCGATCGGCAAATATTAAATTCCGGCAGTGTGCGGGAGCCTCAGCAATTTGAGGCTCCCTTATTTTTTTGCTTGATAACCTACTAAAATTGTAGTAATATCTCCTCGGAGGTGGATCATGAATATCACCACGAAAGGCAGATATGCCCTCCGGATCATGCTGGATATCGCCCAGCAGGACACGGAACGCTACACATCCATCAAAGAAATCGCGCGCAGACAAGGGATCTCGGTCAAGTATCTGGAAGCCATTGCAGCCACCCTGAACAAAGCGGGGCTGCTGGAAAGCTCCCGGGGAAAGAACGGCGGCTACAGGCTGTCCAAAGACCCTGAAAATTATTCCATCGGCTCCATCCTCAAAGAGACCGAAGCCAATCTTTCGTCAGTCCCCTGTCTCAAAGGGCAGCAGGTGAACTGCAGCATGGCCGCCCAGTGCGAGACCCTGCCGCTGTGGCAGCTTTTGGACGGACGGGTCGACGAGATCCTGGAAAGCGTTACGCTGGGAGACCTTTTGGAAGGAAAGCTTCCGCCAGTCGTCCTGGAAAAAAAGACATTTTAGTAATTCCTATTGACAAGATAGGATATATGAGAGATAATAATCCCATAAATTTAGTAGGATTATGAAAGGAGCCTTTCAATGCAAGTCTATGCCGACAATGCGGCCACTACAAAAGTGAGCCAGACCGCCATCGATGCGATGCTGCCCTGCCTTACTGAGAAGTACGGAAATCCCTCCAGCATCCACAGCTTTGGCCAGGCGGCTTCCCGCGAGATGGAGAGCGCCAGGGCAATCGTAGCAGAATGCCTGAACGCGGATCCTAAAGAAATCACATTTACCTCCGGCGGAAGCGAAGCGGACAACCAGGCGCTGCTTTCTGCCGCGGCGGCGGGAGAAAAAAAAGGCAAGAAGCACATCATATCCACCGCCTTCGAGCACCACGCCATCCTTCACACGCTGGACAAGCTGAGAAAGCAAGGCTTCCGCATCGAGCTTCTCCCCGTGTACGAAGAAGGGATCGTCCGTCTGGAAGACCTGGAGAAGGCCATCGGCGAAGACACCGCGCTGGTGTCCATCATGTACGCCAACAATGAAATCGGAACGATCCAGCCCATCAAGGAGATCGGCGCACTTTGCAAGGAACGAGGTGTTTTGTTCCACACCGACGCCGTCCAGGCTGCGGGTCATCTGCATATCGACGTCAAGGAGCAAAATATCGATATGCTCTCTCTTTCCGGACATAAATTCCACGCCCCCAAGGGTTCCGGCGTTCTGTATGTGCGCGCCGGCTCTGTCCCTTTGATCAATGTGATCGAAGGCGGCGCCCAGGAGCGGGGCAAACGGGCGGGAACCGAAAATATCCCCGGCATTGTGGCCATGGCCGCCGCGCTGAAAGAAAGCTGCGAAAACATCGACAGCAATACAGCTAAAGTCACAGTGATGCGGGATCGCCTCATTCAGGGTCTGGAACAGATCCCCGAATCGGTACTCAACGGACACCGTACGAAGCGCCTTCCCGGCAATGTGAACTTCTGCTTCAAAGGCATCGAAGGAGAATCATTGCTGCTCATGCTCGACAGACAAGGCATCGCCGCCTCTTCCGGCTCAGCCTGCACCTCAGGCTCCCTGGATCCCAGCCACGTGCTGCTGTCCATCGGACTGGCGCACGAAGTAGCCCACGGATCCCTGCGGCTGTCTTTGTCCGAATATAATACAGAAGAAGAAGTGGATCATATCCTGGCCACAGTCCCGGCCGTTGTGGAACGGCTTCGGGCCATGTCGCCGGTATGGGAATCCATGCAGAAAGGAAAATAACCATGGCAATGAATTACAGCGATCTGGTGATCGATCATTTTACAAATCCAAGAAATGTGGGAGAAATCCCCGATGCTGACGGCGTCGGCGAAGTCGGCAATATGAAATGTGGCGATATCATGCGCATGTATCTGAAGATCAAGGATGACATGGTGGAAGACGTCAAATTCAAGACCTTCGGCTGTGGCGCTGCCGTGGCTACCAGTTCCATGGCAACGGAGCTGATTAAAGGAAAACCACTCAGTGAAGTGATCAAGCTCACCAATGACGCCGTGGTGGAAGCTTTGGGCGGTCTTCCCGCCGTCAAAGTGCACTGCTCTGTCCTGGCCGAAGAAGCGGTCAAGGCAGCCCTGTATGACTATTATACCCGCAAAGGACTTGCCCTTCCCGAAGGGATCGAAGCCCCTTGCAGCGGCGAATGCGCCCACTGCTGCAGCCACTGACCTGCAAACTGTACAGACCCGGATCGGCGCTGATGCACATTCTTGGCTCCGACCCGGGTTTTTCTTTACAAAAGCCTTGAACTCCTACCGTTCTTGTGCTATGTTATGAAATGCGTGCGGGTGTAGTTCAATGGCAGAACGTGGCCTTCCCAAGGCTAAGGCGAGGGTTCGATTCCCTTCACCCGCTCCAA
>CALLHZ010000027.1 GCA_938009115.1 uncultured Clostridia bacterium
CGCTGCTGGACGTGATGGGAGAGCTTCGCGGCGATATCCTTTCCTCCCGGGCGGATGCAGACTTGCTGCGGGAAGAGGATCTGACGCTGAAGGATCTGTTGGAGCGTTTCGAGAAGGGGATCCTATCAAAAGCGGCCCGGCAGTACGGATCTTCCCGGAAGGCTGCAAAAGGCCTGGGCATCAGCCAGACGCAGTATATTCGCAAGAAGAATAAGTACGGATTGACCGACGAGAACGAAGATGAGTATATTTAGGTTCACCATAGGCGTGAATGCGCCGATATCGGTTCGATTGCCGGTCGATTGTATCCTGGATAGTGTGCAGCAAGGAAAGCCGGGGATAAGAATTTTACAAATCCGTCAATGTCCGGCCGCAAATGACGGGAACCTGGGCGACGGAACCCATAATTGTGAAAAAATAAACAAACATTTTAAAAAAACATATAAATTACGGTCAGTTGGCATGTATTTTGCTTTATAATAAGACCATAGGACATGCCTCTTTCCCGCACGTCATGTGCTGAAAGATTCAGGTAGGGACGGCAGCGGCCGTTCAGTCAGTTAAATCAAAATCAGGAGGACAATCATATGCAGAAAAAAGGATGCCCCTTCGGCACACACCGGGTCATTGAACCCAAAGGCGTACTGCCCCAGCCCGCACTCAAGATCGACAACAACATGGATGAACTCTACGACAACGAAGTGCTGATCAACGTTCAGACCTTGAACATCGACTCCGCTTCCTTTACCCAGATCGAAGAGCAGGCCAAGGGCGATGTGGAAGAAATCAAGAAAATCATGCTCCACAATGTGGAAATGCAGGGCAAGCACAAGAATCCTGTCACCGGTTCCGGCGGCATGCTCATCGGCACCGTCGAAAAGGTCGGCGACAACTATGTCGGAGATCTGAAGGTCGGCGACAAGATCGCTACCATGGTATCCCTGTCTCTGACACCGCTGGTGATCGATGAGATTCTGGCTGTCCGTCCCGACATCGACCAGGTGGACATCAAAGGCCACGCGATCCTGTTCCAGAGCGGTATCTATGCTGTTCTGCCCGACGACATGCCCCAGACCCTGGCGCTGTCCGTATTGGACGTTGCAGGCGCACCGGCCCAGACCCAGAAGCTGGTCAAAGAAGGCGACATCGTGCTGGTCATCGGCGGCGGCGGAAAGTCCGGCATGCTGTGCCTGTACGAAGCCAAGAAAAAAGCCGGCCCCAAGGGCAAGGTCATCTGTGTTGCCCATTCGGAAAGAAGCACCAAGAGAGCCATGGAGCTCGGCCTTGCAGACGAAGTATTCTCCTGCGACTCCACCGACGCTGTGGCGATGTACAACAAGATCATGGAAATCACCGACGGAAAGCTCTGCGATGTGGTCATCAACTGCGTCAATATCGAGAACACCGAAATGGCCTCCATCCTGTGCTGCAAAGATGACGGCACCGTCTATTTCTTCTCCATGGCCACCAGCTTCACCAAGGCAGCCCTGGGCGCAGAAGGCGTAGGCAAGGACGTTCTGATGATCGTCGGCAACGGCTACACCAAGAACCACGACAAAGTCGCCCTTCAGATCATGAGAGACAGCGAAGATCTGAGAAAGGTATTCACTGAACTCTACGCTTAATCCAAGCATAAGGTACGTAACGTAAAACCAACGACCTCTGGAAAGAGTAAGGAGAAAACAATGGCACGAAGAAATTTCAAAGATATCGAGCTGTGGAAAGACGTGACCGATGAACAGTGGAACGACTGGCATTGGCAGGTCGCCAACCGGATCACAAAAGTCGAGGATCTGAAAAAAGTCATCAATCTGACAGCGCAGGAGGAGAAGGATATCCTGGAAGTCACCAAGAACTTCCGCATGGGCATTACCCCTTACTACGCTTCCCTGATGGATGTGGACGATCCCAGATGCCCGGTCCGGATGCAGGCTGTGCCTGTGATCGCCGAAAACCACCGGAGCGAAGCGGACATGCTGGATCCTCTTCATGAGGACGAAGACTCTCCCGCTCCCGGACTCACCCATCGCTATCCGGACAGAGTGCTCTTCCTGATCACCGACCAGTGCTCCATGTACTGCAGACACTGCACCCGGAGAAGACTGGCCGGCGAAACCGACGGCGCAAGAAGCATGGAAGATATCGATCAGTGCATCGAGTACATCCGCAAGACCCCCGTGGTCCGTGATGTGCTCCTCTCCGGCGGCGATTGCCTGCTGGTGGAGGACGAAGTGCTGGAGTACATCATCAGTAAGCTGCGAGAGATCCCTCACGTGGAGATCGTGCGTCTCGGCTCCAGAACTCCGGTGGTCTGCCCTCAGCGTATCACCGACGATCTGGTCAATATGCTGAAAAAGTACCATCCGATCTGGCTGAACATGCATTTCAATCATCCGAAAGAAGTAACTCCCGAAGCCCAGGAAGCCTGCCGCAAGCTGGCAGACGCCGGCATCCCCCTGGGGAACCAGTCCGTTCTGCTCCGTGGCGTCAACGACTGTCCCCATATCATGCGGGATCTGGTCCACGACCTGGTCCGGAACAGAGTACGGCCGTATTACATCTATCAGTGCGACCTGTCTCTGGGCATTGAGCATTTCAGAACTTCCGTATCCGCGGGCATCGAGATCATCGAGGGTCTGCGGGGCCACACCTCCGGCTATGCAGTTCCCACCTTCGTTGTGGACGCGCCGGGCGGCGGCGGCAAGATCCCCGTCATGCCTCAGTACATCATTTCCCAGTCTCCCAGCAAAGTGGTGCTGCGGAACTACGAAGGCGTGATCACCACCTATACCGAACCCGAGCTGCCTAAGCTGGAATGCAACTGCGATTACTGCACGGGCAAGAAGCATTACGAATACGAAGGCGTGGAGGGACTCCACAGAGGCCAGAGACTGGCTCTTGAACCTCAGGATCTGCTCCGCCACAAGCGCAACAAGAAATAACAACAAAGAGACACGAGAGACTGGATAAGGGCGGAGCGATCCGCCCCATTCAGTTTTTCGCCCATACCGGAGCCGGAATGAGCCTTTTGGAGCAGCTGAAAAGTGAATATCGCACCCTGTCCATCGTGGGTATGGCCAAAAACTCCGGCAAGACGACAACGCTGAACTATCTCCTGGAGGAAGCCTTTGATGAAGGCCTGACGCTGGGCGTCACATCCACAGGGCGGGACGGAGAAAGCATCGATCTGGTGACGGGTACGGACAAGCCAAAGGTTTATCTTTTTACCGACACCATCGTTTCGGTACCCGACAAATTGTACGAGCTGGCGGAGACCGGCCTGGAGATCCTAAGGCGGACCGATTACCGGACGGCCATGGGCAATGTGTTGATCTGCAGAGTGGCCGAAAGCGGCTATGTCCAGATCGCGGGGCCTGGCAGCATCCGGGAACATAAAAAGCTCTGCGCGGACATGGAGCGCTACGGCGTGGACATGGTCCTGATCGACGGCGCCATCGACCGCAAATCCATTGCGGCGCCCGAAACTTCCGACGCCATTATTTTGGCTACCGGCGCCGTGATATCCCGGAGCCTTAAAGTGGTTGTGGAGGAAACGGTCCACATCGTTTCCCTGTACCAAACAGAACTGCTCACCGACGAGAGGGCTCTTTCCCTGTTGAAGGATCCGGAAGAAGGATGCTTCTGTGTAGCGGTCATCGACGACGAATACAACATCAATGTGCTTCCGGTTCGTACCGGCCTGGGCGCCGGCGCAATGCTGGACGGATTGATCGACGAGCACACAAAATATGTTTACATATCCGGCGCCCTCACCGAGAGCATCATTGCCGGCATCGATCCGGGAAAATTCCGAGGCTTCACTGTCATTCTGCCGGATCCCACCCGTATCTTTGTGGGCGCGGTCAAATGGCAGCAGCTTCGAAAGAAAGGCTTTCGGCTGCAGGTGTTGCGCAATATCAAAGTCGCAGCGGTCACGGTGAATCCTTTTGCCCCGTCGGGTTATGCTTTTGACCCTGCATCGCTACGCCGGAGCATCGCCCAGGCTTTGCCGGGCATTCCCGTATACGACGTGCGCATGGGAGGTTTTGGAGCCGATGACGAAAGCCATTGTTAAAATGCTGGCCAGCACCCGGACCCGCAGCGAGACCGGTTTTGAGAAGATCCTTTCCGACATCGAGACCTGCACGGTTTACGGCGGACAGCGCAAAAAGCAGCTGAAACCATTCCTGCCCGGTCAGGAAGAACTGCTGCAGCGGGAGTACGACCATACCGACGTTCTGTGCCGGATCGTTCAAAGCCATCCCGGTTTTGCGGATGAGATGATCGCCTGCCTTTGGCAGATCAAGGAGATCGGACTGACGCTGTCCCGCTCTCTGAGCCAGACCTTGTCTGTCGTGGAGCTCTTCGATATCAAAACCTTTCTGCTTCGGACTTCGGACCTGCGAAGGATGTTGGAACAGGAAGTTGGTCCGGCGCCGGAGGACTACCGTCTCCGGGATACAGATCCGCTGCTGGACCGGCTGGATCCTTCCGGAGAGCGGATCGACACGTTTTATATCTACGACGCCTTCAGCCCGGTCCTGGCAGAGCTGCGAAAAGAAAAGCGCCAGCTGGAGCTGGAGCTTCGCAGGATCCAGAAGGAGATCCGTTCCAGTCTGGAGAATCGCTGGGGTTTCCGGATGACGCCCAAATGCGAGCTTCCTGTGCCGAAAGCCGACAAAGCCTTGATCGAACTGGCCGCAGGACTTCCTCAGCTTTATAAAGCAGACGAGGATTACATGACCGTCGTGTACGCCATCGCGCCAAACACTGAAATGGACAGCATCCGCAGGCAGCAGGACGTATTGGAAGCATCCATCGAAGCCGAAGAGAATGCCGTATGCCTGGCATTGACGGCAGAGGTCGCTCAGTGGGAAAAAGATTTGCGATATAACTGCGGGATCGTGGGCAACTTGGATTTTGGCCTTGGCAAAGCCCGCTACGCTGTTTCCCGGCGGTGCGTACGACCCCAGATCAGCTCCATTCACACGCTTGAGATCGAAAAGGGTCGCAATTTACTGGTGGAGGAGATACTGGCTGCTAAGAAAAAGGATTATTGTCCAGTAGATGTGGAACTGGCCACCGGCGTTACAGCGATCACCGGGGCGAATATGGGCGGGAAGACCATTTCCCTGAAAATGATGGGGCAGGTGGCGCTGCTGGCCCAATACGGCCTCTACGTTCCCTGCGAGAGCGCCCGGGTCGGCCTTTCGAATTATGTGCACATTCTGGTGGGCGACGGACAGAATATGCAGCGGGGACTTTCCAGCTTCGGCAGCGAAATGGAAGAACTCCGGGAGATCCTGGACAATGCGCTGGAGCGTTCGCTGATCCTGATCGACGAAATCGCATCGGGCACCAACCCCACCGAAGGCCTCGCCCTCACCAAAAGCTTCATCGGTTATTTTTCCGGCAAGCCCTATATCACAGTGATCACGACTCATTTCGATCACGCCACGGTGGGCGAGCGCATCGTCAATCTTCAGGTCCGGGGACTTTCGGGCGCCGATTTTGACAAGCTGTACCGAGAGCTGTCCCACGCCAACCGGCGGGAACGGATCGAGATCATCTCCAAGTACACCGACTATCGCCTGGTGCGGATCGACCGCATGGATCAGGTTCCCCGGGAAGCCCTGAACATTGCCGGGATGCTGGGAGTCTATCCGGAGATCATCGAAGAGGCGAAACGATTTTTGGCATAACCCAGAAAATGGTTATCAAACAACTGATATAAATCATAAACGAAGGAGAAAAAGGATGACGAGCAAACTGAACTTGGATCCCAAAGTCATCGACAGCGCAAGGACTTCCGCAGCCCATATTGCGCAAAGTATGCAGGAATTCATCGACAAGCATACGACGGTGTCTACGGAGCGGACGATCTTGAGACTGTTGGGCATCGACGGCGTCGACGATGTGGAGCGGCCCTTGCCCAACGTGATCGTCGATGCGGTAAAAGATGCGGGAGGACTTCCCCGGGGCGTGGCTTACTGGATCGGCAATGCCATCCTGCGGACCGGCAAGAAACCTCAGGAGATCGCAGAAGCCATCGGCCGCGGCGAGCTGGACCTTATGAAGCTGGAGCAGGGAAGCGCGGAAGCTGCGGCCAAAGCCATTGAACCTTATGTGAACAAAGCGTTGGAGCACATCCGCCGCCAGACAGAAAAGCGCAACGAATACCTGACCACTATCGGCGAGGGCAGACGGCCCTACCTCTATGTGATCGTGGCGACGGGCAATATTTATGAGGATGTCATCCAGGCTCAGGCTGCCGCGCGGCAGGGGGCGGACATCATCGCCGTCATCCGGACCACTGCCCAGTCCCTGCTGGACTATGTGCCGTACGGGCCAACCACCGAAGGCTTCGGCGGCACCTACGCGACCCAGGAAAACTTCAGGATCATGCGGAAGGCCCTGGATGAAGTCGGCGAAGAGATCGGCCGTTACATCCGCCTCTGCAACTACAGCTCGGGACTTTGTATGCCGGAGATCGCAGCCATGGGCGCCTTGGAAAGACTGGACGTGATGCTGAACGACGCGCTGTACGGCATTCTGTTCCGGGATATCAACATGCAGCGGACCATCATCGACCAGTTCTTTTCCCGGGTGATTATCGGCTACTGCGGCATCATCTTCAATTCGGGCGAGGACAATTACCTGACTACCGACGATGCCATCGAATCCGCCCACACCGTGCTGGCATCCCAGATGCTGAACGAGCAGTTTGCCGTTTTGGCTAACATCCGCGAAGAGCAGATGGGACTCGGCCACGCGTTTGAAATGGACCCGGATACGGAAAACGGCTTCCTGATGGAGCTTGCGCAGGCCCAGATGGCAAAGGAAATCTTCCCAAGGGCATCGCTTAAGTATATGCCTCCCACCAAATTTATGACCGGCAATATTTTCCGCGGCCATATCCAGGACGCGCTGTTCAACCTGATCGCTGTATGGACAGGCCAGTCTCTGCAGCTGCTGGGTATGCTTACCGAAGCTTTGCATACGCCGCATCTCCACGACAGGATGCTGTCCATTGAAAATGCAAAATATATCTTCAACAACGCCAGGGATATCGGCGAAGAAGTGGAGTTCAAGAAAGACGGCATGATCCAGAAGCGCGCCCAAAAGGTATTGACGGATGCCAACGAACTCCTTCATCAGATCGAAAAGGACGGACTGTTCCCCACGATCGAAGCCGGAAAGTTCGCCGCAGTCAAACGGCCTCTCAACGGGGGCAAAGGTTTGGCCGGCGTTTGCAAAAAGGATGGAATGTACTTCAATCCGTTCATTGAAAAAATGTTGGGAGGTGCGCGCTAATGAGTCACCCGAATACGACAGCCACAAGACAAGTGGATATCACCAGGGTAAAGCCCTACGGGGACACCCTGAACGACGGCATGATCCAGATGAGCTTTACGCTTCCTGTGCCCGATGGAGAGGAAGCCAAGGAGGCTGCCAGGATCCTGGTAAGAAAAATGGGTTTGGACGAGCCTGCTGTGGTCTATCATAAAGATCTTGGCATCGGCTACACCTATTTCGTTGTGTACGGAAAATGTCAGCATACCGTTGATTTCTCATCCATCAAGGTCACGAAAGTGGAAGTTGAAGTCATGGACCGTCTGGAGTGCGAAAAGTACATCGAAGAAAACATCAAGCG
>CALLHZ010000028.1 GCA_938009115.1 uncultured Clostridia bacterium
TTGCGCCGAAGATACTTGGTGGGAAACTGCCTGGAAGAATAGGTCGTTGCCGGTTTTTTCGTAGGGCTCCATGGTCAAGCGGTCAAGACACCGCCCTTTCACGGCGGTAACCCGGGTTCGATTCCCGGTGGAGTCACCAGCGAAGAGCCGCACATCGATATGTGCGGCTCTTTCTCTATCGCTCTTTGCGGATATGGCGGAACTGGCAGACGTGCAGGATTTAGGTTCCTGTGGAGCGATCCGTGTGGGTTCGAGTCCCACTATCCGCACCAAAAAGCCCCTGGGGCAGCGCGCCTGACCCGGGGGCTTTTTTATTATTCATGCCGCGGCAAAAGCGGATCAGCTTACCCAATGATGCACAGCGTGTCTCCGGACCTTACTTTTCCTTCTTCCAGCACTTTGGCGAAAATGCCCTCTCTGGGCATCACACAATCACCGGTCAGCTCGCGGATGGCGCAGCCGGTGTGGCACTCCTTGCCGATCTGGGTCACCTCGCAAACCGCAGTGCCGATCCTGAATTTGGTTCCTATGGGCAGCTGATACAGCACGATCCCCTCCGTCAGGATGTTTTCGGCGAAGGCACCGGGCAGCAAATCAAAAGACAGATGATTTTGTACCTTGGCAACGCTTTCTACTGCCAGCAGGCTGATTTGCCGATGCCAGTTTCCCGCATGAGCATCCCCCTCGATGCCGTGGCCCGGAACCAAATGGATGAATTCCACAGGATGCTTTTGTGCCCCCTTTTGCTCGCTGATGCAGACAGCACGCACGATCGCCGGCTGAACGGCGCAGTCGGCTGACCCTCCGGAGCGGATCATTTCCACACCGTGCAGGACCGAGTCCAGGATAGCGGACAGATTTTCCCTGGCTGCCTTTTCGCTCCCCGGCAGATTGATGATCAGCGATTCCTTTCGAATCCCGGCTACACTTCTTGAAAGACAGGCACGGGGCGTGATCTTCATGCTTTCTGCTCTCATGGCCTCGGGGATCCCCCGGGCTTCCCGTTCCAGGACGGCCAGCGTGGCTTCCGGCGTCACGTCTCTTGGGGAAAATCCGGTCCCGCCGGTGGTCAGGACCAGCGCGGCCTTCAAATCATCGGCGCAGCGGATCAGCTCCGCTTGGATCTCAGAGATCTCATCAGGTACCATGGCCTGATGGATCACGCGCCATCCGTTTTGCGTCAGCATTTCGCAAAGAGCCGGTCCGCTGGTGTCGATGCGCTCTCCCCGGGCGCCCCGGTCGCTGACCGTAATGACTGCTGCTGTCCGATTCATCATTTATCTTCCTTTCTGTGAAAGTCACCGTGGACGCCGCCGGTCTTGGAACGCAGGCGGATCCCGGTTATCGTCATATCCTTTTGCACAGCCTTGCACATATCATAGATCGTCAGCGCTGCCGCGGACACTGCCGTAAGCGCTTCCATCTCCACACCTGTATGACCATAGCAGGTGACGGTGGCTTGAATTTGCACCGCGCATTCCTTTTCGCACAGAGACAGAGAAAGATCGATCCCGTCCACCGGGATCGGATGGCACAGCGGAATCAGCTCCGGGGTTTTTTTTGCGCCCATGATCCCTGCGATCTGAGCCACCGTCAGTACGTCTCCCTTTTTCATGCCGCCGGTTTGGATCAATCGGAACGTTTCAGGACTTACCAGGACCCGCCCCTCCGCGACTGCTTCCCGCCGGGTCGCGGCCTTTTCCCCTACATCCACCATAACGGCCCGACCTTGCTGATTAAAATGACTGAAGTCCTTCTGTTGGTTTTTCATGAATGTCACGATCCCTTCGATATCGTCAAAACCAAATTTGGGTACCGGACAGTCCGGTATTTCACGATCGGTGACGACGGCTGCATATTGTTCGAGCGTATCCGGAAAATCCAGGCCTGTATCGCTGCGGCTGAGACCGATGCGGGGTATGTCTTCTTCTTTGTATCCTTCCACGAGGATGAAATCCGTATCCTGCAGGCGGGTGAGGATCTCATTGAAGGACAGATCTCCCTGCTCGATCAGTGCAGTCTTTTCCGTGTTGCTGATGATGGAAACCGAAGCGCCGGCTTGGGTAAAGCGCCAGGAGTCTTTTCCTTTCCGATCGATCTCAAAGCCGTGTACGTCGTGCTTGATCACGGCCACACGACAGCCCTCGGCCGTCAGCTTCTTTATCAGCTTTTCAATGAGGGTCGTTTTTCCCGTGCCGGAATAGGCTGAAAAGCCAAATATTGGTGTAAATCTCCTGTCCATTTTATCCTCCGATCCGGTTCATGCTTCTTCCCGCATGGCTCGGGCTGCCGGAGGACAGCGCCGGATGACAGGAAGGCTTGGCCTGGATCACGGCTTTGATCTGCTGCTTCATTTCCCGGACATCCATTCCCTTGATGGCATATTCCTGAGAAGAATGCAGGCAGGGCTTGAGCTTTCCGTCGGCAGTCAGCCGGATCCGGTTGCAGCTTCCGCAAAAGTGATCGCTGAGCGGGCTGATCAGCCCGATGCTGCCCATGGAGCCGGGCAGATGATAGCTTTTTGCGACGCCGTCATCCTGAAAATCCCGTACTGCCTCGGGGATACGTTCCAGGACCGCTGAGCAGGGAAGATAAGAGCCTTCGCTGAAACCACCTTCGATCCCCATGGGCATCAGCTCGATGAAGCGGACGTCCACGGGATATGTTTTTGTGAGCATGGCCAGGGCTGGGATCTCGCTCTCATTGAACCCGCCCATCAGCACAGCATTGACCTTGACTCTGGAAAAGCCTGCTGACAAGGCTGCTTCCAGGCCCTTGACCGCATCCTCCAGTCTGCCGCGCCGGGTCATGTAAGCGTACTTCGCAGGGTCCAGCGTGTCGAGGCTCAGGTTGATTCGCTGGACGCCTGCTTCCCGCAAGGGCCGCGCCAGGGCTGGAAGCAGGATGCCGTTGGTGGTCAGGCACACTTCTTCGATGCCTTTGACGGCAGCCGCCCGGCGGCAGATGGACAGGATGTTGGGCTTGACGAGAGGCTCGCCGCCTGTGATCCGGAGCTTGGTGATGCCCAGCGAGGCTGCGGCCTCCACCGCTGTGACCATTTCCTCTTCGGTCATCATCTCGCTGTGATCCCTTTTGCATATCCCGTCCTCGGGCATACAATACCGGCAACGAAGGTTGCACAGCTCCGTTACGGACAACCGCATATAAGTAATGCTTCTTGAATAGGCGTCAAGCATCTCAATATCTTCCAAAGGTACAGTTGGGAAAATGGCATTGGGGGCAGAGTTGGCAGAGCCCGCCTTCGCCAAGTCGAATCAAACATTACTGGCAGATCGCTTCATCTGAAAAAACGCCGGGCAGGAGCACATCGAATACCGTAGTGTGCATGTGGATGGCTGCCCCCGGAACCCCCAAAATCGGTAGATCGTTTAAATA
>CALLHZ010000029.1 GCA_938009115.1 uncultured Clostridia bacterium
CGCACAGATGACCTTGATATCGTTGCCCATCTTGCGGCAGGCCCTTAAAGTCATGGCGATGTCTGTTTCGGCCCAGCACTGAGTCAGGATCGTGCCGTTTTTGGGGATCAGCGATGCGATGATTTCGCCTACCGGCTCAAAGCGGTTGTAGCGATCGTTCAAATCCTGAACGGCTTTTTCCCGGGCCGCCTCCACCACATCCCGGCCTTCAGCCATAGCCGCTGTTGCCGCGTTCAGAATGCTTCCTGTAAAGCGTTCCATTTTTGCTGAAGTGGTGGGTCTGGCATGGGACAGCGTATAAGCCGCTTTTTTTAGAAACTCAATACGATCAGCTTCCTTCATGTCTCCGGACTCATAACAAGCCAGAACCATGCCCATGCTGGCCGCGGTATAAGGGCCGCCGCTCTGGGTGACCATGTCTGCGATCGCCTGGGCCACATCTCCGTGAGTCTGACAGGTGACATATTCGACCCGGATCGGATAAATGCGCCGATCCAGGATCCGCACTTTTCCGTCCTGGTACCAGGCCACATTTTCGTACTGCATGATAAAGCCGAGGCCTTCGTCTGCTCTTTGCATATTTTTTCTCCTCAAGTTCTGTAATTTCTGGTTTACAACACTATATTATACATGGTTTCAGACTATTTGATAAGCAATTCTGCGATCTGCACGGCATTGGTCGCTGCGCCTTTACGGATATTATCGGCCACGCACCAGAAGTTCAGGCCGCTTTCCACGCTGAAATCCCTGCGGACACGTCCCACATATACTTCATCAGTCCCCTCAGCATCACGGGCCAGGGGATAGCAGTTGTTTGCCGGGTCATCCATCAGCACAAGTCCTTTCATGGCTGAAAGCAGGCCTCTGACATCCTCCAGATCGAAAGGCTTTTCAAATTCAAGGTTGATCGACTCGCTGTGGGAGCCCCGCACGGGAACCCGTACCGTGGTCGCTGTGATACGGATGGAATCGTCGCCAAGTATTTTCCGGGTCTCGTTGACCATCTTCATTTCTTCTTTGGTGTAACCGTTTTCCAGAAATGCGTCGATATGCGGAATGCAATTGCCCGCGATGGGATGGGGAAATGCCTGGCAGAGATCGTTGCCTTTGATTCCTTCTTCCAAATCGCGCAACCCTTTGACACCGGCGCCGGACACGGACTGATAAGTGGAGTAAACGATCCGCTTGACTTTGTATGCGTCATGAAGCGCTTTGATCGGCAGCATGGCCTGGATTGTGGAGCAATTGGGGTTTGCGATGATCCCTTTTACGGCAAGGGCTGTTGTTTCCGGATTTACTTCCGGCACGATCAGTGGCACTTCGGGGTCCATTCGCCAGGCGCTGCTGTTATCCACCACAATACAGCCATTGGCTGCGGCGATGGGAGCGTATTTCAGAGAGGTTCCTCCACCGGCCGAAAAAAGAGCGATATCGATCGGTTTTTGAAAAGATTTTTCACTCAATTCTTCGACAATATATTCCTTGCCCTTAAAAACAACTTTTTTGCCGGCAGACTTTGCGCTTGCCATCAGGTAAAGATTTTCAAAAGGAAAAGAGCGTTCCTCCAGGACCTTCAGAAAGGTGGTGCCCACCAGACCGGTTGCCCCTACGACTGCGATATTCGGTTTGTTCTTCATGTACGACACCTCCCTGGGGATCTATGGACATATAATAACGGACAATGAGTTTATATATGAAAGACATTATACACGGAACAAAAGCGGTATGACAAGGTGAAATGAAGGGACTTGGTGGATTCATCCGTAACGGAAGCGAATTGCAGACTTTTGCGAACTGTGATAACATAGAATAACACAATTCAATGACATCAGCAGTATTTGACCGGACCGGGCCGGTCGCACGGAGGAACGGATATGCCCACCAGCAAGAAGAGCTCAACAGCATCAGCTTCTTCAAAAAAGACATCCGACAGAAAAGCGGAAAAAGAAAAGATCCAGGCGAAAGAAAAAGAAAAGCAAGAGGTCCTGCAGCGAAAAAAGCGGCTCCATGATGAGATCTGGGCGATCGTTTTGATCGCTGTCGGCACCTTTTTTGCTGTGAGCCTGCAAACGCAAGCTGCCGGAGAACTGGGCCGTTTTGTGCAGACCTTGCTTTTCGGCGCATTCGGCCGGATCGCTTATGCCTTGCCGTACTACTTGATTTTGTACGGGATCCTGGTGTTTTCGCGAAAAGCGTCTTACATGACGGTCCGTTCCATTCTGTGCCTGGTGCTTCTGTTCTTGTTCGCTTCTGTGATCAACGCTTCGTTTTATCCTGGGATCTACGATCATCAGACGCTGATTTCCCTGCGGGAAATATTCACTGCCGGAGCTGACAGCGGCGGCGTGCTTGGCATACTGCCGGCTTCTTTTCTGGTGAAGTCGGTGGGGAAGGCGGGCCTGTACATCACTTCCGTCGTGGGGATCATGATCACGCTCCTCTTTATCATCGATACACCTCTGGCTACCTTTTTCGATAATTGGAAAATCCGGCGCATGGCCTCCAGACAGACGAAGGAGGAGCAGCTTGCAATCAATCGTTCTATCCTGGAAAAAAGCGCGCAAGGCACAGGACGCCAGCGTATGGAAGAGGAATTGGAACATGCAAAGAAAGTAAAAGAGGCTGCTGAACGGGCAAAAGGCGAACAAAAGGCCGAAACAGAAGTGAAGCCTTCCGTCCCGGATATCCACATCAGCGGAGAAGAATTCAAAGCTGCAGCCGAAGCTTCTCTGCCTCAGTTCACGCCTGAAACCATCGGACTCAATCCGGTCCGGGAGCCTCAGGATCTTTCCGACAGGCGCAAAAAGATCATGGACTATGTGACCGATGACAGCTTGTTCGGCGACAGCAAGAAAAAAGCGCCGGAAGGCTATGGCCTCGACGGGAGTCCAGCGCCTGCAGAACATAAAGCAAAGGACCCTTTTGAGCCAAAGGCGGAAAGCCGGCCGCCTGCGGAAAAAATCTACCGGTTTCCTCCGGTTGATCTCCTTAAGAAACCGGAAGCCATTCGCGGCACTATCGAAAAAACCACCCTGCAAAACAAAGCCAAGCTGCTGGAGGAAACGCTGAGCAGCTTCGGTGTCAGCGCCAGCGTTCTTAATGTAGTAAAAGGCCCGACCGTCACCCGGTATGAGATACAGCCCAGCGCCGGCGTCAAAGTCGCCAGTATCGTGAGACTTGCCGACGACATTGCCTTGAACCTGAAAGCCAAAAGCATCCGTATCGAAGCGCCGATACCGGGAAAAGCTGCTATCGGGATCGAAGTGGAAAATGAATCCATTAATAAAGTGGTGCTTCGAGAACTGATCGAATCCAACGAGTTTTTAAGGCATAAATCGAAGATCGCCGTCGCGGTGGGAAAAGGGATCTCCGGCGACTGCATCGTGACGGATCTGAAGGATATGCCTCACCTGCTGATCGCCGGCGCGACAGGATCCGGAAAATCAGTTTATATCAATACGCTGATCGTAAGTATTCTGTACCGCGCGAAGCCCAGCGAGGTCAAATTGTTGCTGATCGATCCCAAAGTAGTGGAGCTGGGGAATTATAATGGTATTCCGCATCTGCTGATCCCTGTGGTCACCGAGCCCCAAAAGGCCGCCGCTGCTTTAAGCTGGGCTGTCGCCGAAATGACGGACCGGTACAAAAAGTTTGCAGAAGAAGGCGTGCGCGACCTGGAGTCTTACAATGAATCCGTAAAGGCCAAGGGCGAAGAGGATTTGGTCCTGCCCCAGATCGTCATCATCATCGATGAGCTGGCCGACTTGATGATGATCGCGCCGTCCCAGGTGGAAGAATCCATCTGCCGGCTTGCGCAGATGGCCCGCGCAGCCGGCATGCACCTGATCGTTGCCACGCAGCGGCCTTCGGTGGATGTGATCACTGGTGTGATCAAAGCCAATATTCCTTCCAGGATCGCTTTTGCCGTGTCCTCGCAGTTTGACTCCAGGACGATCCTGGACATGGGCGGCGCCGAAAAACTGGTGGGGAAAGGCGACATGCTTTTCAGCCCCCAGGGACTTGGCAAGCCGTTGCGGGTCCAGGGGTGTTTTATTTCTGATGCCGAGGTCCACAGCATCATCAGCTTCATGGAAAAGAATCTTCCCGAGCCGGAATATGCCGGAGACGTCATGGCTGCGATCGACCGGGTAGGCTCCGGCGGGGCGCGTCACGAAGAGGAGGCCGATGAACTGCTCACCGATGCCATCGAAACAGTAGTGCGGGCTGAACAGGCTTCCGTGTCCATGTTGCAGCGGCGGTTCCGAATTGGCTATAACAGAGCGGCGCGGCTGGTGGACATGATGGAAGAGCGGGGGATCATCGGTCCGTCGGACGGCTCAAGGCCCCGTAAAGTCCTGATGTCTCTGGACCAGTTTCTCCAGCTCGAAGAGCAAGCCAAAGAGTGACCAGAAAGGTATTGCGATTGAAGATATTCATACAAACATTGGGTTGTGATAAAAACACAGCAGACAGTCAGAGCACCGCAGGCCTCTTGCAGGCGGAGGGCCATGAAATGACGGAAAATCCTGCCTTGGCCGATATCCTTATGGTCAACACCTGCGGTTTCATACAAGATGCAAAGCAGGAGTCCATCGATGCCATCCTGGCGCTTTCCGCAGATAAAAATGAACGTCAGACACTGATCGTCACCGGCTGTCTTTCCCAGCGGTACGGAGAAGAACTTTCAGCGTTGATCCCCGAGGCGGACTTTTTTTTGGGTGTGAACGATTACGCCAGGCTCCCCTCGATTCTGAACGGTAAAGCCGAAGGTCAACGGGTTTTCCGCAGCCCCTGCGGGCCCGTATACAAGGAAATAGGGCAGCGCATCGCGGCAGGTCCGGTTTATACGGCACCGCTGAAAATCGCGGAGGGTTGCGATAATGTGTGCAGCTATTGCAGCATACCCTCCATACGCGGGCCCTATCGCAGCAGAAACGCCTCCGAGATCCTGCGGGAAGCCCGGGAACTGGCGTCGGCGGGCTGTCGTGAGCTGGTTCTGGTGGCCCAGGACGTGACAGCCTATGGGTCAGATTTGCCGGGAACCGGGCATTTGGTGCGACTGCTGGAGGAGTTATGCAGTCTGGATGGCATCCGCTGGGTCCGGCTGATGTATTGCTACGAAGACAGGATCACAGACGAATTGATCGAAGCCATCCGAAATCATCCGAAAATATGCAAATACCTGGACATTCCTCTGCAGCATTGCAGCGATAACATTTTGAAACGTATGAATCGCCATTCTACAAAGGCTTCCATCAAGGCGACAATAACAAAATTACGTAAAGAAATACCAGGAATCGTGCTGCGCACGACCTTGATCACGGGATTTCCGGGCGAAACAAAAGAATACTTTGATGAACTTTTAGACTTTATCAAAGAAATGCGGTTTGAGCGACTGGGTGTCTTCGCTTATTCCAGAGAAGAAGGGACTGCGGCGGCGGGTTTTCCGGATCAGATACGAAAAGATGTGAAGGAACGGCGCAGGGACCGTATCATGGCAGCGCAACGCCAGATAGCCTTGGAAACCAACCTGCAAATGGTCGGAGCAATCACGGAGGTTCTGGTCGAAGAAGTCATGGAAGACGGGAGCTATTGCGGCAGGACCTGGCGTGACGCACCGGAGATCGACGACAGTATCCTGTTTACAGCAGATCGTCCTTTGAAGATTGGAGACCTTGTCAAGGTGCGTGTGACCGATGCCTTTGATTACGATCTGACCGGTGTTTTACAGGAAGAGGTGAAGCATGAATCTTCCCAATAAACTTACGATTGGACGGGTGATCCTGGTGCCAGTTTTCGTTTTCCTGTATTTGAAAGGAGAGACCCCGGCTGCGTTAGCTGTATTCCTTGCCGCGTCTTTCACGGATTATCTGGACGGATATCTTGCCAGAAAGCACCATTTGATTACCAATTTCGGAAAAATCATGGACCCTCTTGCGGATAAGGTCCTGGTTTATTCGGCCTTTTCCTGTATGGTTGAAAACGGCATCGTTCCGTCCTGGATGCTGATCGTTATTCTGGCCCGGGAATTTACTGTGGCGGGCATGCGGACCGTAGCAGCCTCGGAAGGGATCGTGATCGCAGCAGGAACGACCGGAAAAATCAAGACAGTGCTGCAGATGATCGCCGTTCCGCTGTTGATCCTCAACAGCCCGGATTGGCTCGCGGCGGCCGCCAGCCTGTTCCTGTGGGCCTCGGTGATCATGACTGTAGTGTCCGGCGCAGAGTATATCTATAAAAACAGAAATATATTCAACTTGTAAACGGAGGCAAAATTCGATGAAATGTACTATTCTGAGCGTCGGAACTGAAATCCTTTTCGGTTCGATCGTCAACACCAATACGGTGTATTTATCCCGCCGGATGATCGAAATGGGCATCGATGTGATGTATCATATTACAGTAGGTGACAACCCGGCCCGGCTGAAGGAAATGATAAAGCATGCATTTCTGGACTGCGACCTGATCATCACCTCCGGCGGTCTGGGACCCACGCAGGACGATCTGACAAAAGAAATGATCGCAGAAGCCTTCGGGGAGAAGGTCGTTC
>CALLHZ010000030.1 GCA_938009115.1 uncultured Clostridia bacterium
CCCTGGTGGAAGACGATATCGGGGTGTCCAGCGTCACCTATGAATACCAGCCCTACAGCGATCCCGCCGGCGCGGTGTGGGAGACCATCACCGTGGTGAGCGGCGCTGCCATTACGCAAAAGACCACCAATTTGACCGATTATGACGGCTTTGAAGAAACGCTCTTCAGCGGCGCGGCCAGCTGGGATGCCTCCGCGCTGGCCCCTGGCGCCTATACCGTCCGCATCACGGTCCAGAACATGGGCGGCTCGGAATCTGTGAGCATCCAGACCCGAACCTTCAACCTGGTCAAGAGCAATACGGCGGCTGCCCCTGTCGTGACGGTGGACAATCCCATGACCGGCGGCAAGCTGATCCTTCTGATGACCCTTCCAGTGGTGACCGGCGAGAATACGGCGCCCATGGACTACTTTACGCTGTACCGGAGCACGGAAAGCGGCTTTGAGCCGGGTCCGGCCACCCTGCTGGCTGATGAGGTCCGGGGCAATTACATCGATACGAACGGTCTGATCAACGGCGTCACCTACTATTATATCGCCACTATGACCGACAAGGCCGGTAACATCGGGACCCAGCGGACGCTGCAGGTCTCCGGGGTGCCTACTGCCGAAAGCGGTCTTGCGATCCTGAGTCCCGCCGATGTCACGGCCAGCCCCGACGCGCCGTTGATCGACCGGGAAAACACCATCACCGCCCGGGTGACCAACCAGGGTTATGCCACGGCCCAGGGCACGGTGACCTATTCCTACTCCCTGGATGAAGGAGCCTCCTGGACGGAGATCGGCCAGAAGACCTTTACGGGCCTGGTAGGCAACACTGCGGTGAATGTGACCACGACTTGGACGCCTCCGGTCTCCATCAGTGCCGGCGCGTCCCTGCGACTGAAAGCCGCCGTGGCTACCACCGGCAGCACCACGGAAACAGCGGGGGCCAGGGCCAAGGAGCAGATCCAGCTGTTCACCGCCAACGCGGCCCCCACGGCTGTTCTCACCGTGAAAAACGGCGCAACCGTGGTGGCGGAAGCCGGGTCCGTGCCCACGGGCACGATCCTCGCCTTCTCCGCCGACGGGTCGGCGGACGCCGGCGCCGGCAACTACATCAACGAATACCGCTGGACCTTCGGCGACGGCAAGACCCTCACGGGCAAGAACGTCACCTACGGCTATGTCCAGCCGGGCACCTATACCGTGCAGCTCCGGACCACCGACAACCAGGGCGCTCAGACCACGACCGTCCAGAGCCTGGTCATCACCGACAACCGGCCGGACCTCTTCGTGGAGTCCTTATCCTGGACGCCGGAGGATCCCAGAGAAAACGACGTGGTGACCCTCCGGGCCGTCATCGGCAACAAGGGTAAGGGCCCCAGCAACCTGGGCTTCCTTGTAGGCTTCTATTTGAATAATAAATACATGGGCTACACCAAAGTAGCCGACGGCACCGTGATCCCCGTGGGCGGCACCACGGAAGTGACCTACACCTGGGTAGCTTCCGCCGGCGACTATGTGGTCACGGCCAAAGCCAATGATATCCTGGACAATCTGAAGGAGACAGACAAGAACAACAACACCATCACGCGGAGCATCAATTCGACCCAGACCAGCTTCGTGGATATTCAGGTGACCGATATCAGCTGGACGGGCAAGGACATGGGGACGACCCATTTCAATTCCGAGGAAGTGTTCCAGTATACGGCCACGGTGAAAAACGCCAGCGCCGACCGTGCTGCGGACCAGCCTTTCTACGCGTCCCTGTACATCGACGACGTGCTGATCTCCACCAAGCAGGTCTCCACCCTGGCCATCGGCGCCCAGACCACCGTCAGCTTCCCGGTGAAGCCTACGGCGGGCGTTCACACCCTGGAAGTGCGGGCCGACGTTACGAACCCGGTCCATCTGGAACTCGATAAGAGCAACAACCTGTACGAAGCGGAGACCCCTGCCTTTACCGTGGAGTTCCCCAGCATCATTGTGGAAAGTATCACCTGGGAGCCCCAGGAGACGCGGTTTGCCCAGGGAACGTCCCTGCTGTTCAGCGTCAAGCTGACCAACGCTTCGGCCTTTGCCATCGCAGATGCCTTTAAGGTCGATCTGCGCATCGGCGCGACCTCCTTCCGCAAGATCGACGTGGCCGGCATGGCCGCCGGCGAGTCCAAGACCGTCACCGGCCGCTGGACTGTGGTGGAACCGGTCCAGGAGGCTGACGGCACTCAGCGGCCTTTCGTGTTCAACGTAAAAGTGGACGAGGAACTCAGCGTTCTTTCCGCTGCCGTGACGGACAGCAGGACGCTGCCTTCCTTCGATATCATTTACCCGGACCTGAATATCACGTCGGTGCAGGTCCCCACTTCCCTGAAATTCGGCACTCCTGCCACCTTCATTGCGTCCGTGGGCAACGAGAGCCTGGCCACGGTGTTTACGCCCTTTACGGTAGGTCTGTATGCCAGGCCCTACGTGGAGGACCGGCCCGCTCAAGATGCGGACAAAGACTGGACGCAGGTGGCAGGATATTCCTTGCAAGGGCTGAAGGGCTACAGCACTTCCTTCGTGCCGCTCACCTACACGCCCAGAACAGCGGGTGAGTTCGAGTACAAGATCGTGGCGGACAACTACAACGCCATCCGCCAGGAGCCGGTGGTGCCTGAACGGCCCAGAAACCGCATCTGGATAACGGATCCCATCACCGTGGAAAATCAGATCATCATGGTCACCAGCCCCAACAGCGAAATGGCCGACGAGGACTTCCTGGCTGTGCTGTATTCTTCGACTGACGACTACATCCCCATTCAGGCACGGTTCTACAACTCGGCAACCCCGGGGACCCTGCTGGACAACGATGACGGCGTCACAGCCCGTTATATCCTGAAGCTGGGCTCCGAAGTGAAGCGCGAAGGCGACATGGAATGCCAGGTCAACGACATCTTTACCGCCAACATCCCCCTGGCTGTGTTGGCCAGCGGCACCTACACCCTCACCATTGAGGGCGGACAGGGCGGCGGCGCCACCATCAGTGAAGTGGTGAATATCAAGGTCATCGAAAACACCATCGCCACGGTATCCGTCAACGCGCCCCGGTACCAGCTGGGCGAAGAGGTCCGAATCACCGGCAACTTTACCTTTGCCAACGGCGAACCCATGGCCAACGAGACCGTGGTCCTGGATCTGATGCTCCTGCCCAGGCTCCCCGAGCCCAGACTGGGCCGCGATGAGCGGGGCAACGAGATCCTGCTGCAATACCAAGGCGAACACATTCGTTTCCTGCAAACGGACGCCAACGGCGACTTCACCTACAGCTTCTACCCCAGGCACGGCGAAGCGGGCCACTGGGATGTGAGCGTGTTCGCGTTCCAGCGTATGCTGGGGAATGCGGCCACCACGTCCTTTGAGGTCCGGGGCCTGACGGCGGATCCTTCCAGCCTCCAGCTGACGGCTGTGAAGAATTCCACGTTCTCCAAGACCATTACGATCAAGAACGCGGCCATGGCCGGCGACAACGCCCTGAGCGGGCTCACCGCCGTCCTGACGAAGCTGGAAGGCAGCAATGTGGTGGCCACCATGGATACCACAGGGATGCTGCGCATCCTGCCGCCGGCAGCCTCCACCTCGGTGGTGCTGAACTTCTCCGCCGCCCTGGACGCTTCGGATACAGCCTCCTACCGGCTGGAAGTGACGGCGGCCGACGGCACGAAAGCTGTCAGCAACATCCGCCTCAACCTCCGCCCGGCCACGCCGATCCCCGTCACAGATCCCAAGGGGGTCCAGGTGGGCATCAATCCGGGCACCGAGATCGTCAAGACCATCAAGATCACCAATAAAGGTCTGGGCGCCATGAACGGCATCTATCTGGAGCAGCCGGCCAACGTGCCCTGGATCCGGGCGGCCAACCTGACGAAAGTGAACCTGCTGCCGGCGGAAAGCGCTTACTTCGACGTGATCTTTGCCCCCGGCGAGACCATCGGTCTGGGGCAGTATCAGGACCGGATCAAGGTGACCAACGGCAATTACATGGCCCTGGTGACTGTGGCCGCCGAAGTGTCCACCAACCGACTGGGCGACCTCTCCTTTGTGGTGGCCGACGACACGGGAAGCCGTGTGCCCAACGCCACCATCACCCTGGTGAGTCAGGATGAATATACCTTCTCCGAAAACGGCGTCACCCGGACCTACTATCAGACCTTCTCCGGCCGCACCGGCGCCGACGGCACGGTCACCTTCAGCCAAAAACCGCTGGGCGACTACGATTACACTATCACCGCCAGCGGGCGCAAGAACCTGTCCGGCGCCTGCAGCATCATGCCCGGCACGGCCCTGGCCCCCGTGGAAGTGACCATGGAGAGCCTGCCGGTCCAGATCGAGTGGACCGTGGTGCCCACGACGATACAGGATGAATATGAGATCAAGCTGAATCTGGAGTTCGGGGTCAACATCCCTACACCTCAGTTCGGCTATGTGCCGCCCTGGGTCAATATTCCCAAGGACGTACAGTCCACCATGATCGTGGAGGCCCAGGTCGTGAATACCGGCCTGATCGCCCTGACCGACGTTACGGCCCAGGTGGTCCGGCAGAACGCTGCCGACACGGGCATCAGCATCGTGGGCGGCGGCTACATCGGCGAGATCCCGGCCCACGGCAGCGTCCGGCTGCAGCTGGAGGTCCAGAAGGGGCAATACCTGCTGCCCTACAGCAAAATGCCCAACTTTATCCAGCTGAAGGGCAACTATGTAAGCTTCGACCCGGATACGGGACTGCCCGAAAATCCGGCGAAATTCGTGGAATCCAAGCTGCCGCTGTACAATCCCAGCGACACGCCTGTGAGCGTCACCATCAAACCGGCAGACGGTTCGGCGGCCAAGGTGGAAGAGTTCAAGATGCCCGAAGGGCAGCTAAGCGAGATCGACTATCTGCTTCCGCCGCCCGCGCCCCCCGCCACCGATGACGTCACCGGCGGCAACAGCGTCTACGAGATCATCAAGCTTTCCGTGGATCAGACGGCCACCATCGAACGGCAGGCCTTCGACGCCACCCTGCGGATCTCCAACGGCTATCCCAGCTATTCCCTGCAGAACGTGAACGTCCGGGTGAAGCTCACCGACGCCGACGGCTTGGATGTGCCTGCTTCGAAATATGTGCTGCGGACCACCGGCATCACGGGCATCGACAGCCTGGACGGCGCTTCCTTCCTGGGCGCAGGCAAGTCCCTGGTCGGCCAGTGGCAGATCATCCCCCTGGTAGGACTGGGCGGCGACGATCCGGACACCGGCAACACCTATTATGCCAGCGCCGTGGTCAGCTATTACGTGAACGGCACCTTTGTGGAAACTTCCACGGAGGGCGTTGCCATAACGATCTATCCGCAGCCCCAGGTGACACTGGATTACTATGTGCCTCACAAGATCCTCTCCGGTGTGCCCTTTAAGCTAGGCGTCACCGCCACGAACAACGGCAGCGGCTGGGCCCGGAATCTGTCCATCGATTCGGGCAAGCTGGAGATCACCACGAACCAGGCGGGCCTGCTCACCGAGTTTGAGATCATCGGCGGCTCCTGGGGCTCGTCCTCGGGCGAAGGCTTTAAGCTGTCCCTGGGCGACATCCCCCCCGAGGGCACCACGATGGAAACCTCGGAGGGCGCCATCGCCCTGGCCAATTCCGTGAGCGGCTACTGGCTGGTGCGCTGGAAGATGTACGAGAGCGGCGAAGGCGCCAAGCCCTACGAGGGCGAGTTCCGCAAGTTCACCGCCACCATCACCCATAAGACCTACGAAGGCGTGGAACTGGATTCCCTGATCGTGGGCGTCAATACGAATATCATCGGCAAGGACGACCTGCTGCCCGATCCGGTCACCGGCGAGACCCTGTCCCTGATCAACGAGGGCTACACGGGCTTCCCGAATTATCTGATCAATCTCAAGAGCGGTCAGAAGACGGCCATCCACGTGCCCGACAACACCACCGTGGTGACCCCGCTCACCGACGAGACCAGCATCCTGAAGCTGCAGGTGCCCAAGCCCGGGTTTACTCTCGGCGAGAGCAGCGTCCGTTATCAGGTGATCATGCTGCCCGACGAACGTCCCGGCAGCAGCCTGGCGACGGTGAATCGCTATCTGTCGGATACCACCACCGCCGCCGGCGTCACCCTGTCGGTGAACAACTACTGGCGTGACTACGGCTATATCTACATCATCGACGAGATCCCCAAGACCGAGGACGCCGCCGCCTTTGCGGACAATGTCTGGTACACCGTGGAATACGGCGCCGGCACCGTGATCAACGTGGTGGAATACGGGCGCGAATACATGATTGAGGGCGAGCTCGAGCCTCAGGTCGCATACTACGACATCGGGCTGAATCCCGACCCGGGCCAGACCATTTCCGTCCGGGCGGAGTTGGAGAACAAGGGCAAATACGCTCTGGAGAACGCCTCGGTCTACTTCGAAGCTGAAAAGGACGGCCGCATCGTCGTGATCGGCACCGGCGATCCCATCGCCAGCCTGCTGCCCGGCGAAGCCAAATACGTATACGAAGAATTCGTCACGCAAGGCGACGTCGTGGATACCAGCGGCGCAGCCATCGAGGTCCTGAGCGGGGAGTGGATCCTCCGGGCTTACCTGATGGAGGGCGAGATCCGCAACGACCGGATCCTGAAAGAAACGAAGCTGATCATCAACTCCGGCCCCGTAGCCATGGCGGCGGACATCGCTGATGCCATGGCAGGGCAGCCGACTTATTTTGACGCCTCCCGGTCCTACGACCCCGACGGCTATCTGGTGAATTATCTCTGGGACTTCGGCGACGGAAGCTCGGCCAACGGCCTCACCGCCACGCATACGTTCCTGTCCGGCGGCTCCAGAACGGTCAAGCTGACGGTCACCGACAACAACCTGACCATCGGCACTCTGGACCTGATGGTGACTGTGGAGGACGACCGGCCTGACCTGAAGATTGCTGACCCGGCCGTACCCGGTGATCCCATGAGCGGCGTTAAATTCTACAAGGACGGCATTCAGGTCGCCCGCAACGCCCTTTCCGAGGGCGATGTGGTGACGGTCCGGGCTACACTGTACAACGAGCCCAACAGCGCATGGTGGGATGATTATGAAGGAAAAGATGTAGACCCGACAAAGCTCAGCGTTGCTGTAGAAAACAAATTTTATGTAGGATTCTATGTGGATTATCAATACAAGGGATATAAGACCTACGATGCAGCAGCCGATCCGATCGGCGTGAACGAAACCGGCATCATCGAGTTCAACTGGACCGTACCTGCAGGCAACCATATCGTGACGGTGATCGCCAACGACATCGGCAAGATGATCGATGAGCGGAACCACGACAACAACCGGCTTGACGTTCAGGCCGGCGCCGGGCAGATCTACTTCCCGGATCTGAAGCCTGTTTCGACTCAGGTTGGCGAGGTCCTCACAGACAGCTTTACCGTGGGGATCGACGGTCCCGTGGCTTACAAGAGCAGTGTGCCGCTTTCGGTTCAGGTCGAGAATGCCGGGGATGCAGCGGCAGGCACCTTTGTGGTGAGCTTCTTTGCCAACGGCAAGCTCGTGGCAAGGGAGACCGTGGCGGGCGGCCTGGCTGCAGGCGCAAGCACGACAGTCACCAGCAGCTTCCGGCCCTCCGAGGAGGGGACCTTCCGGTTCGAAGCCCTGGTGGACGGCCCCGGAAGCTACGTGGTCGAATCCAACGAAACCAACAACCGCCAGAGCCTGACCCGGGAGGTCGCCATGACTTATCCGGATCTGTACCTGAGCGATATTTCCATCACACCGGCCAGCGGCGCCATCACCGGCACCGATCCGGTGACGGTGACCCTGAACCTGAACAACGCCGGCTCGGCCATCGAAGACAATGAGATCGAACTGAACTTCTACTCAGACAACCTGTTCATGGGCACGGTGCGAAAGGATGCTTTGGGCGCCGGCGCGAAGCTGCCTGTGTCCTTCATCTGGACCAGGCCAGTGGCCGGCGGCAAGACCATCGCCGTCACCGTGAACGAGCGGGGCAATATCGTGGAGAGCGATCTGGCCAACAACCGGATCTCCCGGGACTTTACCGGAACCATCACCACGCTGCTGCCCAACCTGAGGGTGGAAAGCATCGTTTCTGCTGATGAGAGCGGCAGTGATACCTCCTACGGCGAGAACATCCGCACCACGGTGACGATCAAGAACACCGGCAGCGCGACTGCGACTGCGCCCTTCGACGTCACCCTTTACGTGAACGGCGTGGAGAAAGCCCGCAAGACCGTCGCCTCCAACGCCGGCCCGGGACAGACCGTTGCCGTTGAGCTGCCTCTCTGGACCGCCGACCTGTTGCCCACCGGCACCTACACGTTGACGGCCTACGCCGACAGCGAGATGAATATGAGGCTGGCCGACCGCCGCCAGGCCACCGGCACGGCGCTGCTGGCTTTGGCCGGAGGCTATCAGCTGACGGCTCTTCCCATCGCCGCCATCACCGAAAACGGCACCGCCGTGATCGAGGCGGACCTGCGGCACTCGGATACCAACTGGCTGCCGGAGGACGGCGCAAAGATCCTCTACGAGATCTACGCCGGCGAGAATCTGGCGTCCAAGCCGGTATCGGATCCGCTGTACGAAGGGGAAATGAACTACCGCACGGCCACGGCCCGATACACGGCAAAACAAAGCTTTGCATCCCTGCCCGTAGGCAAATACACCGTCTTCCTGACGGCAACCTCTGCCGACGGCCTTACGCCTTACGCGACAGCTTCGACAGGACTTGCCTGCGCCAACGATTTCGAGGTGAGCGTCCACACGAACAAGACGCAGTATCCTGCCGGCGAAGACATCCTGATCAGCGGCAGCGTGGCCGGCGTTTCGGCCACAGGCACCCGCGCCCTGATCCATATCATCGGCGAGGAAGAATGGCGGATCCCCGTGGACTGCGACGCCTCCGGCAATTATGCCTATACCTTTGAGCTGCCCGCAGACTTCGGCGGCAGCTACAGCGTCTGGGTCTCTGCCCGGGTGGGCGAGATCGCCAAACAGAGCGAATCGAAAGTATTCACCGTGGAAGGCGTCTGTCTGGGCATCCCCGCAGCAGTGGAGATCGTACAAGGCAAGACGAAGACCATCGCCGGCTCCGTCGGCAACGTGGGGACCATGGATGTCACCGGCCTTTCCGTAGGCAGCTTCCTGCCTGTGAGCGGAAGTCCGGGGCTGGCTCTTGGGGCAGTCACTTACACCTTGCCTGTGAACGGGACCCTGGCCATCGGCCAGACGGCCGATGCCGCCCTGGAGATCACCGCCGCCGCGGATACCGCGCCCGGCACCTATACCTATCAGTTGACCATGAACTATCAGGCCAACGGCGCCAAGAGCCGGACGGTACCCATTTCCGTGACGGTGATCGAGGCCGTGGCCGGTATGGAGACAGAGATCCTTACGGTCCGGGAAAGCGAAGGAACGCCGCTCCGGAACAAAATCGTCACAGCAGTGCGGCCGGGAGACGGCGTGAGCCAGGTGGTCCGCATCACCAACAGCGGCACCAAGACCCTGTCCAATCTGACGGCATCCCTGCGGGAGAATCTCCCCTGGATGACCCTTACCACCAACGGCGTGCGCAACGTGCTGCCTCTGTCCGACGGACTGTCTATACGGGACAAGGACGCCAGAGCTGTGGTGCAAATCTACATCGCGCCCACGACCCATGTCCAGGAAGGCGTCTACGAGGATGAGCTGGTCCTTGCCGCCGACGGCGTGGAGACTGTGCGCATCCCGATCTCGATTTATGTGGGGGTCCGGGATCAGGGCACGGTGGTCTTTGAAGTACGCAACAGCAAACAGACCGCCGTCGCCGGCGTTTCCGTGGAACTGATCGGACCCGAGGCCGCCGAAGGCCAGCAGGCCGCAAGCGCTGTACGCAAAGCCCTCTCCGAGGACGGAAGCAAGGTGACCGACGGCATGAGCGAGACCGACCGCCAGGGCAAACTGACCGGTCAGGTACGGTTCGACAATATTCCTGCCGGGATCTATACCCTCAACGTGAACGGCGCCGGTCTGGAACCCTATTCGGCCACCGTAGAAGTGGCGGCCGCCGTGGACCTGTCGGCCCAGATCGTCACGTTGAAAGAAATGCCCTTTACCTTCACCTACGATGCAGCCGCCGTGATGACCGCCGAACGGTCCGCCGTTTCGGCAGGCAACTATGCCGGCGCCCTGTATCAGATGGAGAACAACAAATATGCGGCCAAAGAGACGGCCATCGTGCCCAACTTCCCCGGAGACGAAGTCGAGTTCTATTACCTGGCTGCCATGATCCGGGGCGGTGTGGCCATCACCAATCCTTCGGCAGACACCCCCATCCGGGGCGTGGTGGCCGAAGTGGACGAAAGCGGCACCGGCCTGCCGGAAGGCACCTTCCTGCTCAGCAGCAGCGGCGCCAGGACTTCCCGCAGAGAGCTGGGGACCCTGAATCCGGAAGACGTGATGGACATCAACTGGATCGCTTCCACCGACAACTTCTATGATCAGGCGACCCTGGGCGCCCCCGACGGGACAGGCCAGTTTACGGCTTCCTTCCCCGAGGGCGTGGATCTTGCAAGAGTCCGCGCCTGGATCAGCGAGGTCGACTACTTCGGCAGCGGAGCCCTATCCATGGTCTCCTACGATCCGGAGACAAATAACGGCTTGTTCCGTACCAACCAGAAGGATGAAAGCGGCGCCTTTGTGCTGCCCCTGAATGAAGTGCCCAAATACACCCGGGAGACCGAGTTCAACTTTACGATCAAGATCAGCGGCAGCGCCGTCATCGGCGAAGAGACCACAGTTTTGAGCTGTGACATCCCCGTGCTGGTGCGTTACTTGCCTGGCTCCGCATACCTGAGCGACGATAGCGGCGAGATCACCCGCATGACCACCAGCTACAACGGCTTGTTCGAAGGCAGCCGCATCAACGGAGAGAAGAGCTTCAGCCGGAGCTTCCTGTCCAAGGTGAACAAGAACAGCGGCGAGCCGGAACGCATGGGCGATGCCCTGTCCGACTTCGGTTTTGCCCAGGACGTGTCCGTGGAGAAGCAGAGCACCAGGCTGAACTTCAGCCTCAAGAATCCCTCGGCGGACAGCTTTATGCAGAACATGACCATCGTTTTGAAGGTGGCCGACGGCATGCCCAATCCCGACGGGACGTTGGGGGACAACATCCGGATGATCACAGGCCTGACGGATCCGAAGGTACTGATCCGCAAGGACGTGGCCGCTGCGGCTACTTCCAGCGGCGGCATCGTCTTCGACGAAGCCACCGCCACCCTGACGGTGCCCGAGATGGCTCCCGGCGAAGAACTGGCCGTGGATTTCCTGATCCTGCCGCCGGAAGGCATCAACACTTACTACAGAGATATGCTGTCCTACTTCGACGAGTACGAAGGCCTCTTCGACGAGGCGGACATGGGCATTGCCAACATCTACTCCTGGCTGGAATACAGCTTCGACGTTTCCTCTACGTCCCTGTCCGATCTGGGCAGCAGCGTCGAGGAGTCGGTCAGCGGCGTCACAGCCGTCCGGGAGCAGGAAGTGACGGCGGCGCCCAAGGTCTATCTGAGCTATGAACTGATCCCCGGCGCTTTGACCGACAGCTACAAGCTGCGGGTGAACGCCACCAATATCGGCGAGGGTCCGGCTTTCGGACTCACCGTGGCCGCTCCCGTGATCCCCTCGCCGGGGAACGTGACGGAGATCTGGCACATTTATTCGGCCAACCACGGCTTCACCAACGGGCCGGATATGCTCCTGGGCGATTTGAAGCCCGGCGAGACCACCTACGGCGAATTCACTATCTACGCGCCGGGTATCGAAGACTGGACGAACCTGCCGGGTCTGGCAGTCCGCACGGTCCAAAGCGGCAATGTGGTCGTTGCGCCGCTGTCACTGCAGCGGTATGATCCGGTGGCCTATCAGGCTGTCCTGGATCAGCTGATCGTCGAACTGGATCGCATGAGCGGCGCCATCGAAGGCGCTGTGGACAAGATCGGATACGATCTTGTGTCGGCTATCATGGACACCGACGACTACTATACCAACGTGGAAGTGGCCGAAGGTATCACCTACGGCATCAACGCCATCGCGGGCATGGCCAATATCATCGGCACCGTGGTGGGGTGGAAGCAGGCTTATGAAAAGGTCCAGAAAGGACTGGAGAAAGCCGGCAACCTGTTCAAGGGCGACGCGGAAAAGCTGGGCAAGATGAAGCCGGAGGATCAGAAGATCCTGGGCGCCGAGGCCAAGCTGGCCAAGGATTCCCTGGACGATGTCAAGGATCTGCTGGCCGATACCCAGTCGGTACAGTCCAGCTTCGACAAGATCTACAATTACATGCAGAAGGTCAACTGGGAGGAATGTTTCTCCGACCTTGGAAACTATAAGGATTACGTGGTAAAGACCACCGCAGCCATGGCGGGATTGCAGAACGAGCTGGATCAGTACCAGAAGCTTATCGAATCCTCCTATGCCAACGCGCAAAAGGCTGTGGAAGAAGCAGAAAAAGCTTCCAAGGCGGCGACCCAGGCAGACCGTGACAAATATCTGGAGCTGGCCGGCGCGTACCGGATCAAGGCTGCGGAAGACATGAAGAAGGCTGAGACCACCTATGCCGAGATCTATCAAAAAGCGCCGGCGGAGAGCAAGCAGGCGTTGGATAAGATGAGCGCTGCCGGACAGAACATCGCCGGACAGAACAACACCCTGGCCGCCGCGGCGGAAGTCAAGGCGAGGAAAGTGAACGCCCTGGGCAAAGCCGTCATGAAGGCCCGGTACATCCTGAACAGCAACCAGACCGACGGCATCCTCAAGAAACTGGGCGCCGACATCACGTTCCAGTACCTGCTGGGCATCGACGCAGGCACGGTGCTGGATATCTTCGACGCCATCGACCAGGACGGCGTGTTCAGCGTCAAGACGGGAACGTCGCTGCTGAATGCTCTGGACAAAGCCACCTTTAAGCTGGGCGATACCGCCAACACCCTGGCCGCCATCATGGACGGTTCTCAGATGATGGAGATCGCCTCCACGGCGCCGGCCTGGGTCCGCCTGGTCGGCAACCTGCCGAGGCAGGCCGAAGACACCGACTATTCGCCCGCCGCGCTGGCGGACCTGCTGGAAGGCACGCTCCACGGCAGGACCGATGTGGACGAGGATACCAATTCCTATCTGAATCGCTTCATGGCCGAAGCGTCCCTGTTGGACGACAACGACGACCGGGTCGAGCTGCTGGTGGAATACGCCGTCTTTGCCATGAACGTGCCGGTGGCCGACAACGATACCTTCTATGAGACATACAAAGCCCTCATGGCGAAAAACGAGGACGCCAACGCACTGAAGGCGTACCAGATGGCGGACATCCAGTCGGTGCGCTATATGGAGCTGAACGACATTTCCACCCAGGCCGAAGCGGTCCTGGATCAAACCATTGCGCTGCTGGAAGGCTACAAGGCCACCAACGGCGCCCAGACGGCCTACTATCCGGCAAAGGTGCTGCTGGACTACGTGAGCGGCCTGAACCGCCAGCTGGAATACTCCTACGCCAACCGGAGCAGCCAGGGAACGCTGGAGCCCCTGCCCGAAAGCCGTCTGGGCCGCTACCGCGACCTCTGGATCTATAAGGGCGATGAAGGGAGCCTGGTTCCCGGCGTCCTGGAATTCGGCGGCCTGTATAAAGCGGGCATCGGACTCAATTCGGCGCTGGCCGCCGGCTTCACCAACGTGGCCGACCGCTGGAACCTGAATACGGTCAAGACCATGATCACCGCCAACGCCGTCTTTGGCACTGCCCTGGCCTTCGGGTCCGGCGTGGCTGCCGCCGGCGCCGGCCTGATCAGCTCCATGGCAGGCGCCATGGGCGACGCGGTGGTGGCGCCCTGGGAGAAAGCCCTGAACTCCGCCGACAGCTCCACGGCCAAGGCCGTGGCCAACAACGCGGCAAATCTCTACGTGAACACCGGCTTTGCTGCCGCCAAGCAGTTCGAAGTCGCCACCTCGGTGCTGTCCGTCTTCCGGGCTGTGGACGAGTGGCGCAAGATCGACCCCCCCATTCCCGTTACGGTCCTTGGCATCGACATGACGGACATCGTCGTGGGAGACAACGAGGACTTCGGTCTGGGCACGGCGGTCATCACCGTCCGCAACGACCACACCGGGACCATCTATGCCGCTCCTACCGTGCGTGTCATGGACGGCGGCGCTATCCTGGATATGGCTTCGGCTCCGAGAGAGCTGATCCTGCCGGGCGCAAGCTACACCTTTACAGTACAGCTTGCCGCTCCGAAGGCGACCCTCCGGGATCCCGCCGGTTTCAACATGTACGTCACCTTCGATCTTTCGGAGCCCGACAGCATGTCCATCGCCGGCGTCCACGGACCTTACATAAAACACTTTATGGCCGGCAGCGCGGAGCTGAACGCGGCACTGCGCAGCATGAACGACTACACGCTGCCTCGCAGCGGCTTCCTGGGCGGCGAAGGCAATCCCTCCTCCGCCGAGGTGACGGTGACGGCAGCAGACGGCATAGGCCAGATGAGGCTCTTCCTGGCGGCGCTGGAGGGCAGTTCCATCACCATGAGCGTCACCGGCCAGGGCTTCGGCGATGAATTCACCGCCAATGTGGAATCTCGCCAGATCGTCAACGAAGGCGACCTGACGGTGATCAACGCGCCTGCCGGCGACTACACCATTACGATCAACGGCGGCGTGGAAGAAGAATACTACACGCTGCAGGTGATCCAGCTTCCGGCGGACGGACCGGTCTTCGAGGTGTCACAGCCCGAAGGACTGGCCGTCGCAGGGGTTGCCTCTGCGGAGCAGAGCGCCCCGGGCACCCAGACGCTCAGCACCCAGGTGCCTGTATACGAAGTGTCGGGCCTTGCGGGCCTCGACAACGTCGACTTTGAAGCCGTCTACCTGAAAGACGCGGAAGGTAACAACCTGGCTGTGCCGGACATGAACGTCCGTGTCTTCTCCGATCCGGCAGGCACTTTCGACGTGCCGGCGGGAGACGGCAAGACCTTCGTGGCGGAATTCACCCTGCCCAACGATCTGGTCCAGGGGACCTATGCGCTGGGCCTGGACGTGACGGTCACGGCCTCCGAACAGCCCTCGGTTTTGAACGGGATCGATCCCTGGTCCTCCAGACCGGGCAACGCTTCCATCCGGACCGTGGAGATCCCGGTCTACGTGGAAGTGCCAGCCAACGTGCCGGCGCCCACCGCCGCAAGCTACGATGAGGACGACGGGGAACTCCTGGTGACGGGGACCATGGATCCGGGCTATCTGGCCGTGCTGTTCGTGGACGACGTAGCCACGGAGATCATGGTGCCCGACAGCTTCGGGGCCTTTACCGGCAGTTACAGCTTAAAGCCAAGGGCCAGCGCGTACGAAGTCTATCTGAAAGGCGCGGATTACAGCGCAAACTACAGTGAGGAAGAAGTCTTTACTTCCATTATCACCGTTACGCTGTTGTCCGATTCCGACGCGCCGGTCATCACGGTGCTGTCGCCGGCGGAAGACGCGGTCATGGACAACGACATGGGACAGATCCTCTTTGAGGTGACCGACGTCCTTGGTACCGTTGCTCTGTCCGATATCACCGTGAGCCTGAACAGTGTGGATCTGAGCGCGGGTCTGTACATCGACGGAAACGGCCGCTACGCTGTAAATCTGACCGGCGGCCTGGCCGACGGCGCCCATGCGGTCGTGATCACGGCTGAGGACAACAGCGGCAACACCGCGACAAGGACAGTGAACTTTACCAGTACCGGACAGCCTGTGGTCACCTTTACGGTGGTCAACGGCGAAGGGGCCGCCGTGTCCCTGGCCGGCGGGCTCAAAACCGCCACGGTCACCAGCGGAACGGCGATCCTGGGCATTGCCGACGGCACCTATTCTTACACGATCACCAAAGAAGGCTACAAGACTGTCACCGGCGAAGTGACCGTCCTGGGTGATACCACGGTGCCGACGATCACGCTCACAGAGATCTATACCATTGGATTTACTGTGACGAATAACGATGGTACAACGCCCATTCCTGGCGCGACGGTCACTCTCAATACAGGTGAAGAGTTTGTTGGTACATTTGTTACAGACAGTCAGGGCAAGGCAAGCACGGCGCTGGTCGATGGATCCTATTCCTGGTTTGCAGAAAAAGAGGGCTACGTGACATCGACACCTGCTGCATTCACAGTTAGCGGCGCCGCAGTACCGGGCCTGTCGGTCCAGTTGAGCAGAATCGTATCCTGCACAGCCGGGACGACCCAGGCAGCGATCGTTTTCAACGCCTCTGAAGAGATCATATCTTCCGCGGTGAATAAGCTTGTCAACGTTATGTATGCACTTTATGACGGGAGCCGGATGATCGGGATCACGACCAGAAGTGTTTGGCTGACTCCGACCGGCATCAGCGACAGTGCAGTGATCAACTACAACACAAGTTACCAGCCGAAGGTATGCAAGGTATTTATTCTCGACGATACCTTTACACCGGAGAGCGCGGTTATTGTAGAGACGCTTTAGATGTTGCAAAAAAATTTTACAGTCGCTATGTTGCCTTATCCATTACCGCGTAGTAGTATGATATTTATAGTATTTGCATTCACTTTGAGCACACCAAGAAAGGACGTGTAAGTCATTTGAAAGTAAGACAATTAGCAGCCCTTATCCTGGTTTTTGTCCTTGTATTCTCTTGTGCCGCCTTCGTATATGGTGCGGAAAGTCAGGATATGGCACGTGTGGTTCTGAAAGCAGAAACCCCAGATGCTGAAGGCATATTTCGCGTTACGCTGACAGTATATAATGCGACCTTTAATGCCTTTCAGTTTGCCTTTAGTTATGATAGCGATGCAGTGTCTCCTGTGGACAGCACCGGAAAGCCTGCGGCTTCGTTTGCGGGTTTTGGAACGGCATCGGAAGAGTCGTCTTCCTGGATGAATCCAGTGGGCAACAAACTTGACACACAGAAAGGCCTGTTTGAGTGCGGCGGATATGTCAATCCCGGCAGTGGGAACATAACAGCGGATTCTACAGGAAAGCTGCTTTACACCTTTACATTCCGAAAAATCGGCAGCGAATCCGTATCGATCAAACTTGCCACGAAAACATCCGGCGGGCCCTATAATGCGTCGATTCCGGAAGGCGGGGGTCTTGCTGAAGGCGGCTATAACGTCGATACGGCAGTAGAGGTGCAAATGCCTTCTGGATTAGGTGAAAGCGTTGTCGACAAAATCGTATCACCCGTATCCGTCGGGCAGTCCGATGTGCCTGACACAGCATCGCCGAAGGCTCTTCGTTTGCGCGATACAATCATCCTTCAAATTGCCAACGGCACTGCGACAAAAGACGGCGAACTGGTCCGCATTGACGGAAGCAATACCCTAGTGAAGCCATACATCGACGAAAATGACCGCACAATGGTTCCTGTCAGATTCATTGCCGAGGCCATGGGTGCAACCGTGGACTGGGATGGTGATACCGAGCAGATCACGATCACTTATCAAAACAAAATTATTATAATGACTGTAGGTCGAAAAGAATTCAGAATCAACGATACTATCGAAAATATGGATACTGTTCCGGTCATTAATAAAGGGTGGGACAGGACCATGGTGCCGGTGCGATTTATCGCAGAAGCATTTGGACAAGACGTGAAATGGGATCCGGATAAAAACCTTGTCATCATTTCTTCTCTTGCTGATCCATGGGATCCGGACGGGGCGATCGAAAAGGAAGTGATGACAAATATAGTATTACTTCTTTCACCGATCATGCAAAATTTCGTATAAGGAGGTAGCACAATGACAGCTTTCAGGAGGCTGATCCTGATTTTGGTAATCATCTCTTTGCAGTGTATGCCAGCATCGGCAGCAAACGGAGAGTATGACTTATCGAAAAGCGGAGAAGCGTATACTCTGGTATACGAAACGACAGCGGCGGCAGGCACCCAAGTGGTGTTGCTGGCGATGTCCGGCAGCGCATTGACCGATGGCAAAGTGCCGATCAATCTGGAATCCGGCATCACCTATATCGATCAAACTGCAGTAGCGGCAGGAGCCGAAATCAATACCGTCACGTTCTCCGGTTTCATACCTATGGATACAGAAGAAGAATACCATTCGCTATATCTTGGAGGCCTTGCAGAAGGACCCGTTTGGGTTGCGACGATCAGTGTGTCGGGAATTCTGGTATCAGGGACTGTTGAATACTTTGGAACGGACAGTTTGGTCTTAACCTTAGTAGACAGTACGAAGACAACTATTGAAAAAACTATTAGCATTTCTAAATCAATACCAGAAACAGACAGGACCGCGTCATTTGCATTTTCCGATGTATCAGCGGGAACATATTATTTAAAAGCGGGAGCAAGAGACTATTGTGTGTCGGAGTATAAAGAAGTCATCCTGCAACCGACTGATTTACTGCTTCCCAGCATTGCATACAAAGTTTATGCAGGAGATGTCAATAACAATAGCGCGATTAATGTCTATGACATTACAGCTCTTTTGAACGATTTTGGTAAAACCGAAGGGTTTACATATGGCGGCTCTGATGTGAACCGTAATGGAGCCGTAAATGTCTATGATATATCAGCACTTTTGGATGGTTTCGGGAAAAGCAACTGAGGGATAGGGGGAATTGACAATGAACAGAATGGGTAGAATGAATAAGCATATATCCTTACTACTAGCAGTTTGTATGATAACGATGTTGCTTGTTCCAGCATCTGTATTTGCCGTGGCAATGCCTACGGTGGCAGTGAATTTCGCCAATACAGGCAGCACTATTTCTTATGAGAGTAACGATTTGCCTGTATGGAAAATGGTGGTGCAGGCTGGCGCCCCAGTGGGTGTCGAGGTCCTCAGCACAGTATTTTCAATGGATGCTTCTGTAATTATGCCGGTTGAGCCCGTATCT
>CALLHZ010000031.1 GCA_938009115.1 uncultured Clostridia bacterium
TCGAGTTCGGACGGCGACAGTTCCTCGAAGAGAACGCCGGCCAGCGCCAGCGTGCCATAACTTGTCCGTTCAATGGCCATCATCGCTTTATCCGTCAGCACCTCCACTACGGCCGCTTGAAATCCCGCGGCCACATCCGGCACGTTGACCGGATTGCCTCGCTGCTTCTGAGTGTGAAGATAATTGATCACGCCGGTTTTGATGCCGCTGAAGGAAAAGTCCAGACTGCCCTTTTCCAGATAGACTCGTTTAAACGGTACCGCCTCCGGGTCTCCGAAGACCGCCACCTCGTCGATGCGCGGACCGCCGGGATAGCCGAGCCCCAAAACTCTTGCGACTTTGTCAAAAGCTTCGCCCACGGCATCATCCCGGGTTTTTCCCCAGATCCGGAATTGATTGTATCCTTCGACACCGATCAAATGCGTATGGCCGCCGGATACAACCAAGGCCATGAAAGGCGGCTGCAGCATAGGATGTTCAATAAGGTTGGCCATGATATGGGCCTGTATGTGATGCACGGCCACCAGCGGCTTTCGGGCAGCAAAGGTCACAGCTTTGGCAAAAGCTGTTCCCATCAGCAGGGCTCCGGCCAACCCGGGTCCCGGCGCCACGCCGATCTCATCCACTTCTTCCAGCGTGATCCCGGCTTCTTCCAGCGCAGCTGCAAAAACTGCGTTCAGATTCTGCAGGTGGTGGCGGGAGGCGATCTCAGGCACCACGCCGCCAAAGGCCCTGTGCACATCGATCTGGGAGGAGATCACATTGGAAAGGATCTCGCAACCGTCGGCAAGGACGGCGACGGCTGTTTCGTCGCAGCTGGTCTCTATGGCAAGGGTCAGGTGTTTTCCGTTCTTCATGATTCCTCGGTATCTTGCAGCGGATCTGCGCCGTCAGTCTGAGGCATGCCACGCCAGAGGATGAGGGCATCTTCCACAGGATTTTCATAGTAGTTTTTCCGTATGCCGGCAGGCCGGAAGCCAAAGCTGTCATAAAGCGCCAAGGCAGCCTCGTTGGACCGTCGGACTTCCAGCGTATAAGCCGTTACTCCTTCGGGCCCTGTTCGTCGAAGCATTTCGGCGATGAGAGCCTTTCCTACGCCTTGACGGCGGTATGCCGGATGCACGGCCACATTGATGATATGCCCCTGATCCACGACGATCCAAAGACCCCCGTAGGCCACGATACGCCCTTCCGCTTCGGCAACACAATAACGGGCGAGAGGGTTTTGCGCCAGCTCCTGCTCCAGGGCTTCCCTGCTCCAGGGGCAGGAAAAGCAAAGGATCTCCAGCTCCGCGATGGCCGCGCTGTCTGCCGGGACGGCATCCCGGAATCTCACTTCGCACATTTTTCCAACAGCTTTCGCTCCGCTTCGGATTGCCGCAAGTAGACCGGCGCAGCATGGAACGCGTCGGTGACGCGGCCCTCCAGATACAAGTTCAGCGCCAGCTGCGCTGCCGAGGAGGCCCGCTGATTCCGCTCGCTGCCTTCGGCAAATCGAAACGGCTTCGGATAACGCTTCAGCAACTCTTGATAGGCATCCACACCATCGCCGCAGAAAACTACACATTCGCCATCCTGCTGGCGATCGTGCAGCAGTGCCAGAAATGTTTCCAGGTCCCAGGCTTTTTCCTCGATGGCCTCAGCGATCCGGAATCTCCCGGTTTTTCGCCAGGCGCCTCCGTAGACCTGATCTCTTCTGGCATCCAAAACAGGCACCGTCAGAGTCCCCGGCGCAATGGCTTCTTGCAGGGCAAATGCGGCCAGGGTGGGAATTTCCACGATGGGCTTGTCCCATATTTGCGCCAGCGCTTTTGCCGTGACCATGCCGATCCGTACGCCTGTAAAGGACCCGGGGCCCCTGGAGACGCCAAGAGCGTCCAGATCGCCGGGAGTCAGGCCGCTTTCTTCCATGAGACTCCGGATCATTGGCACCAGCTCCTCCAAATGGGAATAGCGGGTATCATTCACCCGCTCCCTCACATTCCTGTCCTGATCGATCCAGGCCACCGAGGCCATGGGCCCCGTGGTTTCTATCACGAGAATCTTCATCCGACGGTACAGATCCTTCCCGGGCTTTGGGCATCCCATGCCAAACGGACCCAGAGCGTCCTTCCGGGCAGCAGATCCTCCACCAGGTCGGCCCATTCGATTACGCAGAGACCTCCACCGTCGAGATACTCTTGAAATCCGATCTCAAAAAGTTCGTCCTCTTCGTGCACACGGTAAACATCGAAATGATAAAAAGGAAAACGGCAGCCTTCGTACTGGGCCATTATGGTGAAGGTGGGGCTGGTGATCTCCTCAGGGATGCCCAGGCGTGCTGCAATGGCTTTGGTCAGCGTGGTTTTTCCCAGGCCAAGATCGCCCGTCAGGGCGATCACGTCGCCGGGCTTAGCCCCGTCGGCCAGCAGCGCGCCCAACTTTCGGGTATCTTCTTCAGTTTTGAGCAAATATGTCTTTTTCATCGCTGTCATGCTACCACAACCCTCGGGAATTGGCAAGAAAGAAGCACGGCCCTCCGACTGTGGAGACTGCGCTTCCGTCCCAAAAGCTGCTCTTGACAATCAATCCGTCTGCCCTTATAATATTCGCTGTAGATCTGTTTCAGGGCAGGGTGAGATTCCCTACCGGCGGTAATGCGCGTCACAGCGACAAGTCCGCGAGCCTTTGGCCGAGTCGGTGAGATCCCGACACCGACGGTATAGTCCGGATGAAAGAAACACAATCTTTTGTTGTGGCCCCGAAAGACCGGGGTTTTTTGTTTACCTGACAGATTCCACCTATCGCTCACCATTATAAGGAGGAATCCACATGAACAACGTAAGCACAAAGACCAGAAATCTGGCAAAGATGGGCATCCTGGCCGCCATTTCCATCGTTTTGGTCGCACTGATCCATTTCCCGATCATCGCTGCGGCGCCTTATCTGGAGTATGACCCGGCAGACATCCCCATCATCATCGGCACTTTTGCGCTGGGACCGGCAGCCGGACTGATGCTCATCGTCGTGGCTGCTACGATCCAGGGACTCACCGTCAGCGCGGCCAGCGGAGGGTACGGGATACTGATGCATATCATCGCCACGGGCACCTATGTCATCGTGGCGGGAAATATCTACCGGGGCCATAAGAACAAAAGAATGGCCGCCGTAGCGATGCTCGCTGGAACGGCTGCCATGACACTGATCATGATCCCGGCCAACCTGCTCATCACGCCGATCTTCCTGACCGTCAGCAGGGACGTAGTCAAGGGACTTTTGCTCCCGGGGATCATTCCCTTCAACCTGGTAAAAGCCGGCGTCAACTCAATCATTACATTTCTTCTCTACAAAAGGGTATCGGGCATGCTGCATCGCTGATCCGATCCGATAATCAAAGGACGGAATATGAGTACAAGCTCCATTAAAAAAGGTTATATTCAGGTGTTCATCGCCGGCATGTTCTGGGGGACCACCGGTCTGTTCATGGAGCTTCTGGCCGCCGCCGGCGCAGGCAACAGCCTGGTCAGTCTTCTTCGGGTCGGCAGCGCCGCTCTCATCATGGTCCCTGTCGTATGGAAGAACTGTGGTCTCAAAGCGTTCCGCATCAACGGGAAAACGCTCCTGATGTGCGCGGCCATGGGCTTTACAGCACACACGCTCTTCAACATTTGCTATACAGCGGCCGTCGGCTCCGTGGGTGTGGCGACGGCCGCCGTGCTGCTCTACGCATCGCTCTTCTTCGTGTGTGTGCTCTCCCGCATTTTCTTCCGGGAAATGATCACGAAGTACAAAGTGATCGCATTGACCGTAAACATCATCGGCTGCATCCTGACCGTTACCGGCGGTGACCTGGGCGTTTTGTCCTTTATGCTGTACGGGACCGTTATGGGCCTGCTGGCCGCGCTGGGTTACAGTACGGTGCCGATCTTCGGGAAAATCACCACCGGACATACCCATCCCTATGTCATTACGTTCTACAATTTCTTTTTTGGCGCGCTGTTCCTGCTTCCCTTTCTGGCGAACGCGGGACCGTCAACGATGCAACTGTCTGTTGAGATCCTCGTTCTGGGCTTTGGCTGCGGACTGATGTCGGCGGTGATCCCCTACATGTTGTTCATGACCGGACTTTCCAAGCCCATCGAAGCCTCCAAGGTCAATGTGATTGCATCCATGGAAGTCGTGGTCGCCGCCCTGATCGGCGTGGGGGTATTCCATGAGTTCATGAACGGCTGGAAGCTGGTCGGCATGGCCTTGGTCCTGTCCTCGATCCTGATCATGAACCTGTCTCCCGCACTGTCGGTGAGAAGCGAGGCCCAAAGTGGATAAAAAATCGCAAAAGATCGGCTATCTGCAGGTATTTGCCGCAGGCTGCCTCTGGGGCACCATTGGCTTGTTTGTCACTGTCTTGTCGGATATGGGCGCCGACGGCGCGCTGATCAGTCTGCTTCGGATCCTTTCGGCCTGTGTCATGATGTTTTTTATCGTGTTGTTTCGCTGCGGAGGCTTCAAGGCCTTCTGCATCAGCAGGCAGGTGTTGGTATTGACGCTCCTGATGGGCCTTTTCTGTCAGGCGATCTACAATCTCTGCTATTCTCAGGCCATACAGATCGCGGGGGTGTCCACAGCCGCAGTGCTGCTGTACACGGCGCCGGTTTTCGTCTTTCTCATGGCTGTGCTGTTTTTCAAGGAGCCGGTCACCGCAAAGAAGCTTGCAGCCCTGGCTTTGAATATCCTGGGGTGCGCCTTGACAGTTACAGGCGGCCATTTTTCCGCCTTGTCTTTTGCGGGACTGGGTGTGGTGATGGGCCTCCTCTCCGGCTTTTTCTACGGATTATCGACGGTTTTTTCAAAGATGGCAGCCAATAAAGCGCATCCCTATGTGATCTCCTTCTATTCCTTCCTCTTCGCTTCCGTATTTTTGCTTATGCTCCATCCGCCGCAGACCCTCGCAGGCGGCGCGTTGGACTTGCCCATGCTTCTGGTGGGCGCAGCCTACGGCTTCGTGGCCACGGTCCTGGCCTATGCCATCTACATGACCGGTCTTGCCAAGCCCGTGGAAACGTCCCGGGTCCCGGTGATTGCGTCGGTGGAGACGGTGGTGGCGGCCCTTCTGGGGACCCTGGTCTTTTCTGAAAGCATGGGCATCTGGAAGGCCTTCGGCATCGGGCTCGTCTTTGTTTCCATCCTCGTGATGAACATGCCCGGACACACGGCAAAAGAAAAATCCGGAGACTGATCAGTCTCCGGAGATCAACGCCTGCACCTCGTAGATGCATCGGGCGTATTCGTGAAGGTCGTCCTCATATTCGTTGGCCAGAACGATGGAGGGCTTTTTTTTATGTTCAAAAAAGAGCTTTGCGTAAAAAGGATTCCAGCCCTCGCTCAGGATGCGGGCTTTGAAGCAAAGAAAACTGCCGCCGGGGATCTCCATCACATGCGGCGACACAAAGTCCGGCGCTTGTTTCAGGAACATGCCCAGATACAGGGGCTTCAGATGGCCCTCCAGCATGGCTTCCGCTTCCAGCACGTAAGAAAACTGCCGGTGATAATGAAGATCCTTAAACGGCGGACTGCTTTTCAGTTTATTTAGACGGATATGAAAATCCTGCTTGGGCTCGCCGGGAATGCATTGAGCCACCAAAAGATATCTGGACGGCAGGTCGAGGGAATAACACCGGCTGTCCGGTGAACCTTTGCCGGCATAGGTAAAATATTCCCGGTACCAGCGGATGCCGTCGATCCTATCCTGGATACTCTCCTGTTCTTGCAGAAAGGCCTGCTCCTGCTTCTCCAGCATGGCCAACAGCAGCTCGATGTCATTGCCGTCAAGGATACGCTTGATCTCCTGGAGATTCAGTCCGAATTTCTGAAGATAGCGGATGCGGTCAATAAAATGCAGCTGATCCACGCGATAATAGCGGTAACCGGTCTGGGGATTCACGAAAGCCGGCCGGATCAAACCGATCTTGCTGTAGTGGCGCAGCGTCTGCACCGATACGCCCATGATCGATGCGGTCTCGCCGATGGAATAAAGCTCTTTCATAAAGGGACCTCTTCCAGGCATGGATAGAAAACACCGGATAAAATAATTTATCCCATTATATCATACATGCAAAGAGCCCGGAGGGCCGAGCTCTTTGCATGTAGTCTGTTTCTTGTTATGAAGTTTATTTACCGAACACCTCAAGGGCCTGGGTAAAGTCTGCGATCAGGTCCTCCGCTTCTTCGATGCCCACCGAAAGGCGGAAGAGGCCCGGTGTGATCCCCATGGCCCGGCGGTCTGCATCGGGCATGTGGGAATGGGAAGACGTGCAGGGGTGGACCAATGTGGTGTGGAGCCCGCCCAGCGTCATAGCGTAATGGGCAAAATGAAGGGCTTGCAGAAATTCATCAAATTTCCGGTCGTCCTCGGGCACCACGAAGCTCATCATACCGCTCATGGTCTCCTTGGACTTGAACTGCTTCAGAGCAAGCTGATGCTGGGGGAAACTTTCCAATGAGGGATGATTGACCTTGGATACATAAGGATTCTCTTCCAGGGCCTTGGCCAGCTTTGCCGCATTGGCCATCTGCTTTTTAAGCCGCAGATCCATGGTCTGGAAGCTCTTCATCATGGCAAAGGCGGCATAGGGATCTCCCGGTGTGCCGCAGAGCATCCGGATGGGATGGATCTCGTCGATCAGCTTCTTACTGGCAGTAATGGATCCGGAGATGGCGTCGCCGTGGCCGCTCATAAATTTCGTCAGGCTGCTGATGACGATGTCGGCTCCCCAGTCCAGGGGCTTGATGGCAATGGGGGTGGTAAAGGTGTTGTCGATCATGAGCAATGCGCCGTTGCTGTGAGCAATCTCAGCCAGCGACGCGATATCGGCAATATTCATGGTGGGATTGGCGCAGACCTCCGAATAAATCAGCTTGGTATTAGGCTTCACCGCATTTTTGACGTTCTGCACGTCGTCAAAATTCACCAGATCCGTTTCCACGCCGAACTTGTTCATCAGTTTGCCCATGACATCAAAGGTCTCCCCGTAGATGTTCCGGTTGCAGATGATGTGATCTCCGGGCTTCATGATCGTAAACAGCGTCGTGGAGATTGCCGCCATGCCCGAAGAGAAAATAAGGCTGTCTTCGCCGTGCTCCAGGTAGGTGACCACCTCGGCAAGGGCGTCCCGGTTAGGGTTGCAGGTCCTGATATAGGTATATTTCGATGCGTAAGCTTCCCGGACTTCCGTCAGACTGTTCATCGTAAAGGAGACTGTCGGAAACAAGGGAAACACTTCAGGCTTGTTGAAATCCATGCCGGCCCGGACTTTCCGTCCTTTGTAAAGCACTTCACTGGCTTCTGAATACTTTCTTTCGTCCATGCTGATCCCTCCTTGTGGATTCGTGTGCTGCGTTCATTTTGACTGCATTGTAGAGTCTGTTGCAGCAATAGAGTCAAGGGCTTGCAGGAAAAATATAAAAAATATACGGGCCGCATAAAGCGGCCCGTATGGAACATCATGATGTTGCGTTTTATGTCTT
>CALLHZ010000032.1 GCA_938009115.1 uncultured Clostridia bacterium
GACTAGGCGCCTCTTAAATTCTATTGCGCCCCCTGCTTGCGCCCGCGCTTTCGTGGTATAATCAAACCATAAAACAAAGAGGTGCAAACATTTGAAAATACTCATCACGACGGAATGGTACGACCCCGCGGTCAACGGGGTCGTCGTATCCGTCGATAATTTAAAAAAGGGCCTGGAGGAGTTGGGGCACGAGGTTCGGGTACTGACCGTTTCCTCCAGCTGGCGTTCCGTCAACAAGGAGAATGTGACGTATATCGGCTCCGTCAACGCGGGCAGGATCTATCCCGGCGCCCGGGTCGCCATTCCGACGCCCCGGATCAGCCGCCATATTGATTCTTTGATCCGCTGGCGGCCTGATATCATCCACTCTCAGTCGGAGTTCAGCACGTTTTACATGGCCCGTAGTATCGCCGCCGACGGTCGGGTGCCAATCGTCCATACCTATCATACGGTCTATGAGGATTACACGCATTACTTTATCCCCAGCAAGCGCCTGGGGCGCACGGTGGTCTCCAGGCTCAGCAGGCAGATCCTGGCCCGAACGGCTTGTGTGATCGTTCCCACGGAAAAGGTAAGGACGATGTTGTTGGGATACGGCGTGACGGCGGACATCGAGGTGATCCCCACAGGTCTGGATCCCGGCTCTGCACCGGGGGCTTTGAGCGGAGAGGATAAGCTGGCGTTTCGGCAGCGCTGGGGGATCCCTGACCAAAATAAAGTACTGGTGGCGGTCGGCCGTCTGGCCAAGGAAAAAAGCCTGGAGGAGATCCTGCTGTATTTGTCCAGGCTGTCCCGCCCGGATATGACGCTGCTCGTTGTCGGCGACGGCCCAAACAAGGAAGCGCTGCAAACCTATGCAGGCCACCTGGGAATTGCGGATCAAGTCATTTTCACCGGTATGGTCAAGCACAGCGAAGTCGCCGCTTTTTACCAGGTTGGCGATGTTTTTGTCAACGCGTCCAGAAGCGAGACCCAGGGGTTGTCTACGCTGGAAGCCTTGGCCAACGGGGTGCCGTTGCTCTGCCGAAAAGACTCCTCTTGGGACGCTGTGATCAGGGAAGGTGTCAATGGGTGGCAATATGAAACCCTGGAGGATTTTGAGGAAAAATTGGACGGCTTGCTGCAAAGGGAAGGTCCTTTCCGATTGATGCCGAATGATGCTGACAAGGACCTCACGGATCATTCCTATAAAGAGTTTGCCCGGAAGGTGGAGGCTGTTTATCTTAAATATGTGGGAAGGTCCCTTGAAAAGGAGGTGCCCCTATGGCTCTTACAACGAAGCGCGCCCTGGCAACTTCGCTGAAGAAGCTGCTGGAGAAAAACACTCTGGATCGTATCACAGTCAAAGATATTGTCGATGATTGTCAAGTCAATCGTCAAACCTTCTATTATCATTTCCACGACATTTATGATCTGATCGAGTGGATCTTTTGGGATGACAGCAATACATACATGGCATCCCCGGATGAAGAGACGGCTGACTGGCGTTCAGGCCTGAAGAAAGCTTTCGGATATGTTCAGGACAACAAATCCCTGGCTTGGAACACGTACCGCTCCTTTACCCGGGAACAGCTGGACCGCTATACTGGCATCGCGGTGAGACCCTTTGTCCGCGACCTCACCTTGAATCTTTGTCGGGAGATGGACATTGCTCCCACGGATCAGGATTTTGTCGTGGAACTGTTTACCCATGCACTGGCGGGCATCCTCCTTGCCTGGGCCGAAAAAGGGATGCCGGAGAATTATGAGGATCAACTGGATAAATTTTTTTCGGTCACAGATGTCAGTATTCGTGCTTCCTTAAGCCTGTTTGATCGGAAGGAGACATAAGCCGTCATTTAGGGCGGGACTTTGAATTGGACAAAAAGGGCGGTGTGTCAGAATTTTGGACACGCGGCCTTTTTTGTCTATTTACCGTCGGACGACGCCGAAGTACAGTAGGGTTGCAAGGCGGGCCGAATTTCCGCCGGAAGGGAAAATGGAATGAAAATCTCTGATACATTGAAAAAAACGGGTTTTTCGATGGCCTATCGCTACCTGGAGAACAATTCTCCGGACAGTATTCCGGGATTGATCAGCTGGGTGGAAAAAATCGACGAGACCAGCCAGATGTCCCGTCAACTGAAGACCGTTAAAAGGGCATTGGAAGATCCGGACAACAATTGGAAGGTGTGGATCGACAACCTCTATGCGGACATTGATCCCGACGTGCGCAAGGCGACCTTCATGAACCTCGTGGTACAGTCTAATGTGCTTTCAGCAAAAAGGCGCAAAGATCTTTCCGAAAAATATGACTGCAATATTCCATGGGCTGTACTGATCGATCCGACTTCAGCCTGTAATTTGCGTTGTACAGGGTGTTGGGCAGCGGATTACGGAAATAAACTGAGTATGAGTTTTGATGAGCTGGACAATATCGTTGAGCAAGGTAAGGAACTGGGAATATACATGTATATCTTTACAGGCGGAGAGCCTCTTGTGCGGAAGGGTGATGTCATTGCTCTGTGCAACAAACACTCAGATTGTCAGTTTCTTGCGTTTACCAACGGTACACTGATCGACGAGGCCTTTGCCGACGAAATGCTTCGGGTTCGGAACTTTATCCCAGCTATCAGCGTGGAGGGGTTTCGGGCGGAAACGGATTTTAGGCGGGGAAAAGGCACTTTTGACCGCGTGGAGCAGGCAATGGCATTGCTGAAGCGAAAAAAGCTGCCCTTCGGGATTTCCTGCTGTTATACCAGTCAGAATGCCGAGCTGATTGGCAGCGAGGCCTATTTTGACCAAATGATCCGTTGGGGCGCTCGATTTTGCTGGTTTTTCACTTATATGCCTGTTGGAACAGAGGCGGTGCCGGAGCTTTTGGCCACAGCTGAACAGCGAAAGTACATGTATGAGCAGGTGCGGAAATTCAGAAAGTCAAAGCCGCTGTTTACCATTGATTTTTGGAATGATGGCGAATATGTCCACGGCTGTATCGACGGCGGCCGGAACTATTGTCACATCAATGCCAACGCAGATCTTGAGCCTTGTGCGTTTATACATTATTCCGACACAAATCTGAGAGAAAAAACGTTGCTGGAAGGTTTCAGGAGTCCTTTGTTTATGGCTTACCGGAAAAATCAACCTTTCAACGAAAACATGCTGCGTCCCTGCCCGTTGCTGGACAATCCGGGACGGTTGGCTTCGATTGTGGACGAATCCGGAGCGCAGTCGACAGAGGCGATGAGCCCGGAAGATGTTCATGCACTATCTGCCAAATGTGTAAATGCGGCAGAACGATGGGCGGAGAAGGCGGACGCCCTGTGGGCAGGCCGTTGATCTCGGGTTCACAGCTACCTGACTGCACTCTTTCCTTCTGAACAGCAAACGAGTATAATGAATGAGATAACTTGTTTTACACATGCCGTCACAGAAGGAGGGGATCAGAATGTTAGGTACAGCCAAAGAAATGATGACCACTCAGGTGAAAAGCATCGGACCGGAGGAAAGCGTCCGGGCAGCGGCGAGCCTGCTGGCCGAGAACCACGTCAGCGGCCTCCCTGTGGTGGACGAATACGGCCGGGTGATCGGGATCATATCCAGCAGCGACATCGTCAAATTTTCCGGGCAATCCCATATCGTGACCCTTGTGGGGTCTTCTGGCTGGATTTCACCCTATACCGACATTGCAGCCATGACGTCCATGAGCAAAGGCTTTGAGCTGCTGGAAAAGAAACTGGTCAAGGACATCATGACCCGAAAAGTCGTCACGGTGACGGAAGACGCCTCGGGCGACGAAGTGGCCCGGATCCTTTCAAGGAAAAAAATCAACCGGGTCCCAGTGACAGACGCCAATGGCGTCCTGAAGGGGATCATTACCCGGACAGACCTGATCGCCGCTTTGGCGGAAGGAAAATAGAGCAGGAAAATAGGATAATGGGCAGAGGCCTCCGGTTCCGGAGGCCTCTGTTTATTTTATCGATTCCTGACTCAACTGTTCCAGCAGCGCCGGAGAGCATTCCGGCGTATCAGACAGAGGAAAGGGGATCCCAAGGGCTTCGTATTTGGCCGTGCAGAGCTTCCTGAAAGGGAGAAGCTCCAGCTTTTCCAGGTTGGAAAAGCTGCCGGCCAGGCGGCGGATCTCCCGAATATAGGCCGGATCCGCCGTCAGGCCGGGCACGGCCACGTGTCGGATCCATAGAGGGATCCCGAGTTTTTCTGTGAGTGCAAGGAATTCCAGAACCTGTTCCAGCTTTCCGCCGGTATAGGTTCGGTAGTCGGCGGCGGTGGCGAACTTCAGGTCGCAAAGGACCAGATCGGTTACGGAGAGGAGGGCTTCGGCGCAGGCCGAGGGGCCGATGCCCGAGGTGTCCAGGGCGGTATGGAGCCCTTCCTGCCGAAGCCGGGTAAAAAGCTCTGTTACGAAGGCCGTCTGCAGGAGGGGCTCGCCGCCGGAAACCGTCACACCCCCAGACGAAAGATAAGCGCGGCAGCGCAGGATCTTGTCCAGAACTTCATCCACGGTATAAATCTTGCCGCCGGCGCTGTCCCAGGTCTCCGGATTATGGCAATACACGCAGCGCAGGGGGCAACCCTGCATAAAAACCACGTAACGCAGCCCGGGGCCGTCCACTGCACCCAGACTTTGAAACTGATTGATCCGGCCCTTGCTGCCGGCCTCGCTGCTCGTGCGCATCTCTTGGCCCATCCTCTGCTACATGGCCTCGTGGAATGTCCGGGCGATGATCTCCTGCTGGTGCTGTCTGGACAGCTTGACGAAATTCACTGCATAGCCGGAGACCCGGATGGTCAGGTTCGGCCAGGCTTCCGGATGGTCAAAGGCGTCTTTTAGCTGTACCCGGTCCAGCACGTTCACGTTGATGTGATGGGCTCCGCTCGCAAAATATCCTTCCAAAAGGGCGGACAGGTTGGCGCAGCGCTCATTTTCGTTTTTACCCAGGGCGCCCGGCACGATGGAAAAGGTGTTGGAGATACCGTCCCGGCAAAGTGCGTAGGGGATCTTGGCCACGGAATTGAGCGAGGCCAGAGCGCCGTTCTTTTCACGGTTGTGCATGGGATTGGCGCCGGGTGCAAAGGGCTGGCCGGCCTTTCTGCCGTCGGGCGTTGCGCCGGTCTTTTTGCCGTACACCACGTTGGAAGTGATCGTCAGGATCGATAAGGTATGCTCCGCATTCCGGTAGGTCGGATTCTTCTTCAACTCCCTGATAAAAAGCTCGACCTGCTCCCTTGCGATCTGGTCCACCCGGTCGTCGTCGTTGCCGAAGGCCGGGTAATCTCCCGTAGTTTCGAAGTCTGTGATGAGACCCTCTTCATTTCGGATCGGCCTCACCCTGGCGTAGCGGATGGCCGACAGGGAGTCGGCCAGCACCGACAGGCCGGCCGCCCCGAAGGCCATATAACGGTGGACCGCGGTGTCATGCAGTGCCATCTGAGTCTTTTCGTAGGCGTATTTGTCGTGCATGTAGTGGATCATGTTCATGGCCGTCACATACGTCCTTGCCAGCCATGTCCGGTAAAAATCCATCCGCTTCAGCACTTCGCCGTAATCCAGATAATCTCCGGCGTAGGGCTCTGTGACTGGGGCGACTTGCTCGCCGGTCCTTTCATCCCGGCCACCATTCAGGCTCATCAGCAGCAGCTTGACAATGTTGGCCCGGGCTCCGAAAAACTGCATTTCCTTTCCCAGCCGCATGGCTGAGACGCAGCAGGCGATGCCGTAATCATCGCCGTACAATGGTCGCATCAGATCGTCGCTTTCATATTGAATGGCGCTGGTGCGGCAGGAAATGGCCGCCGAATACTTTTTAAAGGCTGCCGGAAGATCCCCGGACCACAGGACTGTCATGTTCGGCTCTGCGGAGCACCCCAGGTTTTCCAGAGTGTGGAGCATGCGGAAGCAGTTCTTCGTCACCAGGGTCCGTCCGTCTTCTCCTGTGCCGCCGATGGCCTCGGTGATCCACATGGGATCCCCGGCAAAGAGCTCGTTGTATTCCGGGGTGCGAAGATGCCTGGCCATGCGCAGCTTGATGACGAAGTGGTCCATGACTTCCTGGGCTCCGGCTTCGTCAAGCAGACCCGTGTCCAGGTCGCGTTGAAGATAGATGTCCAAAAATGTGCTCACCCGTCCCAGGCTCATAGCCGCGCCGTTTTGCTCCTTGATGGCCCCAAGATAGCCGAAGTACAGCCACTGGGTCGCCTCCAGGGCATTTTCAGCAGGCCGGCTGATATCGAAGCCGTACATGGCTGCCATTTCCTTCAGCTTTTCGAGAAAGGCGATCTGCTGGTACAATTCTTCCAGCAGGCGCAGCTCGTCGGCGGCGGCAGCCGAGGCGCTCAGCCGCTCCTTGTCCGCCTTCTTCGCTGCGATCAGGGCGTCCACGCCGTACAGCGCCACCCGCCGGTAATCTCCGATGATCCGCCCCCGGCCGTAGGCGTCCGGTAGCCCTGTGATGAGCCCGGACCTTCGGGCGGCCTTGATCTCGTCGCTGTATATACGAAACACACCGTCGTTGTGGGTCGTCCGGTAAGTGAATTCCTGCTCGATCTTGTCCGAAAGCTTGTATCCGTAAGCCTCGCAGGCCTGCCTCGTCATCTTGACGCCGCCAAAGGGATTGACGCCTCTTCGCAGAGGACTGTCTGTCTGCAGTCCTGCGATCAGCTCCAGCTCCTTGTCCAGATAGCCGGGCGCGTAGCTTGTAAGCGAGCTGACGGTCTCGGTATCCACATCCAGTACGCCGCCGGCGCTCTGCTCCTGTTTCAGCAATTGTGTCAGTTTTTTCGTCAGCTTCCGGGTTCGCAATGTTGGCCCGGCAAGAAACTCATCGTCGCCCTCGTAAGGGGCATAGTTCCGCTGGATAAAATCCCGCACGTCGACGGTCGTCTGCCAGGGTCCGCCCGTAAAGCCGGCCCAGGCTTTTTCGTTGATGCTCATCATTTCCTCCGTATCCTTCGATCCCAGAGTAACTGTTCGCCCGAATGAAAAACAAAAAGGGCAATATTCAGTTACCCAAACATTGCCCAGACGGTCGGCGGTTCCAAAGCTTCATTCCCCTGTGGTTACCCACTGCATCCGTCAGTCATGAAGCTCGTTATTACATTGATATGTGACGATTCTAATGGAAACCTGCTGCCTTGTCAAGCATGAGGCTTCTCCTGCCCGGTGAACGATTTGGACAGCTTGATTTTATTCTTGGTTTTTTTAAGCCGGAAGAAGTCTTCTCGTTCCTTTTCTTCAAGCGTTTCCTGGATATTCTTGATCTGCCCTTGATATTTAGGGATCTGGATGTGTTTCAGGGCATTGGTCCTTTTATTGGTTTTTTCGATTTCTTTTGCTAATTTGAAAATCGAATTTTCAATTTCGGCAAGATCATAAACCTTATAGTGGACCTCGTCGAATTTTTCTCTGGCCCGGTCAAGCGCCAAATTCGTATTATAGAATCCGTATGCAGGCAAAAGATCCTTTCGCTGGTACTTGATGATCGGTATGTCAACGCCCATGATGCTCTTAAGCAGTATGACGAAGGATTCGTCATTTGGGATGCTGTAAGTCATGTCCTCTACGTTTTTGATGCCGAGTGTGATATTGGCCGCTTGCAGCGCATCATAAGCTTCATCAAAAATAGCGCTGATCTGAGACTGAATGGCTTTTGCTTTTTCCGCCAGATTCATCATTTCACGAATCAGCACGTTTCGCTTTTGATCCAGCAGGTCAAATCCATTTTGGGATAGAGCCAACGATGACTTTGCTTTAAGCAGATTGGATTTTGTCGGGGCAATTGGTAGCGCCATAAGAACATTTCCTACTCTTGTTCATTGGAATTTTTATAGTATTCTTTGAGGGTCTCCGACTGTATGCGATCCAGCTCAGAAGAAGGAAGGCAGGACAGCACCTCCCAGCCCAGATCCAGTGTTGCCTGTATGCTTCTGCGTTCAGTGCTTTCCTGAGATATAAACCGGCTTTCGAAGCTTCGACCGAATTGAAGATACAGCTTGTCGGTATCACTTAGGTCATCCTCGCCGATGATTTGAGACAGCGCTCGGATGTCTTGGACTTTGGAATAGGAAGCAAACAGCTGACTTGCTAATTCCGAATGGTCCTTTCTTGTATAGTCCTCGCCGATCCCGTCTTTCATCAGTCTTGACAAGGACGGGAGAACGTCGATCGGCGGGTAGATCCCCTTTTGATTGAGCTCTCGGCTCAAGACGATTTGTCCTTCGGTGATGAAGCCGGTCAGGTCCGGAATGGGGTGTGTGATATCGTCGTTGGGCATCGTCAGGATCGGGATCAGCGTAATGGAGCCGTCCCTGTCTGTCAGCATGCCGGCGCGCTCATATATCGTGGAAAGGTCGCTGTATAAGTATCCGGGATAGCCTTTTCTGGAGGGAACCTCTTCCTTTGAAGAGGATAATTCACGCAAGGCCTCGGCATAGCTTGTCATATCGGTCAGTATCACGAGCACGTGCATATTCAGCTCAAAGGCCAGGTATTCCGCGGCAGTCATGGCGCACTTGGGTGTGGAGATCCGTTCAACAATGGGGGCGTCTGCCGTATTGATGTACATTACCACGTGGTCCAGCGCCCCGGAGGACTGAAAGCTTTTGATGAAATAATCTGCGTCGTCATGCCGTACACCCATGGCCCCAAACACGACTGCAAAATTGTCGGCGGTCTGACCTTCGATTTGCGCCTGTCGTGCGATTTGTGCGGCAAGCTCGTTGTGGGCGATGCCGTTTCCGGAAAAAACAGGAAGCTTCTGCCCGCGGATCAGCGTGATCAATGCATCGATCGCAGAGATGCCTGTCTGGATGTAGTTTCGCGGATATCTTCGGGCGACGGGATTCATCGGCCTCCCGTTGATGTTTTGTCTGTTGGCGGAGGGTATTTGATAAATGCCGTCAATGGGCTCTCCCACACCGTTAAAGGCTCTGCCGAGTATTTCTCCCGATAAAGCGATGGACATGGGCTCTCCTTTGAAGCTGACTGCAGTATTATTCGTCGAAATGCCGGAAGTGCCTTCGAAGACTTGTACGATGGCGTTGCTTCCTTCGATTTTTATGACCTTGCCGGTCCGCCGTTCGGTTTCATTTAGTTTTATAGAGACCATTTCACCGTAAGCAACGTTGTCTACGTTGGACAAAACGATGAGTGGTCCGCCTGCCTGTTCAAGTCGCAAATACTCTTTTTTCATAATTCAGTAACCCTTGCTTTCGTTCTTCATTCATATTCCCGACTTAAAAGGCTGTAAGCCTGGGCGATCTTTGTGCACAGACCGTCCAGCATTTCAATGTCGTCGTTGGGGACTTCGTATTTCATCTTCAGCACCTCTTGAACGACATCCTGGCTTTTGATGACCGACAGAGGGATGCCGAGCTTAACGCATTTTAAGGCACTTTCATAGAGCGTGTCGATCACACGCATCATTTTGTATTGCTTTTCGAGGGTTACATAAGTATCAACTTTATGTAATGCGTTCTGCTGAAGGAATCCCTTTTTTATGATCCGCGCTATTTCCAGTACCAGTGCCTGATCGTTGGGCAGGACATCTTCACCCACCAGCTGGACGATTTCATTCAACTTGTCTTCTTCCTGGAGGAGCCGCAGCATTTTCTTCCGGAGGGACAGCATATCCTCAGCCACGTTTTCTTCATACCAGTCCTTCAGCATTTCAACGTAGCCGCTGTAGCTGAGAAGATAATTGATTGCAGGATAATGTCTTGCATAAGCAAGCTTTTTATCCAAAGCCATAAACGCCGTGACGAAACGCTTGGTGTTCTCTGTGACCGGCTCGGAAAAATCGCCCCCCGGCGGAGAAACGGCTCCGATTATGGTGATGGATGCCTCTGATCCTGCCAGCGTTTGAACACAACCGGCTCTTTCGTAGAATTCCGCCAGTCTGGAGGGCAGATAAGCAGGGAATCCTTCCTCCGCAGGCATTTCTTCCAGGCGGCCGGAGATTTCCCTGAGCGCTTCAGCCCATCTTGAGGTCGAATCGGCCATGATCGCCACGTCGTAACCCATATCCCGATAATATTCAGCCATGGTGACCCCGGTATAAATAGAAGCTTCCCTGGCTGCAACGGGCATATTGGAGGTGTTGGCGATGAGGATGGTCCGCTCCATCAACGGGCGGTCTGTGCGCGGGTCGATCAGCCTGGGGAATTCCTCCAGAACATCGGCCATTTCATTTCCCCGCTCCCCGCAGCCGATATAGATAATGATATCTGCATCACTCCATTTCGCCAGCTGCTGCTGGGTTACCGTCTTTCCTGTACCGAACCCGCCGGGCAGACCGACTGCACCGCCCTTCGCAATTGGGAAAAAGCTGTCTATCACTCTTTGTCCCGTCACAAGAGGCTGGTAGATCGGAATTCTTTTTGAATAGGGCCTGGGCCTACGGACCGGCCACTTGCTTGACAATGTAAGGAAAGAGCGGTTGTCGTGTTGGTCCTGGAGCGTTACGATGGTATCGCTCAAAGTATATAGGCCATCTGGTTCGGACTTGAGGACCGTGCCGCTTATGCCCTGAGGCACCAGCAGCTTGTGAAGGATGCTTTTTGTCTCCTGAACTGTCGCATAGGTTTCTCCGGGCTGTAAAACCTGTCCGGGGACCACTTTTACGCTGACGCTCCAAAGCTTTTCCTGATCGAGGGACAGAAGCCCGATCCCGTCCGGGATAAAATTTTTATGGAGCTGATCTATTTTTTCCAGCGGCCTTTGTATGCCGTCAAAAATATTTCCGAGCATGCCGGGGCCCAGGGTTACAGACAGCGGACTGCCGGTATAGTTGATCACTTCGCCGGCTTTGAGCCCTTCTGTTTCCTCGTAAACCTGCATGGTCGCCACATCGTGGTCCAGTGACACGACCTCTCCGATCAGCTTGTGTGTCCCGATCGTGACGATTTCGTTCAGCTTGAACGAAGCCATGTTCGTTCCTTTGACAACCGGTCCGTTTATTTCCCGGACGATCCCTTCTGGATTTTTCATTGATTCACCTTATTATTGTTATCTGCGGACGAAAGCGCGTTAAAGAGCAGCTCCATCATAACGGGCTTGTTTTCTTCCAGCAGAGTTCTGACAGAAAGATCGACACGTGTATCCGAATCGGAGTCGATCAGAATCAATCCGCCCAGGATGTTGCTTTGCGCGGGCTCAAAAGAGCGGATCCCCTTTTGAATATGAGGCATGGCGTTCCTGACATCTTCTCCATATCGGTCCAAATCGGATTGCATCATGCAGACCACCGCATTTCCTGCGGGTACTTCGCTGCCATCCAGTTGCCTTGCCAGCGAAATCAAATATTCCCGATAACCTTCCGATTGAATATATTCATCGACTCGTTGCATCAGGTGCGTCAGCATGATCGAAAACAGCTCCTCCTTTGTTTCCATGAGGATTATTCGATGGGCCATTGCGGAGCGGTTTAAAATTTCCATGCGTTTCTTTTCTGCTTCTTCTCTGGCTTTTTTCTCGATGCGCGCGGTCTCAAGGTCAGCTGCCTGTTTGCTTTCCAGCAGCTTTTTTTGGCAATCCTGTGTCAGCTTTTCCATTTGGGCGGTAAAATGATCGTTCATGGATCGTTCCAGCAGCTTGCTGAAAACCGATAATTTTTGTTCGATGGTTACCATAGCACCTGCCTCACAGTTTTACACCGATGGATTCTTCGATATATCTAGTAATATTGACTTGAAAACCAGGGCCCGCATGACGGTCCGGTATTTCTACGATCAAAGGCCTTTTCAGTTCCAGCTTCATGCTCATCACCTCTGTCTTGACCTTTTCTGCGATAACCTCCGTCAGGATCAGGATCCCGATATCCTTCCGTTGTGTTGCCGCTTTGATCTCTTTCAGTGCTTCTTCCCGCGTATGGACGATCACGCCGTCGATTCCGGCCAGCTTCATCCCCACCCAGGTGTCCTTGTTGTCACTGATCAAATAAGATTTCATTGGGGGCTCCTACGAAAACAGGATCAATATGGAAATGATCATTCCATAGATTGCGATACCTTCTGCCATTCCGACGTAAATCAAAGTTTTTCCCAACAGGGAGGCATCCTCGGATATGGCTCCGATTGCGGACGAGCCGACTGAGGCTACGGCCACACCGGCACCGATGGTTGCCAGCCCTGTGCTGAGCGCTGCAGCAATAAACTTGAAGCCGTCGCCGGTAGACAGCGTTTGGACGGCGCTTGCTGACGCAGCGCTGTCTGCCGCATAGGCCGGACTTCCAAACAACAAGGTCAGGATCATGGATGCTCCGACCAGTGCGAAGGAAGAGACCGAAATGGCAACAGCCTTTTTGATGCTGCCTTTCAGGTTGTGTTTCTGAGCGAATTTTCCATAGACTACGGTTCCGCCGGCAATCAGACATGCCAGTGCAAACAATAAAATTTCCATCATTTTATTCCTTTCAGTTATATAGATGTTCTGATCAGTACGATTGCATTTAATAAAAATGCAGTCAGTTATATATGGTTACGGGCATGAAATCGATTCCTTCGCCCTGAAAATACTTACTGAACATTTCATCATACTCCAGCCGCAGCCCTTGTATAAAGACGACCAATCCTTCCAGGGAAAGGATCAGAAGGTTTCCAAGAACCAGCATAGTGAATTTGAGAACACTATTCGGCATCATTTCGGACAAGGCCCAAAAGGCCAGAAACAGACCTGCATGGTTCAATGCAAACGCTCCGATACGGACGAATGATATCGCGTTGCTGAGAGTCGTTAAAACTGTTTCGAGCGCCTCAAAAAAACTTTCCGTCAAATAAGAACCCGTACTTTCACTGAGCAGAGGTTTTCTCCCTTTTAAAAAATTATTCAACGGCGTTTTCAGCATCATCGTCAGCATGCTCAGGAACAGGCCGATATACAATGGGGACTTGGGAACGGTAATGATTCCGCCGGCTGAAACCATCAGCAGGATGAGGCTGATGTAAAAAACATATCCGGAGATCCCCGTGTTGCTGAAGATCCCGACGCCGATATCTTTGCGAAGAAAGGCATTGATGATCCCCATGCCGTAGGATATCGTAAGGAATATGACGCCTATTGTCACGCCTGCCATCAGTATTACAGGGATGTTTTCCGGATCAAGAGGCCTTCCGATCAAGCTTGGCATCCAGGAGATTTCCTCCTTTTCCAATCCGAATAAGCTTCCGTAAACCAAGCCAAAGAGCATGGAGCAGGCGCCCAGTCTGGTTAATACCTGGCTGGCTGTCGCGCTTTTCTTGCTCAGGAGCGCGCCCATCACAACATAGATCAATCCCTGGCCGAGATCCCCGAACATGATGCCGAACATCAGACAGAAGGATACTGCGAAAAAAGGGGTGGGATCCAACTCATTATAGGATGGGATCCCGTACAATCTGACGATCGATTCAAAGGGTTTTGTAAAAAAATTAGTTTTGATGTAGGTTGGTACAATCACCTGCCTTTCTATTTCATTTGCGTTTTTTTCTTCAACGATCAATCGATCCGACATGGATTCAAAGCTCTTTCTCACCTCTTCTCTATCGTTTCTCTTGATCCAGGCATTCATTACAAAGGCCGTTTCGCCGAAGTCAATTTCTCTTTCCAGCCTGATGATCCTTTTTTCCAGTTGTATTGAGGTATGGATTTTGTCGATCTCGCGGGTCAATTCTTTCATTTCTTCTGCGAGGGTGTCTGTCAGGCCTTTGATTTTTTCTGACAGTTTTTGTATTTCGACTTCCAGCTTGGCTAATATTTCGGAAACGGTTCCCTGAAAGCGATCCGGAATGTCCAAAGGCTCCCAGCTCAAAGATTGCAGCAGCCTTGATGTCTCCTCCTTCAACTGCTTGGGGAAGATAATGATTTGGATGTCTTCCGCCGGATCCTTGATTCGGCCGATATTCAATACGACTGAACTGATGTTTTCGTAATTTTGCCGTAATTTTTGCCGGCTTTCTCTGGAAAGTGAGCCGATCTCATAATCGAAATAATTTAATTCTTTCAGGTGTCCAAAATCCAGGTTTTGAGATTTGATATGGATCATTTTTTGTTTGAGCTGCCCATACCGCTGTGCCGATCCCTGTTTTTCATTAATGTCTTGAATCTGTGGCAGCAGTCGGCTGTTTAAGTCGTCCAGGTCTGCGCGTGCGTTATGGATGCTGTAGTGTCTGGCTGAAAAAACGCTTTGATCGATGCGCGGAATGTAATGCAGCTGGTCGCATAGAATACTAAGTTCTTTTTCCATGCCTGTACAAAGGGCTTCGACCTCATCGACATCCTCCGGCGTGTAATCCGGAGGTCCTGCCATGAAAGATTCAAATTCATGGATAATATAGCTGTTATCATATATTTCCGCATGTTCAAAATCGAAATGCATTTTTTCGTTCATTACCGCGCATTTCAAGACTTCGTGCATGTCCTCTACGGATCCTACGATCCGGAGGAATATCATTTTTTGAATTGCCATTTTACTCAGATACTCCTTCTGTGCCCATGGGTCGAATCAAATACTTTCCGATCGAAGCCTTAGGTACTTTGTACCGGATCGCTTCTGTGGCCACTATAAATTCTTTCATCAGGATTTCCAGCAGATAGATGTAAGATACGGCAGTTCCTAATGAATTTCTGTAACGGCGGGCAGTCACATTCTTGTAAATGTATTCATGAAGGTTTCTTTCCAGGCTCATATCGTCATTTTCCTCGAATATGCTGCTGTTGAAAAAACGATTGGTCAATCGCTTCGTTTCTGTGATCGATTCTGCGTAACAAAGCATTTTCAGGCGCTTCAGACCCATATTGTATCCGCCGGGCAGACTGTGGATCAGCAATTGCTCCGGTGAAAAATGATAGTGCTTTTGCGCTCTGAAGATCCACTGCACATTCAGACAGTCAATCTTCAGTCCGATCAGTGCTTCGGCGATCGCAGTGTCGGTGTCGGACAATTTTTGAGCCTTGCGGAAGAGTGTTGTGTATAGCAAAAACTGCAGCTTGGCTTCTACCTGAAAATCCAGATTGGCATGATCACTGTCCGCGGTTGTCTTCAGTATGCTGAAATAAGGTGTGCCCTTCAGGTTTTCAATGAATTGTGAAATTGTCCTTGATTCCATCAATTCGGCATACGGCAATACCGAATGCCTTGTGGAATGAATGAAATGGCCTTGTATGTCTTTTGCAGACTCGCCCATTGATATTTTTCGCAAGATCAACAACAGGTCATAAATTTCAAACTCCATAAGGAAGGTCTTCAGAAATTCCCTGTAGGGCCCGGAAAAATAGTGAAGAATATCCTCCTGCTCCGACACTGAATATTGATAGAACAGCGTTTCCAGCGTGTCTCTGTGGATGGATTGCTTGTCCTGACCGGCAAGAATGTCGCGAAAAGGATATTCCCGCAGCAGGATCTCTGTCATTTTTTCGATCGATGTGCAATTCAGAAGAGAACGAAACTTCTTCTGATCCAGCAGACGTTCCTTTTTTGTTGCGATCTTTGCTTCCAAAGCTTCGTAGGGCACATAAGGATTCATGAAACTACTCCAGGGCATCGCTGAAAAACAGTCTGTTCATAATCGTATCAATCACAGAAGATTCAATACCGAGAAAATGAGCTTTCAATTTTTCTGCCGCTCTTTGGGTTTGGGTCTCCTGAATCGCCGCAGTCTCCAGCGCTTTGTTGATTTGATCCTCTTTTAGTTGCTGTGCCCGCAGACGCGCTTCCTTCAGTTGTGTATCCCGGTATGTCCGCATTTCGTCGTCACAGTCTTTCGCGATCTTCTTCAAAATTGCGATGTTGTGTTCTTCTTGTGCAAAGGCGTTCTTGTCAATTTTTGAAATTTCTTCGATAACATTCTCCATGACTGTAATCTCCTCGATAACATGGTGGATAAAATGAAAACAAGGCCACTCGATCGAACGCCCTTGTCGCATCACTGCATATACGTGTTTGCCGCGATATATCAGCTTGGAGTAATCTCCACGGCCTTGGGTGTGGGGGAGTTTGTGGTGTTTTGGATTACCATGACTTTGTTTTTACCAAAATACGCTTCTTGTAGCATAATGTCAACTGGAAAATAGGCTGAATGTTTCAGTGGCTGAAGGGATACTATTGCGCCCTCTCGAGGGTGTAGGGATGCTCCGTCACTTCTGGCAGCGTTCGCTTGATAAGCTTCTGAATGTCCTTCAGCAGCGGCTTTTCTTCGGCGTCGCAGAAGGCGATGGCTTTGCCTCCAAGGCCGGCCCGGCCGGTGCGGCCGATGCGATGGATATATGTCTCGGGGACCTCCGGCAGATTGTAGTTGATCACGTGGGACAGCTCTTCGATGTCCAGACCCCGGGCCGCTATGTCCGTGGCCACCAGGATCCTCGTCTTCCGTTCTTTGAAGTTGCTTAGGGCCAGCTGGCGGTTGCTTTGAGACTTATTGCCGTGGATCGCGGCGGACACAAAGCCTTTCCGGTTCAGATCCTTGACGATCCGGTCGGCGCCGTGCTTCGTGCGGGAAAAGACCAGCACGGAGTCATAAGTCTCTTTCCGCAGCAGGTCCATCAGCAGGTTGGTCTTGTTCTTTTTATCAACAAAATAAACCGCTTGCTCAATGATATCGATGGGCGAGCGCTTGGGCGTGATCACGATCTTGACCGGGTTCCGCAGGATCGTGTCGGCCAGGGCCCCGATCTCCTGGGGCATGGTGGCGGAAAAGAACATGGTTTGCCGTTCGGCAGGGATCAGTCGGATAATGCGCTTCACATCCTGAAGCATGCCCATATCAAGCATTTGATCCGCTTCGTCCAGGACGAAGCGCTCCACGTGGCCAAGGTCGATAAAGCCCTGATTGATCAGGTCGAGCAATCTTCCCGGTGTCGCCACCAGGATGTCGATTCCCTTTTGCAATTGCCGGGTTTGGGGATTCTGGGGGACGCCGCCAAATATGACAGCGGTCCTCAAGTTCAGATTTGCGCCGTATGCGGTGAAGCACTCGCCGATCTGCAGCGCAAGTTCTCGGGTCGGTGCCACGATCAGCGCCCGGATGGCCCGGGGCCCCTTCTGGGGTGCGCGGCTCTCTGACAGCTTCTGCAGGATAGGAATGGAAAAAGCGGCGGTTTTTCCGGTCCCCGTCTGGGCGCAGCCTAACAGATCGGCGCCCGCCAGCAGCGCGGGGATCGCCTGGGTCTGTATCGGTGTAGCTTCCTTATAGCCCTGAACCTTCAGGGCCTTCAGAATAGGTTCAATGATGTTGAGTTCGTTGAATAACAATGTTTTCTCCTCTTTTTACTATATGATTCTGAAAAGCCGCGCAGCGGCTTTCCCATATCTCTATGATTTTAATCTCCATGATCTCGCAGGCCGCCCGGCGGCCTCTGCGCATGCGTTCGGATATGTGGCGCCCGGCGGGCGAGCAGTATTATCTTGCCACAAATAATTATAATAACATGTATCTAAAAATTAAGATAGCTGTTTCTTGAAGACAGTGCTTCCCGGCACGCCCGCCGCACTACTCGTTGCTTCCCGTCCGTGCCATGCGCTGCTTTCCGCTTTCACCGCACCACCCATGCCACGCGCTGCTTTCGCTTTCGCCGCACCGCCCATACCCCACTTGCGGCCTATGCTCTTCATTCTGGGCCGGCTCGTGCCGCTCGCAATGGTGTCGACCCTGAGCCCGACATCCGCGGCCTGAGAACGCAAGCAATAGGTGGATAGTTATACAGGTTCACCCCGAAAACTGCGGTTCCTGTATAACTTTTCCCCTCCGGCGAATTTCATTGGTGTTGAAAATCTGATATACAGCAGAAAATTATACAGAAAAGGACGGAGAAAGAGGCAACCTGTATAACTTTTTCAATTTGAGCGTTCTACAGGTAAGAAAGAGCCTCAAATGCTCCTGCACTCGTCGAAACGGACGCGCATTTGGTCGTAAGTGTCCAGAAATTATACAGGAACTATCCCAAAAGCCGATTTCCTGTATAATTTCACATTTTACCATGGCATGAAAAGCTGATTTGGCAGCCCAAAAGAGTGAAGCGAGCTCACATTTTCCCTTATATAACTTTTCTTCGCATCTTTCAGCGTGACTCTTATACAGGAAGAGCCCCTATATGCAATTTCTTGTATAACTGTTGCTCGCCGGCAACTTTTATCGTTGCTGAAAAGCTTTTGCGACAGCAAAGTGGAGGCACATCGATATCAAACAAGAAAGGAGCGGATGATTCGATCGATGCGTGCAGCGTCAAAGGGTTGAAGCGGCGACTCATAAGTAGTGATTAAATTCTGAAACGGCAGGATTCCTGCTTCCGCGTAACAATGAAGCTTTTCATATGCATGCTGACGGTAGGCCGCGTCATCCATCAAACCCAAATGTTCCCAGTAAAAAACACAGTGATCTGAGCGGCGCATGACGGTAAAATCCGGAAAGAAAAGCTTTTCTTCGATGGAAAGCGGGGCTTCGTACCGAAACGGGATACGGCGGTTTTCCAGCATGGCGGCGATCAGGGACTCGGCTTTGGATCGCACGGGCAATCCGCGAGGCGAACGGTAGACCAAATGGTCTGGATAGGGAGGATGCGCTTTGAGTTCTTCCGACAGCCAATTGCGAACGATGAGGTCCTTTTCTTTCCCTTTGGTCGCTGTCAGCGGCATTTTCGGGCCATCGCGATAAACGGGCGGCAGGCTTGCCCAAATATCGGAAGGATCATAGGGTCTATAAGTGGCAAGAAATTTTTCCGCAGCTTGGATGTTGATGTCTATCAAATTCGCCGCCGCGCGGCAATAGGCCTTTTGTGTGAGGGCGGAGCGAAGCGGCGTTTCCCTGGCGGAAAGGTATTGCTGCTTCTCGGCTCGCCTTCCTTCTTCCCGTTCGGTGGGCTGATAAAGGTATTGGTAGTAATAGTGCTTTCCTTTGATCGTCTTGCGGCAAAGGCTGCCGGCCGGGAACGACGACATCTGGCCTTCGATTTCTTTGAGCAGCCGGCGGTTGAGCGCGAGATCTCCGGCGACTTGATGGCATAATACGTTTGAATCCATTGGGAACGTCCTCTCGTGACGGCGCCGGACACTGCCGGATAGGAGATAGTAGAAGCCGGTCAGGTATATAATGTAAATATTTACCAATACATGATACGATAATCAGCCCGGGAAGTCAATCCGCCTTTCGGCGGTTCGCTGTACATTTCATTTTAGCTTGTGGTATGATGATGAAGGCAACATGGCCATGCGGAAGGCGCTGCCGCCGCAACACGCCGATAGCGCAAAGCGGTTCGGCGCCGCAGATGATTATTGGGGAGGATACTATGAAGGATCGTATCTATAAGCTTTTGCAGGACCTGACGGCCATCGGCAGCGTCAGCTGCGTGAACGGCGAAACAGAAGCCGCGCAGTTTATTTATGACTATTTCATGAAAATGCCTTATTTTAAAGCGCATCCGGATCACGCGGGGTTGTATTCCATTCCGGGCGACGCCCTGGGCCGGACCGTGCCCTACGCGTTTATTTGGGGCAACAGCCCGAAGACTGTGGTGATCATGGGGCATTTCGATGTGGTCGGCACGGAGGACTACGGCGAAGCCGAGCCTCTTGCTTTTTCTGTGGGCGAGGCCCTGGAGAAGGCGCTGGCGGCCAAGGCGCTGCCGGAAGACGCCCGGGCGGACATGGATTCCGGGGAATGGATCTGGGGCCGGGGCGTGGCGGACATGAAGGGCGGCTTGGCGGTCAACATGGTGCTCATGGAGGGGTACGCAGAAAAAGCTCTGGCCGGCGAGCTGCAGGGAAGTCTGTTTTTTATGGGCGTGCCCGACGAAGAATCCTATTCGGCCGGCATGCGGGCCGGCGTGACGCTGCTGAGCGACTGGAAAGCAAAGCATGGTCTCGACCTGCGTCTTCTGATCGATCCGGAGCCCTGCAACGTGACGGAAGACGGCAAACAAGTCCTGGACATCGGTTCCGTGGGGAAAACCATGCCTGTTGTGGTGGTCCAGGGCGTGACGGCCCACGTGGGCAGCCGCTTCAACGGTATTTCCCCCTTTGGGATCCTGTCCCGCATCGAGTTGAAAACCGAGGAAAGCCTGACCTTTACCGACAGCTTCCGGGGGGAGGCGACCATGCCGCCCAGCTGGGCCAGTCTGCGAGACAAAAAAGAAACCTACGATGTGTCCATTCCCTATCGGGCGGCCGGCTATATGACGGTACTGAGCTTTACGACGACGCCGGATCAGATCATGGAAAAGCTGCGGGCGATCGCTCTGGAAGCTTTCAAGGAGGCGGTGGATGCGCTGGATGCCCTTTATCAGGGATTCAAGCCCTTGAACAAATTTGCTCAGAAAGAAAAGATCTATTACGAGCCGTTGGTCTTTACATTTGGAGAACTGAAGAAAAAGCTCAAAGAAGAAAAGGGCGAGGCCTTCGATTCCTTCTATCGGGCAGCTTACGGAGAGACTGCGAAAAAGATCGCCGCCGGAAAAGTCAACTATCAGAATGGTACGGTGGAACTCATGGAAAAAATCCTGAACTTCGCCGATCTCAAGCAGCCCCTTGTCCTCCTGGGCTTTGCCCCGCCCTACTATCCCGCGGTCAACAGCGACCTGATCCCAAGCCGGGAAAACGCCGGCAGCCGGCTTTTCGAAAGAGCGGCGGAGCTGTCCCGGTCTCAGTTCGGCCAGGAACTGGTCATGGAAAACTATGCCATGGGGATCTCCGATCTGAGCTATTGCGCCATGGATCATCCCTTTGATCCCGACGCCTATTCGGAAAACACACCGGTCTGGGGCGAGCTGTACAGCATCGACTTTGCCGGCATCGCCGATCTGAACCTGCCCTGTATCATCTACGGACCCATGGGGAGAGGTTTCCACCAGTGGACCGAGCGCGTCCATAAAAAGAGCCTGCTGGAAGTGACTCCAAGGGTCACCGCGCAGCTGATCGAAGAGCAATGGGAGGTGTAAGGAAAAAGAATGACACAGAAGAAGGTATTATTGCTGGGCGTCGGCGCCCAGGGGACGGCGGTGGCACAAAGACTGGATGAGGACCCCATGGTGTCCGAAATCATCTGCGCGGGGCGCAGGCAAACGGCGGTTGACAGGCTGGTGGCCAAGCTGACAAAGGCCCGGGGGCTCGTGGTGGACGCGGCGGACAAGGATGCCATCGTTCGGGCGGCTCACGGCGTGGATCTGATCCTGAACGCCCTTCCCTTAGACTGGACGAAGAACGTCCTGGATGCGGCGCTGGAAGTCCAGGCCAATTATCAGGACTATGCGGCCACCACGGCCCTGCACGAGGATTGGGTCGAAAGCATCCGGATCCAGTACGAGGTTTACGGTCCCAGATTCGAAGCCATCGGAAAGACGGCGCTCATCGGCACCGGTTCCGCGCCGGGGATCATCTGCGCGGCGACCCGGGACGCCATGCGCTATCTGGATACCTGCGATACGATTTACAATTTCGTATGGGAAGGCGTGGAAACGAAGCGGTTTCTTCCCTTCTGGTGGTCGCCGGTGAGCGCCCTTCACGACATGGCTGAGGATGCCTATGCCGTGATCGACGGGAATTTAGTCCGGACACCGGCTTTCGGTCTTCCCGTGGTGCGAAAATATGATTATATGGATCGGGAGGTCACCTTCGTGGAACATTGCCACGACGAACCGCTCCATTACTACATCAACCGGAAGAAATATTTTAAGGATGTGAAAAATGTCTATTTCAAATATGCCGGCGCCGGCGTCGATTTCTCCTTGCCCTTATACCGAGCCGGACTGCTGACCCACCAGAAGGAGCGGATCGGCGATGCGGATATCGCGCCCTTCGACGTGGTGCTGGCTCATTTGCCTCCGGCTCCCAGATACCCCGAAGAGATCAAAGCTTTGATCGATGAGGGTTTGGTTTCGGACTCGGGCTGCATGGTGGTGGAAGCCTACGGCACGAAGGACGGCAAAAATGTCCTCGTCGAGACTCATGTCAGCGCCCCCGGTCTGGCGGAATCCTTTGCCCGGGCGGGCTTGTCGGCGGAAATGTACCTTACGGGACAGGGTGGCTATCTGTTCACGAAGATGTTTTTAAACAATATGTATGAAGGCAAAGGTTTGATTTCTTCCGATATGATGACTTATGAACAGGTGGACCGTTTCTTCGAGTACGCAAAAGCACTGGATATCACGATCAGCACGACTGTAAAGGAGATGGATTGACGATGTTTCGAGAAATGAGAAGAGGGAAGCAGTTGATGTCTGCGGCGGATACAAAAGCGGCGATGGATCGCTGCATGAACGGGATCTTGTCCTGCGCAGGGGATGAAGGATATCCTTATGGTGTACCTGTGAGTTACGTTTATCATGATGAGAAAATATATTTTCACTGCGCAAAGACCGGGCATAAAATAGACGCTATTGCCCGGGATCCGAAAGTGTGTTTCACGGTGGTCGATGAGGACCAGAACGTCAGCGCAGAATATACCAGTTACTTCCGCAGCGTGATCGCCTTCGGCAGGGCCAGGATCGTCGAGGGCGATGAACGGTTCGAAGCCTTTATGGCGATGATCGAAAAATATTCCGGCGACCGGCCGCCGGAGGAAAAAAGGCAAAAGGCGATGGACTGCGAAGCATCCCTGATCGTGGCCATCGACGTGGATCACATCACCGGCAAGGAAGCCATCGAGTTTGTCCGGGCAAAGCAATAATCAAAGAGGCGCAGTGAAAACTGCGCCCCTTTTCTGGATTTTTTGTGAAGAGCAGTGTATGATTGAAACATTAGAGAAGAAAAATACGTCTAATTGAAAAAGTATAGCAGAAACAAAGGGGGAAAATGCATTGGGGAAGAAATGGATCGGACGGCTGATCGGGCCAGCGCTGGCAATGGCGCTGGTGTTTTGCATCGTGCCGCCGGAGGAGAGCTACGGGGCTTCGACTTTCAAAGACACGAAAGGGCATTGGGCTGAGAAGTCCATCGAGGAAGCCGTCTCTTTGGAGATCATCAAGGGCTACAGCGACGGCCGCTTTAAGCCGGACGCCAAGGTGTCCCGGGCGGAATTCATCAGCATGCTGAACCGGGCGCTGGGCAATACGACCACCGGGAGCATCAGCTTCGGCGACGTGTCCGGCAGCGCCTGGTTTTACTACGATGTGGCCAAAGCTGTTACGGCAGGCTTTGTAGACGGCTTCAGCGACGGGACGTTTCGCCCCGAGGCATTTATTACCCGGCAGGAGGCGGCGGTGATGCTGTCCCGGCTGCTGCCTGCTTACGGATATACCACGAGCCTCAGCCGGTTTTCGGATTACCGGTCTGTGGCGTCCTGGGCGGAAACGGCCATGACGAAAATGGCGGGCAAGGGTTATATCTCCGGCTACAGCGACGGAAAGATCCATCCGCTGGATTCTCTCACAAGAGCCCAGGCGGCAAAAATTATTACCGAGATCGTCGACGAAGAGAACATCGTCACTTCTGATCCTATGGTCAAGACCGACGGAACAAAGCTGACGAGCCGCATTTACGCCAACAATGTAACGATCCACAAAGATTTGGACGATGGCGATGTGACGATTGAAAACTGTGTCATCCTCGGAAAACTCATTGTTCAAGGTGGCGGGGAGAACAGCGTCACCGTGAACAATTCAAGAGTGGCCAATGCCCTTGTGGACCGTTCCGCAGGCCGGGTGCGCCTTTTGGCCAAGGGCGAAACAGCTATTCTCAGCACCGTGTGCGAAGAGGAATTTGCTCTGGAGACTTCCGGGCTTTCGGGGACGGAATTCGGCCCCGGTTTCCTGCAGGTAAGTCTGCGGTCGTCCTCCAAAGGTACATTCAAGGGAAGCTTTCCCCGAGTGGCTGTTGACGGCTCTTCCGCAGAAATGCAGTTGCTGTCAGGCACCATCGAGACGCTGGACGTAAACAGCGGCGGCCGCCGTTCGAGTATCACCATAGACAGCAAAGCCGTCGTGAGTCAGGCCAACGTTCATGCGGAATCCTATTTCAAAGGCAACGGAACCGTTTCCGATATGCAGGTCCACGCAAAGGGCGTCACTTACGAGACGAAGCCGAAAAAATGGTCGATCCGCTCCGGCGGCGATACGCCTGAACAGCAGGATCCGGAGCTGACGATCACTTTTGCGCCGGTCAACGGTAAGACCAAGGTCTACCTGGATACGAAGATCACGCTCACCTTCAGCTCTGCTATGCGGGAGGATGACGGCAGTACCATCACCAATTCGGAGATCCCCGGTATCGTGACGATCCGGAAAGGCTCGGCCACAGGCAGCTCGGTGGCGTACACCGGCTCCATCAATTCGGCGAAGACGGTGATGACTCTGACGCCGACGAGTCCTCTGCTGGAGAACACAAAATATTATATCGTTGTGAAAGCAGGGACCATGATCGATGCCGATGAAGAGGAAAACGAAGCTGCTTCGTCGTACTTCACCACCGGTGATGATACGGAAACCCTGACGGCCACTTATTCGCCGGTCAACGGGGATGCGGCGGTGCCGGCGGACAGAAGGAGCTTTACGATCCAGTTTTCGGAAGAACTGACGAAGTATAACGGTGCAGCCATCTCCACCAGCGACAGCTACCTGCGCAGCAGTGTGGTGCTCTTCCGCCGGGGGAATACCAGTGTGAGCACATCGGATTATACCGTGTCGATCAACAGCTCGAAGACCCGGATCACAGTGACCCTGGACGACGATTATTCGCTCAGCGTCAATACAAAATATACGATCGGCATTCTGAGCAACACGCTGAAAACAGAAGCAGGGGATGCAGTGGCCGCCTCCAGCGCGACCTGGACGACGGCTGGGCTGCCAACCATGAGCAGCGTGAGCGCTGTGCCCTACGAGACATCCGTGGATTTCAAGGCGACACCCAATGTGGGCGGCAGGATCTATGCAGTTCTGCTTCCCGCTGATGCCGCTGCGCCCTCGGCTGCCCGAATCCGGGACGGCAAGGATGCGGCGGATGCCGCTGCGATCGCCGCGGTCAATAGGGCGGTATCGGCCTCCGGCGCCGCCACGCTGCAGCTTACGGGAGGCAACATCACACGGGATACCGCTTATAAGGTGTACGCCGTCCTTTACGACGGAAGCGGCAACGCGTCCCAGGTCGCAAACACGACAGTCACCACGGAGCCGTTAAAACTGAAAACCCTGACCATCGTTCCCGACACCGGCTCTTCCGACATTCTCCCCGGATTCCGGTCAAACAAGCTCGACTACGGCACGATCGTCGTTCCGGACGGGACGTCTTACGTGGAAGTGACGGCTGAGGCCAATGCCTTGTCCTTTATCGGAGATCTTACAATCAACGGCGATGCGGGTATCGCCGGAAAGCAAGTGGATCTGACCGGCGGTACAGCGACGATCACTGTTATCGTTCAAGAGTTGGGGAAACGCAGTGTCACTTATACTGTAACTGTCCGGGTTGCCGGCAGCGCTGCCTTGAGCAGTATCACCATCAATGGCACAGACTATGATCCTGACACCTCCGCACCCTTTGCCATCGGCGCGGATCCGGTGCCGGTGACTTTGGTCATCACACCGGAGGATCCGGCGGCCGTCATCGAGATCGACGGCGTTGCCGTGACGGCCGGAGATTCGATCACCCTGAACCTGGATTCGGTCATTACGCAAAAGAGCTTTGTGATCGAATCCGCCGACGGCCTGGCCTCCCGCACCTACACGATCCGCTTTGACCGCACGCCCATTCCCGCTGACCCCGGCGATCCCGGGGAAATATAGGGCGTGCATATCCTCATAGGAAATAAAAAAAACCACCGGCTCGCGCCGGTGGTTTTCTTGTGCGGTATCAGCTTCGGGCAGCCAGTTTGTCGTTGATGGCGATGCCAAGGCCCAGCAGGCCGTAGAACATGGGCATCACGGAGACCGAGCTGTCATTGACCAGGGCTGCGGCAAGAAATCCGATGATGCCGAAGAAGACGCCGCTGCCGGCAAAGGTCAGAAAGTCGTCTCCATAGGAAGCTCTGCGGTAAATGCGCGCGCTGCTGAACAGGTAGATCCCGAAGATCGCCAGCAGGGCGAGCAGCGACAGGCCGCCGGTGCCGATGGCGACGCCTATGTACATATTGTGCGGCTTGTCCACCACGATATCATGCGTGGCGCCGGTAGAATATTTTCCGGCGTAATCCTCCTGGGGAAAGACGGCGCAGTAGGTGTCGGCGCCGGTACCAAGAAACAGTGTGTTTTTCAGCAGCGGAAAGCTTCTGGACCAGATGTATCCCCGCCAGGAGCCGAAGCCCGGATTATTGTCGAAGCCGATGTGCTCTACAGGATCCAGATCTACCAGCTTGCCCATCCGGTTCCGGTAGAGGATGTCTTCGGCCGACACGGCAAAATCCCAGGTGATGGCCGGCGTATGAAGACTGATAGCAGAGAATCCGATGGCGGAGGTGTCCATGACGGATCCCATCGAAACCGTCATATAGGGGCGGTATCGGAGATCAGACAGGGCGTAGCGGGCAGGGCCGCCCTCCGGATCCGCCGGCAGGGATTCCAGCGCTACGGGCTTGCCTTCTTCGTCCAGGACCGATACCCCCGTGAGCTGGCCGTTGCCGCTTCGTTCGGCGACCAAAGACAAGGGCCTGCCGTTCAGGCTCAGATCGATGCGGTCCGGATGGGTAGCGAAATAGTCGATCACAGGCTTCACGGAGCCGGCTGCTGCTTCTGTCAGCTCTTCGGGTGCGGCAGGTTCTTTCAGAGCGGTGCCTCCCGTCGTGCTGTGAAAGGCACCTCGCAGCTCCGGGATCCAGCGATCGGCGGTAACGGCGGCCACCAGACCGGTGATCAAAAACAGGATCAGCAATGGCTTTGCCCAAGCCAGTAATTTCTTGTTCAGAAGGGCCAGTCCGGCCAGCCCGATGACCCCTAAGCCCATCAGTCCTCCGGAGGAGGCCGAGCCGATCATGTTGTAAACGAGGAGCGCAAAGAGAAGGGCAAGACCTGCAGCTTTCAGACCGGAGCCTTTTTCTTTGCGTATCCAAGCCCGGATGAAGAGCATTCCGAACAGGGGAATGAGCAGAGTCAGATAAAAAGAGACATAGTTGATGTTGTAAACCGTTTGATAGATCTCGCGGTTTTGGAACGTAAATTTCAGGAAGGGCTCGCCTTGAAGGGCTGCGGCGTCAATGCTCTCCCAAAGAGGCGTGCCCGAAGCGCCGGCAATATTGGGCACTAGAAGCTTCTGGCCGATCGCTGTTCGGAAAAAATCCTTGTCCAGAGCTTGGCTCAGCCCCAGCAGGCTCAGGATGGCGCCGGACGCCGCCAACGGGATCAGAAACAGCTTTACATGGCGTTCAGTGCGGATTGAATTGATGATATAGAACAGAAGAAGCATATAACACAACAGGACCAGCGTGCCTTCGAAGCGGTCGTTCCAGCCCAGCAGGGAGAATTCTTTGTAATCTGAAA
>CALLHZ010000033.1 GCA_938009115.1 uncultured Clostridia bacterium
CCACAGGGGAATGAAGGTCTTAGCTGAGCCGACCGTCTGGGCAATATTTGGTGATGCCGAATGTTGCTCTTTTTTATTTTAAATTATTTAAAAAAGAGCTGCGGTTTCATTGAATATTTTTTTATTTCTTTGAAAGGAGATAATCAAAATGAACTATTCGGCTTGGAAAGGATTCCGGCAGGGCGATTGGATGAATAAAATCGACGTCAGAAATTTCATCCAGACAAACTACACACCCTATGAAGGAAATGAAGATTTCCTGGCGGGCCCCACAGAGCGGACGAAATCCCTCATGAAGAAACTGGATCATCTGTTTGATCTGGAGCAGGAATTCGGCGGTGTTCTGGATATTGACACACAGACGGTCAGTTCTCTGACGAACTATGGCCCCGGCTATCTGGACAAGGACCGGGAAATCATCGTGGGGCTTCAGACAGACCGTCCGCTGAAAAGAGGCGTCAACCCATTCGGCGGCGTCAACATGACAAAACATGCCTGCGAAGCCTACGGCTTTAAACTGTCTCAAAAGGTGGAAAACGAATTCCAGTATCGAACGACCCATAACGACGGCGTTTTCCGTGTCTATACGGATGAGATCAAAGGGGCGCGGAAATGCGGCATTATAACCGGACTGCTCGATGCATACGGCAGAGGCAGGATCATCGGGGATTACCGCAGAATCGCCCTTTATGGGATAGATCTGCTCATCGGGGAAAAGGAAAAGGACAAAGCGGATTATGGAAAAAAGATGATGGATGTGGATAATATCCGCCAATTGGAGGAACTGTATCAGCAGATCCACTTCCTTGGCAAGCTGAAGGAAATGGCCGCCATGTACGGGTTTGACATATCCCTTCCTGCAACCGATGCGAAGCAAGCGGTGCAGTGGCTCTATTTCGGCTATCTTGGTTCCATCAAGGAGCAGAACGGTGCCGCCATGAGCCTTGGCCGTGTCAGCACCTTTCTGGACATCTACATTGAGCGGGATTTGAAAAACGGTGTTTTGACTGAGGAGCAGGCCCAGGAGATCCTGGACGATTTTGTGATGAAGCTGCGCATGGCCAGGCATCTTCGGACTCCGGATTACAACGAGCTCTTTGCCGGAGATCCCATGTGGATCACAGAAGCGGTGGGCGGAACGGGCGAGGACGGCAGAACACTCGTTACAAAAAGTTCGTATCGCATCCTTCACACCTTATACAACCTGGGACCCTCCGCCGAACCGAATCTTACCATCCTTTGGTCCGAGAAACTTCCGAGAGCCTTCCAGCGCTATGCGGCGAAGCTGTCATGCGATACCAATGCGATCCAATATGAAAACGACGATGTCATGAGGCCGGTTTTTGGCGACGACTATGCGATCGCCTGTTGCGTTTCGGCCATGCGTGTCGGCAAAGACCTGCAATTCTTCGGCGCGAGAGCATACCTGCCCAAGCTGCTCTTGATGGCCTTGAACGGCGGGCGGGATGAGCTGAGCGGAGCCCAGACCGCACCGGCGAGAGAACCTTATAATGGGGATTGCCTTGATTACGACAAGGTGCTGGAAATGATGGATTTCTATAGGGAATGGCTGGCGAAAACCTATGTCGGCGCCATGAACATCATCCATTACATGCATGATAAATATGCCTATGAAAAGACCCAGATGGCGCTGCACGATACGGATGTCCACCGTTTTATGGCCTTCGGCATCGCGGGACTCTCCGTACTGACGGATTCCCTTGCCGCCATCAGATACGGAATAGTAAAAGTCGTCCGCAACGAAAAAGGGCTGATCGCTGATTTCGAAACCGTCGGTGATTTTCCGGCCTTCGGCAATGACGATGACAGAGTGGATCGTATCGCACAGGAACAGGTAAGGCTGTTCCTGGAGGAATTGAAGAAGAACCCGACCTATCGAAACGCGGAGCACACGTTGTCCATCCTCACCATCACCTCCAACGTGGTTTACGGGAAAAAGACCGGCGCGACGCCCGATGGCAGGAAAGCGGGGGAGCCCTTTGCGCCGGGAGCCAATCCGATGCACAACAGGGAGAAAAACGGAGCGCTGGCCTCTCTGAACTCCGTAGCCAAACTGTCCTATGAATACTGCAAGGACGGAGTTTCTAACACCTTCTCCATCGTGCCCCAGGCCCTGGGAAGTCATGAAGAGGAGAGATACGGCAACCTTGTGTCCATAATGAGCGGATATTTCGGGCAAAAGGCGCAGCACCTGAACGTCAACGTACTGAATCGTGAGACGCTGATGGAAGCATACGAATTCCCGGAACGCCATCCGAACCTTACCATCCGGGTCTCCGGCTATGCGGTCAACTTCCACAAACTCTCACGGAAACAGCAGCAGGAGGTCATCGCAAGGACATTCCACGAGGCGATATGATGAAGGCAAGGATCAACTCATTTCAAAGCATGGGAGCGGTGGACGGCCCGGGGATCCGATTTGTGACATTCCTGCAGGGCTGCCCGCTGCGCTGTGCCTATTGCCACAATCCGGAGACCTGGGATCTTTGCGGTGGGGACGAGTACAGCGTTGAGGAGGTCCTGCAAAAGACCATGCGGTATAGGCCGTATTTCAGAGATGGGGGAGGGATTACGGTTTCGGGCGGGGAGCCGCTGCTGCAGCCGGGGTTCATTTCAGAACTCTTCCGGAGGCTGAAGGAGGAAGGGGTCCACACCGCCCTGGATACTTCGGGCAGCGGGGACCCGGCCGGCGCAGAGGAAGTCTTGATGCACACAGATCATGTCCTTTGCGATCTAAAATTTCCGACGGAAGAAGGATACAGGCAGTATTGCAAAGGCAGCCTTCAGCAAGT
>CALLHZ010000034.1 GCA_938009115.1 uncultured Clostridia bacterium
GTGCTGGTCGTCATGAAAAACGGGTATGTCTACTTTTTCCTGGAGTTTTTCCTCGATCTCAAAGCATCGGGGCGCAGAGATATCCTCCAGATTGATGCCGCCAAAGCTTCCGGCGATGAGGGCGATGGTTTCGACGATCTGATCCGGATCGTGGCTGCGGATGCAAAGCGGAAAGGCATCCACGCCGCCAAAGGCCTTAAAGAGGACACATTTCCCCTCCATGACCGGCATGCCCGCTTCCGGACCGATGTCTCCCAGACCCAGTACAGCCGAGCCGTCGGTCACCACCAGGCACAGATTATGCCGCCGGGTATAAATGTAGCTTTTGTCGATGTCCTTTTGGATTTCCAGGCAAGGCTCCGCAACGCCCGGCGTGTAGGCCAGCGCCAGGTCTTCTTTGCTGCGGACCTCCACGGTGGGTATCACTTCGATCTTGCCTTTCCATTCTCCGTGAAGACGGAGCGATTCTTTTCGATAGTCCATGATGCTTCTCCTTTTGCGTTATTATATCAGCATAAGCTGTTTCAATGCAAAAATCCATAAAAACATCGTGACGATCGATGCGGCCGAGGTGACGACCACGATCTCGCCGGCAAGATCGGCATCACAGCCCATCGCCTTGGCCATGGGAAACGATGAAACCGCTGTGGGCGTTCCAAAGGAAACCAGGATGGCGCCCAATACAGGCCCTTCCCAGCCCCAAAGAATGGGGAGCAACAGAAAAATGACGGGATTGACGATGAGCTTCATCAAAGAGGCCAGCAATATGGAACGCCGGTCTTCCATAGCAGAAGACAGGTTGAAGGCAGCGCCCAGCATCACAAAGGCCATGGGTGTCACCACGCCGGCGATGCCACTCATGGTTTTTTCCACGTAAACAGGAAAGGCGATGCCGCAAACATTGGCCAGGATCCCCAAAACCACGGCGTGGATCAGGGGATTTTTGCAGATGCCCAGGCCGATGCTTTTCCAATTGACAGATCCCAGAGAAAGCTTCACCCTGGGATCTCCGGAAGCGGCCGCCTGGCCGCAGATCTCCAGCACCAGCACGGACAGCACGTTGTAGATCGGTATGATGGCAGCCAGCACCACGGCGATCTCCGCCGTGTTCCCTTCGCCGAAAATGGATATGGCGATGGGGAGGCCGTAAAGAATAGAATTGCCGCGGAAAGCGCCCTGGATCAGGGCGCCCCGCTTGGCCGGATTTTTCTCAAGCCATGTAAACAAAGTGAACAGCAGCAGAAAGCTCAGCACCGTGCAGCCCATGGCATAGGGGATGAAGGCCGCCCTTCCGAAACCGGAAAGATCGTCCTTATATAGCGTGTTGAACATCAGGACCGGCAGGAACATGGCAAACATCAACTGATTGATCCCGTCGTTGAGATTTTTAGTCAGCAGCCCTCTTTTTTTTGCGATATATCCTGTCAGCATGTAAAGAAACAGGGGCATGATGATTTCAAACGATATCCTGAAGTTCTCCATGATCAGCCTCTTTCCAGTCTCTGATAGTTGGCCAGGCGTTCCGCGGCATCAGTCCTTGCTTTTTCGAACAGGACTTGAGCCTGCTCCGGGAACGTGCGCTCCAGGGAGGCATAACGGTTTTCGCCGCGGAGGAATTCGACTAGGTCCTTTTGGGGTGGTTTGGAATCCATGATAAACGGATTCTTCCCTTCCTTTTTCAAATCAGGGTTAAACCGGTATAAATGCCAGTAGCCCGATTCCACGGCGTCCTTCATCTCCTGCTGGCTTTTGCCCATGCCGCATTTCGGTCCGTGCTCGATGCAGGGGCAATAGGCGATGATCAGGGAGGGTCCGTCGTAGGCTTCGGCCTCCCGCATGGCGGCAAGCACCTGGCTCTGGTCATAGCCCATGGCCACCTGCGCCACATACACATAGCCGTAGCTCATGGCCATCATGCCCAGGTCTTTTTTCTTGGTCTTCTTGCCGTCGGCGGCAAACTTGGCCACCGCGCCGGCGGATGTCGCTTTAGAGGATTGTCCTCCTGTATTGGAATAGACCTCCGTGTCCAGCACCAGGACATTGATGTTGCGGCCCGAAGCCAGCACATGGTCCAGCCCGCCATAACCGATATCGTAGGCCCAGCCGTCGCCGCCAAAAGCCCAGTAAGATTTTTTCCGAAGAAAGTCCCGGTTGGTCAAAATGAAATCTCTGGCTTCTTTCTGCCCTTCCTGAACCGGCTGCGAGGCTTCCAGCGCCGTGATCAGCGTCGAAGAGACCTCTCTGGTGCGGGTCGAGTCGTCCCGATGTTCCAGGTAATCCTTAACAGCCCCCTCAGCCGGTGTTCCCAGCAGGCTTTCCGCTTTGTCAGCGATGGTGCTGCGCACTTTTTCAGAACCCAGCAGCATGCCGTAAGCGTATTCTGCGTTGTCCTCGAAAAGGGACATGGCCCAGGCCGGCCCTTCTCCTTCCCGGTTGATGGCATAGGGGATGGAAGGCGGCGATCCGCCGTAGGCCGACGAACAGCCCGAAGCGTTGGCGATGTACATCCTGTCGCCGAAAAGCTGGGTGGCCAGCTTGATATAGGGCGTCTCACCGCAGCCGGCGCAGGCGCCGGAAAATTCGAAGAGAGGCTGCGCGAACTGGCTGTGCTTGATGCTGGTATCTTTGACGGCATCGGCTTTGATCCGCACTTGTTCTGTCGCGAAGGTCCAGTTTTCGTGCTGGGGCAGCTCTTGCTCCAAGGGCTGCATCGTCAGGGCTTTATTTTTGACCGGACAGACTTCCGCACAGCTGCCGCAGCCGGTGCAGTCGTAGGGCGAGACCTGGATACGGAACTGATAATTTTCCAGTCCTTTGCCCGTGGCCTTCTTCGTTTCAAAGCCCGATGGCGCTGTTTTCGCCTCTTCCGCGTCGATGAGAATGGGCCGGATCGCCGCATGGGGACAGACCAGGGCGCATTGGTTGCACTGGATACAATTGCCGATCTCCCAGCGTGGGACCGAAACGGCCACGCCACGCTTTTCGTATTTTGTCATGCCCGAAGGGAACGTACCGTCGGGGATATTGAATCGCTCGTACATGGAAACGGGTACATCGTCTCCTTCCTGCCGGTTCATGGGGATCACGACCTCCCGGACGAACTCCGGCAAATGGGAAAGATCCGCCGGGGCGTCCTTCGCGTCTTTCCAGGATGCGGGAACCGGCACCTCCATCAGTCCGTCGATGCCCGCATCGATGGCGGCCACGTTCATGTCCACAACTTTTTTGCCCTTCTTTGCGTAGGTCTTTTTGACAGCCTCTTTCATCTCTTTGAGGGCCACATCAAGGGGGATCACGTCCACCAGCTTGAAAAATGCGGACTGAAGAACGGAGTTTGTCCTCCCGCCCAGACCCAGGTCCGAAGCGATGCGTTGGGCGTCGATGATATAGAAGCGAGCCTTCTTATCAGCGAGTCCCCGCTTCAACTCGGCGGAGAGCTTGCTCTCCAGCTCCTCGATGCCCCAGGGACAGTTGAGCAGGAAAATGCCGCCTTCTTTCAGATCCTTGGCCAGATCGTATTTGTCTACATAAGAAGGCGCATGACAGGCCACGAAATCGGCCCGGCTCACATAGTAGGGCGAGCGGATCGGATCCTTGCCGAAGCGCAGATGGGACTGGGTGACGCCGCCGGACTTTTTCGCGTCATAAGCAAAATATGCCTGAGTATACAGATCGGTAGTCTGACCAATGATCTTGATGCTGTTCTTATTGGCGCCTACGGTCCCGTCGGCGCCAAGGCCCCAGATCTTGCAGCTGATGCGCCCTTCCGGGGTAATGTCCGGCTCCGGGCCTCTTGGCAGCGACAAATGCGTCACATCATCATTGATGCTGATGGTGAAGTTGTCCTTGGGCACCGGCGTGCCCAGATTGTCGTAGACCGCGATGATATCCGCCGGCGTGGTGTCCTTGGAGGACAAGCCGTAGCGGCCGCCCACCACCAGCAGATCCCGCCCCGCTTTCCGGCAGGCGTTCACCACATCCACATAGAGGGGCTCGCCCACAGAGCCGGGTTCCTTGGTCCGGTCCAGCACGGCCACCCGTTCCACGGTGGCGGGAATCTCCCGGATAAAGTGTTCGACAGAGAACGGACGGTAAAGATGCACGCAAAGCAGGCCCACTTTCCGGCCCTGGGCGGCCAGATAGTCCACGGTCTCCTTGATGGTCTCCGTTACCGAGCCCATGGCAATGACCATCTGTGTGGCATCCGAAGCCCCGTAGTATTCGAAGAGCTTGTAATTCCTTCCGGTCAGCGCGCTGATCTGCTTCATATAGTGTTCCACGATGGCAGGAACTGCCTCGTAATAAAGATTCTGAGCTTCCCGCCCCTGGAAATAGATGTCGGGATTGACGGTAGTACCCCGGATAAAGGGGTGCGCCGGACTCAAAGCGTTGCGACGGAACCGATCCACTTGCGCCCGGTCCAGCAACGGATCCAGATCGTCGTAATCCAGGACCTCGATCTTCTGCAGCTCATGAGAAGTGCGAAAACCGTCGAAAAAGTGCAGGAACGGCACTCTTGAACGAATGGCCGACAAGTGGGCCACAGCGCCCAGGTCCATCACCTCCTGAGGGCTGGAGGCTGCAAGAAAGGAAAATCCGGTCTGGCGGCAGGCCATCACGTCGGAGTGGTCGCCAAAGATGGAAAGGCCGTGAATGGAAAGGGAGCGGGCGCTCACATGAAATACCCCCGGAAGAAGTTCCCCGGCGATTTTGTACATATTCGGAACCATCAGGAGAAGTCCCTGGGATGCAGTGTAGGTCGTAGTGAGGGCGCCGGCTTCCAGCGCGCCGTGCACCGTTCCTGCGGCGCCGCCCTCTGACTGCATTTCCACGACCTGGACCCGCTGTCCGAAAAGATTCTTTTTGCCGTTGGCAGACCATTCGTCCACCAGCTCGGCCATGGGGGAACTTGGTGTGATGGGAAAGATGCCCGCCACCTCTGTAAAGGCGTAGGAAATATAAGCCGCCGCCTGGTTGCCGTCCATTACATCGTATTTTTTTGCCATTTTCATCTCCTATAAAGTCTTCATGAACCGGTTGAGTCTTTCGACGCCGTCATGGATATTTTCATCATTGGTTGCATAACAGAAGCGGACAAAGCCTTCGCCGCCGGGACCGAAGCCCACGCCCGGGATCACCAGCATTTTTTCCTGCTCCAGGAGCTTTGTCGCGAAGGTCCTGGAATCCAGTCCCGTAGACTGGATATTGGCAAACAAGTAGAAAGCTCCCTTGGGGTCTTTGCAGCTGATGCCGTCGATGGAGTTGATGCCGTCCAGCAAAAGCCTCCGCCGATGCCGGTACAGGTCCATCATTTCCTTGACACAATCCTGACTGCCGGTCAGGGCGGCCACGCCGGCCCACTGCACTGCGGTGAACACCGAAGAGAGGACGTTTTCCAACAGCTGGGTCATCTTGACGATCACGTCTTTGGGACCTGCCGCATAACCCAGACGAAGACCGGTCATGGCATAGGTCTTGGAAAATCCGTCGATGATCATCGTCCGTTCCCGCATGCCGGGGAATTCGGTGATGCTCGTATAGGGTTCTTCGGTCCACAGCAATTCACGGTAAATTTCATCGGTGATCACATAGATATCCTTTTCCACGCACAGCTTCGCCAGCGCCTCCAGATTTTCTCTGGTGGCAACGCCGCCGGTGGGATTGGAAGGCGAATTGAGGAGCAAAACTTTTGTTTTGTCGGTGATGGCAGCCCGGACAGCTTCCGGATCGAACATGAACCCGTTTTCTTCCGTCACCCGGACCCGCACAGGGACGGCGCCCAGCTGAATAGCCAGGCTGTCATAGCATGCGTAGCAGGGATCCGAAATGATCATCTCGTCGCCGATGTCCAGAACTGCCGTTGCGGCAAGAAGCAAAACGCTGATGGCGCCGCTGCCGATCAGGATCTCGTCAGGCTTGTAAGACAGTCCTCTTTTTCTGTAAGAATCGCTGATGGCCTCGCGGAGGGGCAGAATGCCGGTATTGGGGGCATAAAACGTTTCTCCCCTTTGGATGGAGGCCTGAGCCGCGTCCAGGATGTGCTGCGGCGTCGTAAAGTCAGGCTGGCCGAAGCCGAAGCTCAGAACTTTATCATACTGGTAGGATAAGCCTACAAATTCACGGATGATGGAACGGGGTGTTCCTTTGCTTTTTTCAGATAAAAATGACATTTTTCTACTCCTCTGTGATCCCTGCTATTTTTTTGGCTAATTTTTTCTTTGCGTCAAAGCTGCCCTGGCGTGCGATCATGATCCGCTGGGCCTGAGGCGAACCGGCGCCGTGGAGAGATTCCGTCCGGTACCCCACAGCGGCCGAACCCAGGCAAATATTTTCCAGGAAACGAAGGATGCGCATCCTGCTCTCGGTCTTGACGCCGTCTTTTCCGCCAAAGAAGCTTTCGCAGATCTCTCCGATGGTTTCGCCCTTTCTTCCGACCGGCGTATCCGACTTGAAATCCCGCTCGGAAGGCATGGTCACCATCAAGCCGCCGGCCACATCTTCGGCCAGCCTGGCGATCTCGTAAGGAAAGCGCGTGACGTTGAGCTTGCAGACGTTAGCTTCCAGCATATTGATCTCATAATTTCCCGCTTTTGTGGGATGTCCGTCTGCAGAGCAGGCGATGCCGCAGCAGTACAGCGTTTCGTTCAGGTGGGTCATCTCCACCAGCTTATCCTTGACGGCGGAAGCCTTCTCCACGCCATTATACTCAGCGGCCAGACTGGCTGCGCCGATGATCACGTCGCCCACGCCTACTTTGCATCCGCCGTAGCTCTGTCGATGATAACCGGCAAAACGTTCCACCAGGACACCGGCAAAGTCCCACTCGCCGCACATGAATACATATTCGTTGGGAATGAAAACGTCATCCAGGACCACCAGGGCTTCCTGCCCGCCGAACTGCTTGTTGCCCAGGTCGATGTCCGCGCCTTCTTCCAGCTTGCGGGTATCGCTGGCCTGACGTCCGTAAATCATGTACAGGCCCTCCGCGTCCGAAGGACAGGCAAAAGAAACCGCATAGTCCTTGTCAGCTTCTTTCATGGCGATGGTGGGCATAAAAATATGCCAGTGGGAATTGACGGAGCCGGTCTGGTGGGCTTTGGCGCCTCGGACCACGATGCCGTCTTCCCGACGTTCTGTGATATGCAGATAATAATCAGGATTGGATTGCTCTGAAGGCGACTTGCTCCGGTCTCCCTTGGGGTCGGTCATAGCACCGTCTACGGTCAGATCCTGCTCCTGGACCATTTGCAGAAATTTTTTGAACCGCTCATGGTAGCCGGTTCCGTATTTTTCGTCGATATCATAGGTTGTGGAATACTCTGCGTTGAAAGCATCCATCCCCACGCAGCGCTGAAAGCAGGATGCGGTTTTCTGGCCCAGCATCCGCTGCATTTTTACCTTTTTGCACAGGTCGTCCGTGCTCTGATGGATGTGGGTAAACCGATTGATCTTTTCACCGGTAAGATTGGACGTGGCCACGGCCAAACCCTGCTCTCCGGCTTCCGCGGCGGCGTCGTAGGTTGCGGCCACACAGTTGATGGAAGGCCGGATCATTGGATGGTCCACCCAGTTTTCGATCTTTTCTCCGAACATGTACACCCTCGTATTCAGTTGCCTGAGACTTTCGATATACTCGTTCCCCGTCATTAATGCCATATTTTCTACCTCCTGACATGGTGTGTTTATTGTCTTAAATATGTGTTGCAAAGTCTATGCCATCCGGTTCAAAAAAGAGAGCCGAAATCCTATTGAATTGTGTCCGAAATCGGTACTTGGTGACTCCATTATAATGCATTTTCTCGATCGGCCGGAATAATTTTGCAGCCCTAAAGCAATTCAACCGGGAGGCTGTATCAATGAACCATTTTTGAATATTTTGATTGATTTTTGGTTCACGCCTTGTTATCCTGTGGCTATGATGAAAAAACATTTGCAATATGCGTTCCTGATGAACGCAGAAGATCAACTGACTCCTTGTGACAACGCCTCTAAAAAATTTCTGGGGGAGATCGACGCCGATGCTTTCTTTTCTCATTTGCAATGTTTGCATTTGAGCTCGGCCAACACCTCCACGACGATCATTCTCAACCAGACAAGCTACAGCCTGCGGCTTATTCCGGTGGAAGCCGTCGGAAAATCCGAGGAAGACAGCCTCGTGTCGCAGCTGAAGGAAGGCTATATCGTCGTACTGCAAAATCAAGTGGAATTGTCTTCCGTGATGCACATTCTGAGTCGCGCCCGACACAGCAAGGAAGAATTCGAGGATATCTTCGAGGATTACGACACCGGTATTTACATCACCCGGGCCGACGGCGTGTCTATGTTCATCAATTCCAAGTACGAAGAAGTCACCGGGGTCCAGCGGGAAGCGGCCATCGGAAGGACGATATTTTCGCTTCACGACCAGGGCATGTACATGCCCCTGGTCACACCGGTCATCCTGAAGACCAACAAGGAGTACACAGTCTTTCAGACGTTTGCCGGAGGCCGTTATGCCGTGATCTGCGGGACGCCTATTTACAATGTGATGGCGGAACCCTACTGCGTCCTGATCTGCATCAACCGCGTCGAGGACGAAGCTTTAGGTGCGCTGGTACCGTTTATGGACAAAAAGTCGCCCAAAGATGTCCGCAAAGGTCTTCGCTATGCCCAAAGCAGCCAGATCGATATCATTGCGGAGAGCGCTTCCATGCGGCAGGTGCTTCAGGATGCCGTGAAAGTAGCTCATTACGACGTGCCGGTCCTGCTGCTGGGCGAGTCGGGCACCGGTAAAGAAATTTTTGCTTCTATCATCCACTCTTCCAGCAACAGGCGTTTCCATCCCTATGTGGCGGTCAACTGCAGCGCTATATCCCCGTCTCTGCTGGAAGCCGAGCTCTTCGGTTATGAGGCCGGCTCCTTTACCGGCGCTTCGGCAAAAGGCAAGCAGGGGCTTTTCGAAGTAGCCGGCGACGGCACCATATTCCTGGACGAGATCGGCGACATGCCCCTGGAATCCCAGGCCAAGATCCTCCGGGTGATCCAGAACGGCGAGTTCTACCGGGTCGGCGGCCTTGTACCCGTCAAGACCAATGCCCGCATCATTGCCGCCACGAACAAGGATCTGCAGGAGATGGTCCGCAGGAACACCTTCCGAAACGACCTGTTCTACAGGCTCAGCGTCATACCGATCACACTGCCCGCGCTGCGGCATCGCCGGGAAGACATACCGCCCTTGCTTTTACACTTTTGCTACATTTTCAACCAGAACTACGGCACAAACAAGTCCATCTCTCCGGAACTGATCGAAGAGCTGGTCCATTACAGCTGGCCCGGCAATATCCGGGAGCTGAAAAATGTGGTCAAAAGACTGGTCATCATGTGTGTCGACGATGTGATCTATCCCCGCCATTACGAATATATCTGCGGTAAATCGACCCAAAGTCCGGATCATGGGGAGGAGTCCTCGATCCAGATCACAGGACTTCCGACCCTTCCGGAGGCCGTTTCGGAGGTGGAGCGGATGCTGGTGCAAAAAGCGATGGAAAAGACGCGCAACACACGGAAGGCTGCGGCGCTTCTGGGCGTCAGCCAGTCCACCGTCATGAGAAAAATACAGGACTATAATATTAAGTAGGATTTGGACGGGTGCTTCGTCGCCGGCGTCACGCAAGGGAAAGGCGGATGGACTGGATCCATCCGCCTTTTGCCGCACAAATTTCCTTACAGAGCTTTTGCTGCGTTTTCGAAGTCCTTGATCAGGTCTTCCACGTCCTCCAGACCCACGGAGAAACGGATCAGACCGTCGGAGATCCCCGCTTCTTTTCTGCCTTCCGGCGTTACGTTGGCGTGGGTCATGCTGGCAGGATGCTGGATCAGGGAATCCGGATCGCCCAAGGACACGCCGATGCCCGGCAGCGTCAGGCTGTTCACCAGCTTTTTGGCGTTTTCGAAAGCGCTTTTGCCGTTGTAGCCTTCTTTGAATTCAAAGGAGACCATTCCGGTGCAAAGGCCGTCCTTGAACTGCTTCATGGCTACTTGATGGTTTTTGCCGTTGGAGGGCAGACCCGGATAATAGACTGCGGCCACATAGGGCTGCTTCTCCAGGAATTCCGCGATGGCCTGGGCGTTGGCGCAGTGCTTGCGGACCCGCAGATCCAGAGTCTTCATGCCGCGGATGATCAAGTAGGCGTTGAAGGGGCTCTGATGGGCGCCGGTCATTTTGCCTACAGCTCTGCTCTTGATCTTGGATACGTCCTCGGTAGTTCCCACCACGACGCCGCCGATCACGTCTCCGTGGCCGTTCAGATATTTGGTGACGCTGTGGACCACTACGTCTGCGCCAAGCTGGATCGGGCAGAGGATGGGAGGCGGTGTGAAGGTATTGTCGACGACGATCTTGATCCCCGCATGCTTTTTCTTCAGCTCGGCGATGGCTGCCACATCCGTGATCCTCATGGTGGGATTGGCTGCCGCCTCAAAGTAGATGATCTTTGTGTTCGGCTTGATGGCCGCTTCGATCTTGGCGATATCGGAGGTGTCCACCATGGTGGTCTCGATACCGAAAGAAGGAAGGATCTCTCTCATCACCACGTCGGTGCAGCCGTACAGGGTATCGGCGGTGACCACGTGGTCGCCGGTCTTGAGAAGGCCGATGAGGGCAGAACTGATAGCGCCCATGCCCGAGCCTGTAGCAATCGCGTCCTCAGCGCCTTCCAGCATGGCGATCTTCTTTTCGAAGGTGCGCACTGTGGGATTGCCGGTGCGGGCATAGGTGTACTTTGAAGTTTTTCCCGCAAAGACGTCGCCGCCCTCTTCCACGGTATCAAAACAATACGTGGATGTCTGGAAAATGGGTGTCGCCAGCGCGCCGTACTCCGGATCTCTGGAATGTCCCGCATGGATGGCTGTCGTTGCGAAGCCTGCGCCTTTTAAATCGAATTTGCTCATTTTTTCCTCCTGAAATATGTTCACAATAAAGGATGACGGTTGACGGACAGACATAACCTGTCTTTATATGACGGGTCCCAGGGTATGGATATCGATGGACCCGAAATATCCCAGTGCTTCATTTTTTGTCTGGCGCCCGTTCAAGACGTCCAGCATCAGCGCAAAAACTTCTTCTCCGATCTCCCGGACGGATTTCTCTCCCAGAATGACCAGGCCGGCATTCACGTCCATATCATTTTCCATGCGCTGATAGGTATGGGGGTTTCCGCAGATCTTGATCACCGGCATGCTGGGAAAGCCCTGCGGGGCGCCCCTGCCTGTGGAAAACAGCATGCACTGCGCGCCGGTGGCGGCCATGCCGGTCAGGATCTCGGGTTCTCTTCCCGGACTGTCCTTGATCCACAATCCCTTTCGTCCCGCTGCGGAATCCGGATAGGCCAGAACGCCCTGGATGGCGCGGTTGCCGGATTTCATAATAGCGCCCAGGGATTTTTCTTCGATGGTGGAAAGACCTCCGGCAATATTGCCCGGTGTCGGCTGTCCCTTTCTCATATCGCAGCCAAGGGATTCTGCCCGCCGCTCCATTTCGGCCACGATGCGGCCGATCTCCTTTGCCGCATCCTCATCCGCAGCGCGTTTTGCCAGGATGTGCTCCGCGCCTATGAATTCAGTGGTTTCTCCAAAAACGACCGTAGCGCCAAGATCCACCATTTTATCTGCCACATAACCAATCACACAGTTGGAGGCCATGCCGCTGGTGGCGTCCGATCCGCCGCACTTGATGGCCATGGTGACGCCGGACAGTTCACAAGGGGTCCGCTGCTGCCCTGAAATCGAAAGCGTCAGTTTTTGAGCGCCGTCGATGCCTGCGGCGATGGCCTTGCTGGTACCGCCCAATTCCTGGATCCTGATGATCTCTACCGGCTTTCCGCAGGCCTGAATCTCGCGGTACAGTTTTTCGGTGTCTGTACCCTCGCAGCCGAGACTGACCAGAAGAACGGCGCCCAGATTAGGAGATTTTCCGAGATTGGCCAGCGTATCGGTCACCCGGTCCAGATCCGGAGGCAGCTGGCAGCAGCCTTGATGGTGAAAAAATCCCACACAGCCCGAAACCTGCCGGACAACAGCCTGGGCCACATCGTTGGCGCAGACCACCGTGGGAATCACGCCTACAAGATTCCGGCTGCCGGCTTTTCCGTCGGCTCTCAGGTATCCGTTAAACTTCATGGGGCCCCTCCCCGCAAGCATCGGCGGCCAGGTCGCCCCGTCCCCGCAGACTGACTATGTTATGCACGTGGACGTGGCGGCCCCGGGCGATGAACGATGTCGCCCGGCCGATCACTTCTCCGTATTTAATGATCGAGCCGCCTTCGCCGATATCCGTCAGCGCGATCTTGTGACCGTACGGAATTTCATCCTCCACGGTCACCGGCCGGTATGCTCCGGCACTGTCGTCGACACGGACCCGGCTGCCTTTTCCGATTGAAGCAAAAACAGTGGCCACATTGTCTTTGGCGTGAACCTGCAGGGCAAAGCCTTCTTCCATTGCATTTCCTCCGTCTATACGATCAGTGTGCACACACCGTCGGGGATCACAACGACCGAAGCGTCGTTTCCTTTGATTTGAAAGGCCTTTTCCAGCGCCTCCTGCCCACTCTTCGCGGGAATGAGATTCATCGCCCGAATGTTTTCGTCATCCGGATAGTCCGACACCAGGATCACGGGATGGTTTTTCAAGACCCGTGCGTAGACCTGGGCGCACCACATTTCCGGAACAGTTTCCCTGGGCGGGATGGCCGCCATTCTCCGCTCCATCTCCCGGGGCGTCCCCCAGCGCATCACCTGTTCGAAATGCTCTCCGCCAATGCCGTCGCGGCAGGAAGCGAACATGATGATCACACCATCTTCCCCTGCGCACTTTTCGGCTGTCGCCACAGCCTTGGGCGACTGGTATAAATTCTGGTCCAAAGGATATCCGCCGTTGGAAGTGACGACGATGTCGCCCTGTACGGCGTCGCAACGAAGCTCCCGGGTCAAAAAGGCCACGCCGGCCTGATGAGCTGCTTCCAGTTCTCCGGCAAAGGCGCCGGAAATGCGCTTGCTGTGGTCCAGTGTCACGTTAAAAATAAAAGCCACCTTTGCCAGCCTGGCGGCGGCCACCATATCTTCGTGGATCGGATTGCCGGCCAGAACGCCGGCGGCGCTGCGGGGATGGGCGATGGCATCGAAGCAGTGATTTTCATTGATGGTCTCCGCAGCAGAAATCCCGGGCAGTATGCTTTTGCGCCCGCCGGAAAAGCCTGCGAAAAAATGAGGCTCGATAAACCCTTCCGTGACCAGCAGATCGGCTTCTGCGGCAGCCTTGTGGATCAAACAGGATGCCCCCGAAGGCAGCGTTCCGATGCTCACAAAATCTTCGGCGCAAAAGGCGTCGTTCACCAGGATCCTCTCCCGGTCCACGATCTCGTCCCCGAACATCTGACGCTGCTCTTCGACCGTGGTGGGGCGATGGAGCCCCGTGGCGATCAGGATCGTGATCTCCGCTTCCGGGTTTCCCGTCCGGATCTCCTTAAGCAGGATCGGCAGTGTCTTGCGGCTTGGCATGTTGCGGGTGTGGTCGCTGGTGACCAGTGTCACGCGCTGCCTGCCCCTGGCCAGTTCCTGCAAAGAGGGCGTGCCGATGGGCGAAGCCAGGGCTTCCCTCAGAATATTTTCTTCGGAGCGGGAAAAGTTGCCGTTGCCGTTTCGCGGGGCAATGAGCGCCTTAAAGTTGCCGGGTGGCACCGTCAGCGGTGTGGTGTCTGTATCGTACGGGATCGGGATCGTGATCATGTCGCCGTTGCTTTCTGTCATTTGCATTAGAATATCAGTTTGTGTCTTTTGCCCTCAGGATATACTTGAATTTAGAATGCATCAATCGTACAATGTGGATAAATCGATTTATTTAAATTTATAGAAAGGATCTTGATGATGGAACTGCTTCAGCTTCGATATTTCAGAGCGCTGGCCAAAGAAGAGCACATGTCCCGGACGGCGGAAAAACTCTATATTTCCCAGCCGTCACTGAGCCTGACGATCAAAAAACTGGAAAAAGAGCTGGGCGTGCCGCTGTTTGACCGCACCGGCCGAAGCATACGTCTCAACGCCTATGGGCGCCTTTTTCTCCGCCATGTGGAGGAGGCCTTTTCTGCTCTGGACCGAGGCGGCAACGAGCTTCGCAAAATGCAGGGTCATTACGAAAACCAAGTGCTCATCGGCATCCAAACGCCCTACGTCTGGCAGGACTTGACCCGGGACTTTCTGAGCGCCCATCCCAACATTACGCTGGGACAGCGATCTATCGAAAGCAGCGATTTCATCGATCAGCTGCTGAACGAGGAGATCGACTTCTACCTCGGCACCCTGGGAGACGGAGGGTACACGGAAAAAGAAGCACTGCTGGATCATGTGGAGTTTGCCCGGGGCGCAGTTTATGTGGTCGTCCATCCAAACAGCCCGCTGGCCCGGATGGGATCCGTTCGGATGCAGGATCTCCGCGATGAATATATCATCGCCCGCAACCGCTCCGACAATTTTCAGCAATACACCGATCGCCTGTGCCGCGACGCCGGCTTCTCGCCCAGGATCGCTTTGGAATGTGACTACACTCTTCGGGAACAAATGGTCGCCCAGGGTTACGGCATCTCTTTTTCCACAGAATACGCCCTCCGGTGGCTGGACAACGACGCCGTGGTGCCCGTCCGGATCGCCGACCCGGAAGTTCGCCGCATCTATGAACTGATATGGAAGAAAAACCGTCCTTTTACGCCTATTATGAAGAAATTTCATGATTTTACCGTAGATTATCTGAAAAAGAATTCGCCCCCCAGCGCCTGACTCAGGTCCGAAATCCGTTCATTTCAAGGCATTCCGTCGGTTTTTGCCTAACTTGACAAACCCCCGGGGGGGCATGATAGTATGGTTGTGGCGACCGTAAAACGAAGACACACGAGAGGAGTGTTATTATGGATTTCAATACCAGAGTTTTACACGAACACCAATTTCACGATCCCGTCACGGGATCGCACGTAAGCCCGATTTATCAGACATCCACCTACGTCCTGCCAAATTTCCAAGAAGCGGTTCGCCTGAACCAGGACGTAAATGCCGGATTCTCCTACACCCGTTTCGGGAGCCCCACGGTTTCCGAGCTGGAGAAAAAGATCGCAGGTCTGGAGCATGCAGAAGCAGCGCTGGCCACAGGAAGCGGACTGGGTGCCATTTCCATCGCCACGATGTCGAAGCTGGGAGCCGGATCCCACATCATTTTCGGCGACGTTATCTACGGATGTAGCTTCGCGCTTTTCACCAAGATTTTGCCCCACTATGGCGTAGAGTATTCCATCGTCGATACGACAGATCCGGAAGCCGTCAAAAAAGCCATGCGTCCCAACACCAAGGTCATTTATGTCGAGACGCCGGCCAACCCCACGCTCAAGATCACGGACATCGCCGCCATCGCTGAAATCGCCCACGCCCAGAAGGACGTGACGATGATCGTAGACAGCACTTTTGCTTCACCCTATCTCCAGAATCCTCTGGTTCTGGGCGCCGATGCCGTCGTCCACAGCGCAACGAAATATTTGTGCGGACACGGTACGGTCCTGGCCGGTGTGATCGCAGGCAGCAGAGCATTTATCGACCACTGCCGCATGCCTTTCCTGCAGTGCTTCGGATCCGTGCTGGATCCCTTTGCCGCATGGCAGCTGATGCAGGGGATGAAGACCCTGGGCCTCCGTATGGAGCGCCATTGCGAAAACGGTCTGAAGGTCGCAAAATTCCTGGAAGAACACAAAATGGTCAATAAAGTCTATTATCCCGGGCTCCCCTCTTTCGGGAAATACCATGAAACCGCGAAAAAACAAATGCGCGGCTTCGGCGGTATGATGAGCGTCGACATCAAAGGCGGCCAGGAAGGCGCCGCCACGGTCATGGAATCAGTCAAGGTCATCAGCCTGGCCACAAGTCTGGGCAACATCGACTCCCTGATCCAGCACTCGCCCTCCATGAGCCACTTCGATATGACACCGGAACAGCGGCACGCCGTATCCATTTTCGACGGCCAGGTCCGCCTGTCCATCGGCTGCGAAGGCGTGGACGACCTGATCCAAGATCTGGACCAGGCCCTCAATCAAATCAAGCTTTAAATCACCCATACAAAATACGACCCGTAAAGGGTCGTATTTTGTTATAATAGGGGAAGCCGATATCGTATCTCTTGTCCACTGCATCCCTCCGGGATGGGGAGGAGCCATGAAAAAAGTCAACAGTTTGTTCGACATTATCGGGCCGATCATGATCGGCCCCTCCAGCTCCCACACCGCCGGCGCCGCCAAGCTTGCCAGGATCGCCGGCGCGTTTGCCGGCGGAGAGGTCGTCTCCGCCGAATTCCAACTCCACGGTTCCTTTCGGGAGACCTTCCGGGGCCACGGCACGGACCGCGCTCTGGTGGCCGGCATCCTGGGCCTGGACCCTCATGACACAGGTCTTCGAACCGCCTTTGACCTGGCGGCGCAGAAAGGCTTATCCTACGATTTTATCCCAACCGACCTGGGTATGGTCCATCCCAACACGGTCCGGTTCAACCTGAAGACTGCCGACGGCAGGACCACGGAAGTGACGGGCTCCTCCGTCGGCGGCGGAGAAGTGGTGATCACCGAAGTGAACGGCTTTGAAGTTCGCTTCGGCGGCAATTACAATACGCTGATCACCCGCCACCGGGATGTGGAAGGCGTGGTGGCCGCCGTGACCGGTGTTCTTGCGGAGAATCACATCAACATCGCCACACTGAACCTCTCCAGGACCCGCAAGGGGCAGGAGGCCTCCATGATCATCGAAACGGATTCCTTCCTGTCGGAAGCCGCCATGGATCAGATCCGGCAGCTGCCCGCAATGCTGTCTCTCATGAACATCCAACCGGTAAAGGCAGGTGAGATCGATGTATAACAACGGAAAAGAACTGCTGGCCCTTTGCAGGGAATCGAACATTCCCATCTGGGAGGCGGCGATCCTGGACGAAATGGAACAGACGGAAGCTTCCCGGACGGAAATCATGGAACGGACCTCCCTGGCTCTTCGGGTAATGCAAAAATCCGTCGAAGATCCCGGAGAAGGACGGACCATGGGCGGATTGATCGGCGGGGAGTACAAAAAGGTAAAGGCTTATAAAGAAGCCGGCAGAACATTAAGCGGCGAGATCGCCAACCGGGCTATGATGCGTGCTTTGGCGTGTTCTCAGTGCAATGCTTCCATGGGGCGGATCTGCGCGGCGCCCACCGCAGGTTCCAGCGGCATCCTGCCGGCGGCCCTGATCACCGGAGCCGAAGAGCTGAATTGCGGAGAAGAGGAAATGCTCCGGGGGATCCTCACGGCGGCGGCCCTGGGGAAGATCATCGTGCAGAACGCTACCGTGGCCGGCGCCGAGGGCGGCTGCCAGGCCGAATGCGGAGCGGCAGCCGCCATGGCCGCCGCAGCGCTGGTGGAAATGGCCGGGGGCACACCGGAACAGGCGCTCCATGCCGGGGCCATCGCCATCAAAAATATCATGGGACTCATCTGCGATCCCATCGCAGGGTTGGTAGAGTCGCCCTGTTCCAAACGAAACGCCTCCGGTGTGCTGAACGCCTTGTCCTCGGCGGACCTGGCTTTGGCCGGCGTGGAGAGCATCATCCCCTTCGACGAGGTGGTGGACGCTATGTACGCCGTGGGGCTGGCCCTCCATCCCGACTTCAAGGAGACAGCCCGGGGCGGCATCGCCGCTTCACCCACAGGCAAAGCGTTGGCTAAAACAATCCGCGGATAACACCCTCGGCGCTCACATCGATGTTTTCGGCAGCCGGGACTTTCGGCAGCCCCGGCATCGTCATGATATCTCCGGTGAGAGCGACGATGAAACCTGCCCCCGCAGCCACCTTCAACTGGCGCACCGTTACGGTAAATCCTTCCGGCGCGCCGGTTTTTTTCGGATCATCACTAAAGCTGTATTGGGTTTTGGCCACGCAAACCGGCAGGCCATCCATGCCCAGAGCCTGAATGGACACGGCCTGTTTCCGGGCTTCCGCCGTCAGGCTTACGTCGATCCCTCCGTAGATCTTTTGAACCAAAGCCCGGAGCTTCTCCTCGATCGGCAATTCCAACTCATAGCAGAACCTGAAATTTCGCGGTTCTTCGCAAAGGCGGCACACTTCCCGGGCCAGATCCTCTCCACCTTCGCTTCCCTTGGCCCATACTTCCGAAAGGGCCACATTTACGCCCAGCGTCCTGCAGGCGCTGATAATGGCGTCCAGTTCTTCCTGCGTATCATCGGGAAACCGGTTCACGGCCACCACCACGGGAAGCCCGTATACATTCTTGATGTTGGAGACGTGCCGGATCAAATTAGGCATGCCCTTGTCCAGCGCGGCAAGGTCCGGCAGGGCCAGGCGGGTCTTCTCCACACCGCCGTGCAGCTTCAAAGCCCGAACTGTTGCCACCACCACCACGGCCGAAGGCTCCAACCCGCCGTATCGGCACTTGATATCCAGAAACTTTTCCGCGCCCAGATCCGCGCCGAAGCCCGCTTCGGTAACGGCATAATCACCCAGCCTCAAGGCTGCCCGGGTAGCGATCACCGAATTGCAGCCGTGGGCGATATTGGCAAAGGGCCCGCCGTGGATGAAAACCGGTGTCCCTTCCAGCGTCTGGACCAGATTGGGCTTGATGGCGTCCTTCAGCAAAGCAGCCATGGCCCCCTGGGCTTTCAGGTCTCCTGCCGTCACAGGCTTTTCGTCAAAGGTGTACCCCACGATGATCCGGGCCAGCCGGTCTTTCAGATCGCTGATATCCGAAGACAAGCATAGGACCGCCATGATCTCCGAAGCCACGGTGATGTCGTAGCCGTCCTCTCTTGGAGTGCCGTTCACCCGTCCGCCAAGACCGTCCACCAAAAAACGCAGCTGACGGTCGTTCATATCCACACAGCGGCGCCAGGTGATGCGCCTGGGATCGATCCCCAGCGCGTTTCCGTGATAAATATGGTTGTCCAGCATTGCCGCCAGCAGATTGTTGGCTGCGCCCACCGCATGAAAATCTCCGGTAAAGTGCAGATTGATATCTTCCATCGGCACCACCTGGGCCCAGCCGCCGCCGGCGGCGCCGCCCTTGATACCGAATACCGGCCCCAGAGACGGTTCCCGCAGAGCTGCCACCACCCGTTTTCCGATCCGGGCCAGGCCGTCGGCCAGGCCGATGGTCGTGGTTGTTTTTCCTTCTCCCGCAGCCGTGGGCGTGATGGCCGTCACCAGGATCAATTTGCCGTCCTGTTGAACGGGCAGCATCCGGGGATCCACCTTGGCCTTGAATTTTCCGTACTGCTCCAGGGCGTCTTCCGGGATGCCGGCTTTCTCCGCAACCTCGCTGACGGGCTTCATTCGGATGCTCTGAGCGATCTCAATGTCGGTTTTCATGGTCTTCCCCTTTCGGTGTCACAGCGTTTGATAACAAAGAATATTTTCGTCGAAGGTCACTGCCATGCGGCCGGTGTCGATCAGATAAGATAAATAGGATCGGATGGTGCTGCCCGCCAGCACGTGCTGGTTGAAGTCCATCGTCAAACCGTAACGGTCGAAGACCCTGGCCAGCAGGGAATCAAAACCGAGGGGCGAACGGCAGATCTCCATCAGATCTGCAGCGATCTGCTCCGTCTTTTTGCGGTTTGCTTCGGCCAGCGGCCGGATGTCCCGGCAGGCGGGCCCATGGGACGGCACGAACCAGGCTCCCTCCATACGGCTGACCTTGTCCAGGGTCTCCAGATACGCAGCTACGTCGTATATAAATGTCACATGATATTTGTCCAGCGTCTCCTGGCCGAAGAGACAATCCGCCAGGAAGACCACGCCGTCCGGCGTGCGAAAGCCTGTCATATTGAAAAAATGCCCCGGCAGAGGAAATGGCGCAAGCCCCTCCGGGAGGCTTGCTTCCGCCAAAGGCAGCGCCGGAGCGGCTTCGGCCATCAAAAATTTATTACGCAGCGCTTTACAGGGAAACCCGCCATATAAAAAAGAAGGCTCAAGGACCGTATGGGCCGTGAATGCGGCCTCGATCTCCGGCGCGTAGCAGGGGATGCCCAACCTGTCCTGCAAGAGCTTGTTGCCCCCGACGTGGTCCCCGTTGGAATGAGTGTTCAGAATGGCTTCGGCGGTCCACCCCTGTTCCTCCAGGCGCCGGATGATTTTTTTTCCGGCCTCCCTGTCGCTGCCGCTGTCGATGAGAAAAGCCTTCTTTTCCGGCGTCACATACACGCCGATTTTTGCCGGGCAATCGATATAATAGGTGTTGCCCTTCACAGGGATCAGCTCGTACAAATCTGCCTCCGTCGTCTCAAAACCTTGCCGTTGCTGATTGTAGTATATTATATCCCTGTACAGATTGGTAGCCGAATAGTATAATGAGCCCATGAAAAAATTTTTGATCCGGCATTTCGTTGCCGATTATGAAAATACGAAAGACCGGAAAGTGCGGGAAAGCTACGGCAAATTGGCCGGCGTGGTGGGGATCGTTTCCAACCTGTTTTTGTGTTGCTTCAAAATCGGAACGGGACTGGCATTCAACAGCATCGCTGTGGCCGCGGACGGCATCAACAATCTTTCCGATGCTTCCGGCTCCCTGGTCACACTGATCGGCTTCCGGCTGTCCGGCAAAAAAGCCGATGCGGAACACCCTTACGGACATGGCCGCGCAGAATACCTGACCGGCCTTACGATCTCGGTGATGATCATGGTGATCGGCGTCCAGCTCCTGCGCTCCTCGGTGGAGAAAACGATCCGCCCGGAACCGGTGATATTCAGCTGGATCACAGTAGCCGTCCTGGCTGTTGCCATCCTGGTCAAGATCTGGCAGGCCCGTTTTTACATTTCTCTGGGAAAGACCATTGATTCCGCAACGCTCAAAGCCACCGGCACCGACAGTCGCAACGATGTGCTGGCCACTTCGGCCGTGTTGCTGGCCATCGGCTTGGAACAGCTTTGCGGATACCCCCTGGACGGGCCCATGGGAATATTGGTGGCCCTGTTCATCCTGTATTCCGGCTGGGGCCTGATCAATGAGACTGTGAGCCCTCTTTTGGGGAAAGCGCCGGATCCGGAGACCGTCCATGCAATCCGGGAGCGGATCGAAGCCCACGAAGGCGTCATCGCCACCCACGATCTGATCCTCCACGACTACGGCCCGGGGCGGGTTTTCGGCTCCGTCCACGTGGAAGTGGATGCCTCTGTGGACGTCCAGCAAAGCCATGATATGGTTGACAATATTGAAAGAGAAGTGTATAAATATATGGGTGTGCTCCTGACGATCCACATGGATCCCATGGACCTGTCAGACCCGCTCACGCTGAAAGTGCGGCATCAGCTGGACGAGATCTGCACCCGGATGGAAGACGTCCTGGAGATCCACGACATTCGCGTCGTATCCGGCATCACCCACCATAATGTGATTTTCGACGTGATGGTCCCGCAGAGCTGCAAGGAAAGCGAAGCAGATCTTCGGGAGCAGATCACCAAAGAACTTCAGGCTTACGATCCGATGTACCGGACCGTCATCACCATCGACAGAAGCTATGAATAGCGCATAATCCCCGGCTTCGAGGCATAGCTCAGCTTGGTAGAGCGTTGCGTTCGGGACGCAAAGGCCACAGGTTCGAATCCTGCTGCCTCGACCATAAGAAAAGCACCCTGTTTAGGGTGCTTTTTTATGCTGCAGCCGGAACTTCTTCCCCTTCTCCACATCGAAAGCCAGGAACAAGGGCACTAAGGCCGCGGCGATAAAGCCGCCGGAAAAACCATTGTTGTACAGGTTCATGCCTCCGTGAAGGTAGCCGATGTTCAGGGACATGG
>CALLHZ010000035.1 GCA_938009115.1 uncultured Clostridia bacterium
AAGCGACAGATTCTACGGCTTTGATCTCGGGATATTGCTCCCGCAGCAACGATTCGATGCCCTGCTTGATCGTCATCTGGGAATAAGGGCATCCGGCGCAATGGCCTTTCAATCTGACCAGCACGACTTTGTCCTCCGTATATTCGACAAACTCCACGTCCCCGCCGTCGCGTTGCAGAAAGGGGCGAATGTTTTCCAGTGCTGCTTTGATGTTTTCTTCCATTTTTTCCTCCTTATTGGCCCCAGACCGGAACCGATGTGAATACCGGCTGCGGCTGGTCCTTTATATATTGCTCGATCACCACTTCTTTGATGGGATCTCCCTGGGCATTGAGCGTGATGGAGCCCGTTGCGCCGGGCATCTCAAAAACGCTGCTGAGTTTACTGGATATCAGCGTCCCCTGCTGAAAGCTGCCGGCGTCCTCGATGGCGCGGATGGCCAGCAAGTAGGCGTCAAAGCCCAGCGCCACAGCATTCGTGGGTTTGTCTTCCGCGCCGTATTTTTCGCGGTACGCGTTCAAAAAGGTCTGGGTCATATCCGACATTTGGGCGGAATCGTCAAATCCGGCAATATAGGCGGCGCCATCCAAGTAGACAGCGCTCTCCCGCAGCGGATTGAGGTTGACGGCAGGAAGCTGGGCCCAGTCTTCGATCCCGATCCACTGAAAATCGTAACCGCCCTCATACGCCTGGTACAAAACTTCTTCCGCCTGCTTCGCATCCGACGGAAAGAAAACGGCAGTAATACCGGCCTCCCGGATCATTTCAAAATACTTTTTAAAATCCTCTGTTCCCTCGGGATACTCGATGACTGTAACGCTCTCCGGATCTTCCGTTACGCGGGCTATTTTGCCCGTAAACTGTTCGATCATGGCACCCGCGTAATCATCATCCTGAAGCTGAAGCGCTGCGGCAGATCCCAATCCCAGATGTTCCAGCACATATTTCGCCGCCGAATTCCCCTGGAACGCATCCACATAACAGACTCTAAAATAATAGTCGCTGGTTTGGGTAATGATGGGATTGGTGCAGGTGATCCCGATGGCAGGGATCTGGGCCTCGGCAAAAATGTCGCTTCCCGCCAGCGTGAGGACGCTCTTGTAGCTCCCCAAAATGACCGCCACGTCCTGTTCGACCAGGCTGTGGGCTGCTTCAGCGGCAGCTTGAACGTCGGACTGATTGTCCGCATAAACCAGCTCGACCGGAAAGCCCAGTACTTCCGGAAAGAGCTCATGGGCCAGCTCGACGCCCCGGATCTCAGCTTCCGCAGCCTCCGCGTCGACGCCGGTGAGCGGCTCGAACACGCCGATTTTAACGACCGTTTCTTCCTGTTCGGACTTCTCAAAAAATTCTGCCAGAAAATTGTCGTAAGTATCGCAGCCCGTCAGCAGCAGGCTTGCAGCCAGCATCGCCGACAGCAAAACTGCTGTACGCTTTTTTGATTTCATTTGACCAACCTTTTTGTTACATCCTGCGAAGCCGTCAAAAAGACCTGCGTCGTGTAATTCAAGCTAAATTCCAGTATGTCGCCAGGCACAAGGGTGCCCGGATAATCTTCGATATCCAGTATGACATGATCCGACGATCCGCCCAGCACTTCGATCCCGACAGCCCGGGGCATCAGCTTTGGAATGTCCGCCAGATCCGCCCGTCCGATGGCGGCAAGGGCGCGACGCCGGGTCCCCCGGTCCTGGAAGACAGGCTTGTTGCCGAAGGCGTCAATACAGAACACGCCTTGAGGATAACTGGGCTTTTCCCGGACTTCGATGATCTGGGCTTTTAGGGTGAACACGTCCTGGTACAGATAATCCATATCCTTGATGTTCCAGTCCACCGGAAGGTCGTAGGCCAGGCTGATCCCCTCGCCGATGCGCAGGTGATTGATGCCTTCCGGCATGGTCCCCCAGTGCACCAGCGTATAAGAGCTGGTGGCGCCGCCGGAAACGATCTCCAGCTTGCGGCCGATCCGGGCTTCGACCCGGCGGGCGATCTCCAGAAGCTCGTACATTTTTTCCGGAGTCGGCTGAATAGCGCCGTAACAGCCCAGGTTGGTGCCCACACCGGCCAGCTCGACCATGGACAGCTCATTTTCCACCCATGCGCAAGCATCCACCATTTCGTCTTTGTCCCAGAAGCCTTCCCGCAGATCCCCAAGATCCGCCATCAGGATGACTTTGTGTCTTTTGTTCTGCAGAAGACATTCCTCCTGCAGAGCCTCCAGCGTGGAAACGTCGCTTTGCAGGGAATAGTCCGCCAGCGCCACCAATTGATCCAGCTCGGAACGCATGGGAACGCGCAGCAAAAGATACGGCCCGGGGATACCGGCCGCCTTGATCTCTCTAAGGTGGCGCAAACGCGAAGAACCCAGCTGGGCCGCGCCGCATCGCACAAGGGCAGCGGCCAGATCGGGTTGGGCCGAATACCCTTTGATCACACCGGCAACGGAAATCCCCCGCTGCGCGCAGCGGGAAACAACTTCCCGGGCATTATGTTCAAATTTTCCGATACTGATCTCCAGAATCGGATATCGTTCCTGTTCAGACATTTTATTTACCGCAGCTTACCACCGCTTGATCTTCCGCGTGGTGGTCTTGTCAAACTCAGTGTCCCGGATGCGAAAGCGCTTGACCCTCTTATAGAAGGGCATCTGCTCGTTGATCCGGTCGATCTCTGCCTTCAGCAAGGACCTGACTTCTTCGTCGGAAAGCGTCCCCTTCTGTTCCAGGATCGCATCACGGTCCGGAAATATACTCGCCCAAACGATGCTTTCTCCGCTGGTTTCTTCGGCTTCGCCGGTCACGACCACTTCGGAAATATAAGGACTGCTGTTCAAATAGAATTCCACTTCTTCCGGAAAAATATTTTTTCCGTTTTTCGTGACGATCACGTTCTTTTTGCGTCCGGTGATGTACAAATATCCGTCCTTGTCAAAATAGCCGTAATCGCCGGTATAAAGCCATCCGTCCCGCAGGACCTTAGCGGTCTCCTCTTCATCTTTGTAATATCCCAGCATCACCGATTGGCTCTTGCAGATGATCTCCCCAATGCCGTTTTCATCTGGCTCGAAGATCCGGACCTCGGATTCCGGCAGCGGCAGGCCTGCGGCTGCCGCTCTGGCGCACCAGTCGGGATTCAGGGCGATGATCGGGGAGCATTCCGTCATGCCGTAGCCCTGGAGCATCGTGATGCCCATGGCATTGAAATCGTTGATCACGGCCGGGTTGATCGGCGCGGCGCCGGCCACCATCAGACGCACGTGGCCGCCCAGGCCGGCATGGACTTCCTTGAAAAGGCGCATCGTCCGCTTTTGGATCTTTTTATCGATATGGGAGATCGTGCGGATCATGCGGATCGCCTTGCGCATTTTGTCGGCTTTGCCGCTCTTTTCTGCCTGCTTCCAGATTTTCTGGTGCATATTTTCGAACACCAACGGCACTGCGATCATGTAGGTGACTTTAGCTTCCTCCATATTCTTGACCACATATTTGAGGCCTTCGCAGAATGCGATGGTGGCGCCCTGGTAGAACGAAGCCATAATGGTGCAGGTGAATTCGTAGGTATGATGCATCGGGAGCATGGAAAGCCCGATCTGCTGGCCCTGACGCACAGTCAGATCCACATACTTGGACATGTTATATATATTGGAAGCGATATTGCGATGACACAGCATGACGCCCTTGGCCAAACCGGTGGTCCCCGATGTGAACAACAGCATGCTCATCCTTTCAGGATCCACGACTGCGTCGATAAAATGCCGCTTTCCTTCGGCGATCCGGCGGCTGCCGCTTCGGATCATTTCCGACAGGGACCGCGTTTCACCTTGCCGCCGGTCGCTGTCCATGCTGATGAGCATCACCGGGTTTTTCACCAGAGGAAGCGCTTCCAGGATCTTTTGCTCCACATTGCTGGAATAGATCAATGCAGTCAGCTCTGCCCGGTCCATGAGGACGGCGATCTCGTGGGCCGGCAGCTCGCGGTCCAAAGGCACGACGACACCAAGGCCGTTGGCCGTTGCCAGATAACTGATGACCCATTCATAACGGTTTTCGCCGATCACCCCGATGCGACGTCCCGAAAGACCCTCATCCCACAATGCGGTTCCCAGGGCCTCCACGTCGTCTCGCACCTGACGAAACGAAATCGGGAGATAATCACCACCAAGCCGTTCCTTGTAAAGATAAGCTGTTCTTTCTCCGTATAGCTCCGCGGAAGAATTCAGGATATCCTTCAGATCTGTAACCTGTCGCACCGGATACATGCCCTCCTGTAATCTTTTTTCGATCGGTCTGTACATTTCTCAGGAACTCCGTAACAATACATTTCAGTTGAATCGGTACCGTTAATGATACCATTCGAAAAGGGCGGTGGCAAGAATTTTCAAAACCCGCCTCAAGTCCTTTACAAATGAATAGTTAGGGTATATTTTATTAAAGATAGGGTTTGCCCCTTTTCTTTTCGTGGGCTGCCAACACTAAGGAGAGTTAAAATATGATTTCAGTCAAGCATCTGAAGGGAATCCATGTCGACCATCACAAGAATACAGCGGGCTCGGCGATCGTGCCGATGCCGGTGCCCGAAAAGGTCTATATTCCGATGGTTCAGCACATAGGAGCGCCCAACCGGCCGACAGTTTCCGTAGGGGATCACGTCAAGGTCGGGCAACTGATCGGAGACAACGAAGCTCCGGTATGTGCCCCGGTGCACGCCAGTGTATCCGGGGATGTCGTGGCGATCGAAACGTTCATGACACAAATGGGCCGCCCGGACACGAACATCGTGATCCAGACGGACGGAAAGCAGGAGATCGCCGAAACGGTCGTTCCTCCTGTGGTTACCAATAAGCAGGAATTCCTCAAGGCCGTACGCGATTCGGGTCTTGTAGGACTCGGGGGAGCCGCTTTCCCCACGCACATCAAGTACAACCCCAGAAATCCCGAAGACGTGGACACGCTGATCATCAACGGTGCCGAGTGCGAACCGTATATCACCGTGGATCACATGACGATGCTGGCCCACGCCAAGGAAATCGTCGAAGGGACTTTCAACACCCTGAAGTACCTGTCGATCAAGAAAGGGATCATCGCCATCGAAGGTAACAAGCCCGATGCGATCGCCCTCTTTAAAGATCTGACCAAAGATATTCCGGAGATCGAGGTCGCTGAGCTTCGCCTGGTCTATCCCCAGGGCGCAGAACGTGTCATCATCTTTGAAACGACGGGCAGACATCTGATCGCAGGCAAGCTGCCTGCGGATATCGGCGTCATCGTATCCAACGTCAATTCCATCCTCAAGCTGCAGCAGTATCTGGACACCGGCATGCCCCTGGTCTCCAAAAGCCTGACCGTGGACGGCAACCTGATCGCCCACCCGCAGAACGTGGAGGTCCCCATCGGAACAAAGATCAAAGATGTTATCGAGTTTTGCGGCGGCACCACTGGAGAGCCTAAAAAAATCCTCTTCGGCGGCCCCATGATGGGAAAAACCATGCCCAGCGACGATCTGGCCATCCTGAAAGGGAACAACGCCATCCTGGTCTTCGACGAAGCCTTCGGCACCATGAATCCCGAGACAGCCTGCATCAACTGCGGCCGCTGCGTACGGGGATGCCCCATGAACCTGATGCCCACGGTCCTGGCTAAAGCCTGGGATCGCAAGGATCTGGAAACCCTCAAGGAATATGACGCGCTCACCTGCATGGAATGCGGGTGCTGCTCTTATTCCTGCCCGGCCAGGATCCAGCTCAGTTATAAGATCAAACTGGCGAAAGCCATGGTCATGGACGACCTGAAAATTCAAGCCGAAAAGGCAAAAGCCAAAGCGGAAGGAGGCAAAAACTGATGAACATCAAAGACAACCATCTGATCGTTTCCTCCGCGCCCCATATCGCCAATCCGGTGGATACGGCCAACATCATGAAAAACGTGGTGATCGCGCTGATGCCCGCGCTGGCTGTAGCCGTTTATGTCTTCGGCGTGCAAGCGCTGATCCTGACGGCGACCTGCGTGGCATCCTGCGTCATTTTTGAAGGACTCACCCGGAAGATCCTGGACCGGCCTCAGACCATCGGCGATTACAGCGCTGTGGTCACCGGCGTCATCCTGAGCTACAACCTGCCCGCAGGACTTCCTCTCTGGATGGCCGTCATCGGTTCTTTCGTTGCCATCGTTGTGGTCAAGCAGCTTTTCGGCGGGCTGGGACAGAATTTTGTCAATCCGGCCATCGTGGGGAGGATCGTCCTCTTCACCTCTTTTGCCACACCGATGACGACCTGGCCGCTCACCAACAGGATGAGCGACGTGCTTTGGAACGCGGACGCTGCCGCAGCAGCCGGCACCGTTGACGCCGTCACCGGCGCCACGCCCCTGGCCCTGTTTGCCAACACCAAGGATGTGCCGTCCAATATGGATATGTTTCTTGGCACCATCAACGGCTCCATGGGCGAAATCAGCGCAGCGGCCCTTTTGCTGGGCGGACTGTATCTGGTTTTCAAAAAGATCATCGAGCCGACGATTCCGGTGGCATTCATCGGCACGGTAGCCGTCATGGCCCTGATGATGGGCTTCGACCCCGTTTTTCACATCTGCGCAGGCGGCGTGATGCTGGGCGCCATCTTTATGGCTACCGACTATGTCACATCCCCCATCACAACGAAGGGCAAGATCGTTTTCGGGATCGGCTGCGGTTTTCTGACCATGGTCATCCGGGTATTTGCTTCCTATCCTGAGGGTGTATCCTTTGCGCTCCTGCTGATGAACATCCTGACGCCCCATATCGACAAATGGACCAAAGTAAAGCTCAACGGCATTCCGAAGGGCGGTGGAAAATAATGGACAATAAATTCAGAGAACTCTTCGCCCCCACAGTGGTCCTGGTCTGCATCTGCCTGATCGCCTCGCTGCTTCTGGCGGCGACTTATCAGATCACGGCGCCCCTGATCGAAAAGATCACCATCGAAAACGCCAACGCAGCCAGAAGCGAAGTCCTTCCGGAAGCCTCCGGCTTTATCGCAATGGAAGAAGCGACCCTGGTGGACGGCGTCACGGAAGTATATGAATCCGTTAATGGCGTGGGCTACGTGGTCACGTCGGAATTTAAAGGCTTCGGAGGACCCGTCGTGGTCATGACCGGTCTGGACACCAAGGGAAACATCGTCAGCGTCAAAGTGACTGACGCCAGCCTGGAAACACCGGGACTGGGCTCCAAGGCCACAGCGCCCGCTTATCTGGATCAATACAAAGGCGCGCGCATGATCTCATCGGATGCCAGCAGCGCCGAAGCGACCTATGTCAGCTCTGTCACCGGAGCTTCCTACACGTCCAGAGCTGTTTTCAGCGCCGTTTCCGCCGCACTCCAGCAGTTCGAAAACATAGGAGGTGGTCTCTAATGAAAGATCATAAATTAAGCATCCTGACCAACGGGTTTATCAAAGAGAACCCCGTTCTGGTGCTGATCCTGGGGACCTGTCCGACGCTGGCAGTATCCACGCAGGCCATCAACGGCCTGGGCATGGGACTGTCCGCCACCATCGTGCTGGTGTTCTCCAATATCTTTATTTCATCCCTGAAGCGGATCATTCCCGATAAGGTGCGCATCCCCTGCTACATCGTGGTGATCGCAACCTTCGTGACCATCGTCCAGCTCCTGCTGAAGGCATACCTGCCGGATCTGGACAAGGCGTTGGGTATCTTTATCCCGCTTATCGTCGTCAACTGCATCATCTTGGGGAGAGCAGAAATGTTCGCCAACAAAAACAGCGTCATCGATTCCGCGCTGGACGGCGTGGGAATGGGCATCGGATTCACCCTGGCCCTCACAGCCATGGCCTGTATCCGCGAACTGCTGGGCAGCGGTACCATTTTCGGCATCGCAGTGACAGCCGGCCACATCGACCCCATGTCCATTTTCGTTCTGGCTCCCGGCGGTTTCTTTACCTTCGGCGTCCTGATCGCACTGGTCAATAAAGTCACAAAAGGGAAAGCCCGGGAAAAAGCCAAGAACGGCTGCGCCGGCTGTCCCTCTGCCGCTGCCTGCCAGCAGGCTAAGGAAGGAGGTTGTCAATAATGAGAGAAGCAATCATCATCATTATGGGAGCTGTCCTTGCCAATAACTTTGTGCTGGTCAAGTTCCTGGGCATCTGCCCGTTCCTGGGGGTCTCCAAGAAACTGGATTCCGCCATGGGCATGTCCATCGCCGTTGTATTCGTCATGGTCATGGCAACAGCCGCCACCTGGCCTATCCAGACCTTGCTGCTGGAGCCCAACGGGATCGGTTATATGCAGACCATCGTATTTATTCTGGTCATCGCTGCGCTGGTGCAGCTGGTGGAGATCGCGCTGAAAAAATATATCCCTGCCCTTCACAAAGGCCTTGGCGTCTATCTGCCGCTGATCACCACAAACTGCGCAGTTCTGGGCGTCACCGTCCTGAACATCGACGAAGGCTACGGATTTGTACAGTCGCTGCTGAATTCCTTCGGCGCAGGAGTCGGCTTCTTGCTGGCGATGTTCCTGTTCGCAGGCGTTCGCGGCCGCATCGAAGCCAACGATTATCCCGAATCCTTTAAAGGGATCGCATCTACTTTGATTGCCGCTTCCATCCTGAGCTTGTCCTTCATGGGCTTTTCGGGCATGATCGACGGCATATTCGGAATGTAAGGAGGGATCAGTATGTCAGCATTTGTTACTCCTGTCGTTCTGGTTGTGGTCGTAGGATTCGTTTCGGCTGTAATCCTGACGCTGGCCGCCAAATTCATGGCAGTGCCGGTGGACGAAACTGCCGCGAAAGTCAGAGAAGCGCTGCCCGGAGCCAACTGCGGCGCCTGCGGCTATGCCGGTTGCGACGACTATGCGGCGGCCCTGGCCGCCGACCCGCAAGGCGTCGCGCCCAATTTGTGCACGCCGGGCGGAGCTACCGTTGCCGCAGCCATCGGCGCGCTGCTTGGTGTAGACGCGAAAGCGGCGGAACCGATCGTGGCTTCGGTCATGTGCTCCGGCCTGACGGATCTTACGAAAAAAGATATGGAATATCAGGGCTACAAGACCTGCGCTTCCGTGAAGCAATTTTTCGGCGGCCCCAATTCCTGCAAATACGGTTGCATTGGCTACGGAGACTGTGTGGCGGTCTGCAAATATGACGCCATCGACATCTGCAGCGGCGTTGCGCTGGTCAATCGGGACAACTGCACGGGATGCGGCATGTGCGCCAAGGAATGTCCCCAGCGCATCATCGATATGATCCCGGTCAAGAGCCGGGTCTACGTGTCCTGCACGTCCAAGGATACCGGCAAGCGCACCAAGGATATTTGCGAAGTGGGATGCATCGCCTGCAAGCTCTGCGAAAAAGCCTGCAAGTTCGACGCCGTCCACGTGGTGGACAACATTGCGAAGATCGATCCGGTCAAGTGCGTCAACTGCGGCTTGTGCGCAAAAGCGTGCCCCAGAGACATCATCCATGTGATCCCAAAACCCAAAGCGGCCAAACCGATCGCGGAGATCGCTCCCGAAGCGGCGGCTGAGTAAGACCATTTCCACAACGCAAAAATACCGGCTTCCCGCAAGGGGGGCCGGTTGTTTTTTCAGGATCTCTGCTGTACAATGATTCGTAATGCGATTGGAGGAAACGTAAGTTTATGTTGGATATTTTGCCTCTTCCCATGATATTGTTCGTCTGCCTGATGAGTTTTCTGGCAGGCTTTGTGGATTCCATCGCCGGCGGAGGCGGGTGCATCAGTCTCCCGGCTTATTTGTTTACCGGCCTGCCCACGCAGACAGCCTTTGCCTGCAATAAATTTTCCTCCGCCTGCGGAACTTTGTTTGCCGCCATCCGCTATCTCCGGAGCGGAGCAGTCCACCTCCGGGTCGCGCTGATCTCGGCCTCCACAGCCGTGCTGGGCGCCGTGATTGCCTCCAGGATCGTCGTGATGCTGGACCCTACAGTCTTTCAGAAGATCCTGGTCTTTGTGCTTCCCTTTGCCGCAGTTTTTCTGCTGCTGAAAAGAGACTTCGGCGAGACCAGCGGCTTTGAAACGCTTCCTGCAAAAAAAGTGACCCTGCTGGCATTGGCCATGGGTCTGGTTCTTGGCTTTTACGACGGGTTGATCGGTCCGGGCACCGGGACCTTCGCCATTGCCATATTTTCCGGCGTCATGAAATTCGATCTGCGGACTGCCTCAGGAAACGCCAAGGTGATGAACATCGCCTCCAACGGCGCTTCCGCCGTGGCTTTTGTGGTTGCAGGGCTGGTGATCTATCAGATCGCCTTGCTCACCGCAGCCTGCAGCATCGCTGGCAACCTTGCCGGTTCGGGTATGGCCCTCAAAAAAGGAGCGGGCTTCATCCGCATCATGATGACCGTTGCGGTGCTCCTGCTCCTGGGGAAATTGGCCTTGGACCTGTTTGCCTGATCCAGGCTCTTCCGGCATCTATTCTTCGAAGGGAAATCGGCAGGGCAGCCCTAATTCGTCTCGCACGGCCAGGATCTCGCGCTGGACCGACGGGCCCACAGGCACGCCCAGATCCTTTCTTTCCAGCCAGGATAAATATTCTTTTTCTCCCGCTGTATAAATACGCGCCTGTCCGGGCGCTTTTTTTGAGGCTCGGAGCGATCGAAGGATATCCCCCGCCGTTTTGCGGAAGGACGCCAATCCCATAAAAGCCTCCGGGTCCACGACGATAAAGAAGTGGCCCAGATGATAAGGCCGGGCCGTTCCGGCTTCGTCCAGGCCGCTGAGCCCATGAAGAAACGATCCGGCCTGTAACGCTGCGGAAAGGATCTCCACCGCTGTGGCATAACCGTAGCCCTTATAGCCTCCAAGTTCTTCGCCGATGCCGCCCAGCGGGGCTAGAGCAGCCCTTCCGGCATTCAGATCTTGCAGGATCTGGGCGCTGTCCGTTTTCGCTTCCCCATCACTGCCGATCACCGTTCCGGCAGGCGTTGGCTTGCCGTTTCTCGCATAGTATTCGATCCGGCCGCGCTGCACGATCGATGTGGCGCAGTCCAGCATAAACGGGAATTCTTCATCCGTGGGAAAACCGATGGTCAGAGGATTGGTTCCCAGCATGTTCTCCACGCCGAAAGTAGGCGCAATGGAAGGCCGGGCATTGGTGCCGGTGATCCCGATCATGCCGGCTTTCGTTGCCATCGTGGACCAGTATCCGGCGATCCCGTAATGCGTCGAATTACGCACCGCCACAAAGGACACGCCGCATTGACGAGCTTTGTCGATGGCCATTTCCATCGCCCGCCAGGAGGCGACCATGCCCATGCCGTCCTGAGCGTCTAAAACTGCCACAGCAGCTTTTTCTTTCAGGGTCAGGATATCAGTGACCGGCTTTTGTATCCCTGCCTTGATCCGGTCGATATAAATGGGTTTGAAGCGATTGCAGCCATGGCTCTCGATGCCCCGGCGGTCGCTCTCCAGAAGCACGTCGGCGCAGATGGCCGCATCCTCCCGGGGCACGCCATAACCGGCAAAGGCATCGGTCAAAAAATCATTCATCAGACTCCAGGGCACGTAAGGTCTGGTTTCCTGTTCCGCTGCACGCTCCATCATTTCATTCGGTCCTTTCCATATCATCGTAAGGGGTAAACTGAGCGCCGGAGGTGACTGTGATACCGCCGTCTTCGGCAATAAACACAGCTTCGTAGGATTCCAGGCCCTCGATCAGAGACAGGCCTTTTTCAAGGCCCAGCATCAGGCAGATCGTAGACAGGGCGTCGCAGTCCGCGGAGACCGGGCCGGTGACGGTCACAGACACCACATCCGTCACCCGGGGATAACCTGTAGCGGGGTCCAGGATGTGATAATACAGCTTTCCGTCCTCCGTGAATTTCCGTTCATAGCTGCCGGAGGTGACCACGGAGCCCCTGGTGACAGCAATCTCGCCGGAAAGCTCCCGAAGCTGCTCCTCGTTGTCGCCGGCAAAATAAGGCTTTTCCACGCCGATCAGCCAAGGGGTCCCGTCTTCCTTTCCGCCCAGGATCAGCACATTCCCTCCAAAATTGATCAACGCCGAACCGACACCCTTTTCTGCAAGAAAATCTTTCACCCGGTCGGCGATATAACCTTTGGCGATACCACCCAGATCGATATGGGTATCCTTGTTCTCCTTCGTGATCGACGCGCCGCTGCGGTCAGCATCCCAGGCCATGCTGACGGTCCTGTATCCAATCGTCTGCAGAGCAGCCTCGATCTCTTTCTGAGGAGGCACGGAAGGCTCTGCAGCGGAAAAATCCCAAAGCTCCGTGAGTGTCCCTAAGGTAATGTCAAACAAGCCTTCGGAAAGCTGACTGTAATAGAGGCCCCGCTCGATCACTGCGGCCGCTTCGCCGGACAAAGGAACCGGCTGTCCGGCTTCGCTGCGGTTGAACGCAGACACCTCGCTGCCCTCAATCGTCCGGGATAGAAGGTTTTCGAGAGAGCGGGCATAAAGAAAAGCTTCGCGGATCAAGTCCTCCCGGCCCGGCTCGTAAATCGTCAATGTACAATACGTGTTCAGCAGGTAATCCTCTCCGCTGCTGAAGTCCGGCTGCGCCGCATTGTTCCCGCATCCGCTCTGTGTTATAATGAGGCCGGCGGCAATCAGCGCCGCCAGTCTCTTTTTGTATCGCGCCATTTCAGGTATTTGAAAGGTCATCTCAGCTCCTATGTTCAAAAAAGCAGACATCATCCTGGCAGTCCTTCTGCTGGGCCTGGGCTTCGGCCTGCTGGCTCTGCTGCAGCACTTTTCGGTGCCGGGAAGCAGCGTCGCCGTTACGGTGGACGGCGAGCTCCAGGGTGTCTACGACCTGTCCGAAAACAGGATCGTGCCCATCGAGTCTGCCAACGGTCATAATACTATGGAAATCAGGGACGGTCAAGTGAGCATGACCGAAGCGGACTGCCCCAACGGGGACTGCCTGGCGTTCGGCAGCATCAGTCAGACGAACCAAATGATCGTGTGCCTTCCCAACAAGGTGGTGCTCACCCTTCGCGGGCCGGGCAGACTGGACAGCATTTCATATTGACGATGAACGATTTATCCAAGAAACATCCGACGATGGCAACAAGCATTCCCGTAGCGGCGATCCTGGCCTCGCTGGCGCTGATTTTTTCCTATGTGGAATTTCTTTTCCCTCTCTCTCTGGGGATCCCCGGCATCAAGCCCGGCCTAGCCAACATCGTCGTGGTGGTGGCCTTGTACAAACTGGGTCCCAAAACCGCGCTGATGGTCAACCTGACCCGGATCCTGCTGGCGGCAGCCCTCTTCGGCAGTGTCTTTTCAGGGCTGTATTCCCTGGCAGGAGGGCTGGCCAGCTTTGCCGTGATGACGGCCTTGCGGAAAACAGATCTTTTCAGCACAGCTGGCGTCTCCATGGCCGGCGGTGTTTTCCACAACCTGGGGCAGCTGGCTGTGGCCGCGCTGGTCGTGGAAAGCGCAACGATCCTCTATTACTTTCCACTGCTTCTTCTGTCCGGCATGGCTGCCGGACTGGTCAACGGCGTATTGGGCACTTGGATCCTGCGGGCGCTGAAGGACATACAATGATCCGCTGACTGTCATTGAGAAAGGACACACCATGAAAGATTTTCGCGTAGCTATGCTGGGCTTCGGCAACGTAGGCCGCGCCTTGGCCTCCATATTGCTGGAAAAAGATCAGGAGGTCCGGCAACGGTATGGAAAGGGGATTTCCGTAACAGCCATCGTCACGGGCAGCCGGGGGGCGCTGTACGACCCCGCCGGCATCGATCTGAAGCAGGCCTTGAAGGAGATCGAAGAAGACGGCCGTTTTTCTTTAGACAATCCGGCCTTGTCGAAACTGGATGCCCTGGGCGTGGCCAGGGAGGGCGACTATGACGCCCTTTTGGAGATGACGCCGCTCAACATCAAGACCGGCCTTCCGGCGGCGGACCATATCCGGGCAGCGCTGGAGCGCGGCAAGCATGCCGTGACGGCCAACAAAGGGCCCATCGCCTGGCATTATAAAGAATTGCGTGATCTTGCCAAAAGCAGGGACGCTCGCTTTTACTTCGAGTCCACGGTCATGGACGGCACGCCCCTTTTCAATTTAGCAGACCACACCCTGCGGCTCTGCCGGATCACCGAGGTGAGCGGCATCCTGAATTCCACCACGAATTTTATCCTGATGAAACTGGAGGAAGGGCTGACTTACGACGAGGCTCTTGCCGAAGGCCGCAAGCTCGGTATCGTGGAGGCGGACCCCTCTATGGATGTGGAAGGCCACGACCCTGCCGCAAAGATCGTGGCCATGGCCAACGTGCTGATGGATGCGGATCTGACGCCGGACCAGGTGACCCGAAAAGGCATTGACGGCATCGACCGGGAACAGATCCTGGCTGCTAAAAGCCGGGGCAACGTCCTGAAGCTGCTGTGCAAAGCCACCAGAGAGAACGGGCGCATCACAGCGTCAGTCCTTCCCGCGGAGATCCCCGCAGGCGACGTCTATGCTGCCGTGGATGGGACCTCCTCCGTCTACTCCATTGTAACGGATTACATGGGAAAGCTGACTGTGATCGAGCATGACGGCGTGCCGCTGCAAACCGGCTACGGTGTCTTCGGAGACATCCTCAGGATACTGGAAGACCCCTGCTGAGATCCGCCTTGTCCCCCGGGAACGGATATGCTACAATAGGTGCGTTATCCGTGCCGTGCAATGAAAGGGACTCCCTATGAAACAAAGTATAAAAATATGTGCCATGATCCTGCTGCTCTCGTCTCTGTTCCTGACGGGCTGCGGGCCGGACACGCCGCCGGACTTTGCTCAAGTCTATGTTCGCGGCATACTGGATACCTTGTATCTGGGTGAATATTCCGAAGATTTTCTTTCCGTCACCGACACGAAGGATCCCGCCGTGCTGGAAGCGGAGTACGAAACCGGACTGGAAACCGAAACCAATTATTTCGCTTATTATTTCGGGATCGACGAGCTGACGGACACGGAAAAAGAACACGTGCTCGATATGTACCGGGAACTGTATCAGCTGGCCCGTTACGAAGTGCATCCTTCCGTTGCGGGAGAAAATTCCTACACGGTGGATGTGACTGTGGAGCCTCTGGATGTGATCAGCCGAGTCGTGGCAGAAGATCTGGACGCCTTTGCAGCGGAGCAGAAAGCAGCATCCTCCGGGGATATGACTGAGGAGGAATACCAGGAACGCTATGTGCAGGGTCTGGTGGCGCTGATCCAGGCAAAAATGAACGAGCCAGGCTACCACGAGCCTGTGACATTGACGGTAGAGGTTACAGAAGACCCGGAGGACGGCCTTTATTACCTTCAGGGCAACGGGCTTGCTGAAATCGACGAACAGATCATACGCTACTAAGCGGCACGACAAAGCCGGAACCTCTCGGTTCCGGCTTTTCTAATGTAAACATTTCTATTTTACCGTGATCAACTCGTATGCACGCTGTCCCATACCCAGCTTTTCTCCGTGCTCCAGACAGGTCTCCCAGTTGGTGTCCGGGTGCATTGCGCTGAAATGATCTCCGTGATGATGGTGCGCGTGATGAAGATGGCTGCCGGGCACCGCTTCCTGCGCGTTCACGGCGTCGGCGCAGGCCTGGTCCAAAGCAATGGGATCGAAAGAGGCAAACATGCCTACATCGGGCACAATGGGGATATCGTTCTCCGCGCCGCAGTCACAGTTGGGAGAGACATCGATCACCAGGCTGATGTGAAAGGCGGGGCGGTCTTTCAGGACGGCCCAGGCGTATTCAGCCATCTTGCGGTTCAAAATATCATTGGATTCATCCCACTTGGAAGCCATTGCTCCGGTGGGGCAGACGCCGATGCAGCGTCCGCAGCCCACGCAGTGGTCTTCCTGGATCACAGCGATCCCGTCGACCACCAGAACGCCTTCGTGGGCGCAATTCCGTACGCAAAGTCCGCAGCCGATGCATTTTTCAGTCTTGACTCTGGGCGTCCCCTGATTGTGCATCTCCATTTTTCCAGATTGGGAACCGCACCCCATGCCGATGTTTTTGATGGCGCCGCCAAAGCCTGTCAGCTCATGGCCTTTGAAATGCGTCAGAGAAATGATCACATCGGCGTCCATGATGGCGCTGCCGATTTTTGCTTCCTTGACATACTCTCCGCCGGCCACGGGGACCAGGGTCTCGCACAAGCCCTTGAGACCGTCGCCGATGATCAGCTGGCAGCCGGTGGAAAACGGTGTATAGCCGTTGGCATAGGCAGAATCCAAATGATCCAGCGCGTTTTTCCTGCCGCCCACATATAAGGTGTTGCAGTCGGTCAGGAATGGCTTTCCACCCTTTTCTTTGATCAGATCGCAAACCACTTTGGACCAGTTGGGGCGAAGGAATGCCAGGTTCCCCGGTTCGCCGAAATGGATCTTGACGGCGGTAAACTGGTTCGCAAAGTCCAGCGTTCCGATGCCGGCAGCCAGGATCAGCCGCTTGAATTTCACCAACAGCCCGTCGTCCAGGCTCGTGTGCAGATCTGTAAAGTATACTTTGGATCGTTCCATGGTTTCCTCCTGTTGAAACAAGCGGGCGGCTTTGGCCGCCCGCCATGGGATCATGCGTAAACGTCTTGTGTCAGGTTTTGTATTTCGGAAACTCCGATGTACTTGCGACGGTTTTCACCGTCGATCACCACGGCTGTCGGCGCCTTGAAAATACCGTAGGCTTTCGCCATTTCCCGGTTTTCATCGGCCAGGATGATCTCGAAAGGAAGTCCGGCCCGCTGGAGCAGCGCTTTGGCAGTGCTGCAGTTCGGACAGGTCTTCGTCGTGAACAACAGCGTCTTGTTTTCGGATCCGCCCGGAGGGACCTCCCCGCCGTTTCTTCCCGGTCCGGCTACAGCGGCCGCAGGATCGTACACCTTCCGGTCCAGATATTCCTGGGCTTTGCCGTCGTTCCAGTTCTGCACCGGACGGTAGTATCCGGTGATCCGGCTGTAGACCTCCGTAGACCCTCCGCATTCGGGGCAGGCTCGTTGTTCGCCGCTCAGATACCCATGCTTTTTGCAGATCGAATACGTGGGCGAGATCGTATAATACGGCAGCTTGTAATTCTCGGCAACGGTCTTTACCAGCGTGGCGGCTGCTTTCCAGTCCGGCAGCTTTTCACCCAGAAAGGCGTGGAACACGGTACCTGAGGTGTAAAGCGTCTGGAGGTGATCCTGGATATCCAGCGCCGCAAAGATATCATCGGTATAGCCTACGGGCAGATGGGAACTGTTCGTATAATAAGGGGCTCCCTTGTCCGAAGCGGTGATGATGTCCGGATAGCGCTTGACGTCGTGTTTGGCCAATCGATAAGTCGTGGATTCGGCCGGCGTGGCTTCCAGATTGTACAAGTCACCGTATTGCTCCTGATAATCCGACAGCCGCTCTCTCATATGGTTTAGTACCTGGGCGGTAAAGGCCTGGGTTTCCGGATGAGTCATGTCGGCCCGGAGCCACTTTGCATTCAGTCCCACTTCATTCATACCGATCAAACCAATGGTGGAGAAGTGATTGGCAAAGGTGCCCAGATAGCGCTTCGTATAAGGATAAAGACCCTCGTCCAGCAGCTTGGTGATGATCTTGCGTTTGATGCTCAGGGAGCGGGCTGCAAGGTCCATCATTTTGTTGAGGCGGCGATAAAAGTCTTCCTCATTGCGGGCAAGATAGGCGATCCTTGGCATGTTGACCGTCACCACGCCTACGCTGCCCGTGCTTTCACCGCTGCCGAAAAATCCGCCGGACTTCTTGCGCAGCTCCCGCAGGTCCAGGCGCAGCCGGCAGCACATGCTGCGCACGTCGGAGGGCTCCATATCGCTGTTGATATAGTTCGAAAAATACGGCGTGCCGTATTTGGCGGTCATTTCGAAGAGCAGACGGTTGTTCTCGGTCTCCGACCAGTCGAAATCCCGGGTGATCGAATAGGTGGGGATGGGATACTGGAAACCTCTGCCGTGGACATCGCCTTCGATCATGATCTCGATAAAAGCCTTGTTGATCATGTCCATCTCGGCTTTGCAGTCGCCATAGGTGAAGTCCTGCTCCCGGCCGCCTACGATGGCCGGCTCGTCGGCCAGATCCCGGGGAACGGTCCAGTCCAGAGTAATGTTGGAGAAAGGAGCCTGCGTGCCCCAGCGGCTGGGCGTGTTGACGCCGTAAATGAAGGATTCGATGCACTTCTTCACCTGGCCGTAGTCCAGGGCGTCTTTCTTGACAAAGGGCGCAAGATAGGTGTCAAAGGAAGAAAACGCCTGGGCTCCGGCCCATTCGTTTTGCATGATGCCCAGGAAATTGACCATCTGGTTGCACAAAGTGGCCAGGTGGCTTGCCGGCGCCGAGCTGATCTTGCCCTGGACACCGCCCAGTCCGTCCTGGATAAGCTGCTTTAAGGACCAGCCTGCGCAGTATCCGGTCAGCATGGACAGGTCGTGGATATGCATATCTGCATTTTTATGGGCGTTGGCGATCTCATCGTCGTAGATCTCCGACAGCCAGTAATTCGCTGTGACCGCGCCCGAATTGGAAAGAATGAGTCCGCCCACGGAATATGTGACTGTGGAGTTTTCCTTGACCCGCCAGTCCGTGACCTTGACATAACTGTCCACGATCTCTTTGTAATCCAGGATCGTGGATTTGAGGTTTCTCAGCTTTTCCCGCTGGCGACGGTAGAGGATGTAGGCCTTGGCTACGTCCGCATAGCCGGCCTGGACCAGCACCGCTTCGACGCTGTCCTGGATATCTTCCACAGCGATCAGGGAATCGCGGATCTTGGATTCGAAGTCCGCAGTCACCTTGAGCGCCAGGAAGTCGATGACAGACGGGTGAAATTGCTTCTCCTGCGCCTCAAAAGCCATCAGGATGGCCGAAGCGATCTTGTCAAGCTGGAAATCCACAATTTTGCCGTCTCTTTTTACTACCTGGTACATTCCTGGCTCCTCCGAAACTATTCCACATCCAACGAAAAAAATACGCGCGGTGCGTACTTTTATTGTAGTCAATCGTACTGCGGGTGTCAACACGCTGTCACAATATCTAGTGGTTTATTTTTTCAAACACCACTAACTGCTGTATATGTCAGGTTCTTCCGAAGATGCTTTGTTTTTACATGCCACGGAGAGCAGCTTTTGGCATGAATGGCCTGATCAGCCTGCAGAATTCCGCCATTTCCTCCGGCGAATAAGCAGATAATCCCGGAGAGATCACATCTCCGGAATCCACAAAAAACTGCAGGTAATAGGGCTCATCGCCGGCCAGCCAGCGGGCCAGGGAGAGAAGATCCTCTTGCCGGTGGAATTCGCGGACCACCGTCGTCCGGAATTCCACGTCCGCGCCGGCGCTGCGGATCACCCGAATGCTCTCTCCCACTCGGCGCAGGACTTCTTCCTCCGCTTCCGGAGGAAGACCGGCAGTGAGGGCATAGCGGGAAGGCCCGTTTTTGACATCCATGGCCACCGTATCGATCAGGCTGTTCCGGAGAAGGGATTCCAAGGCATCGGGGAAGTATCCGTTGGTGTCCAGCTTGACCTGATAGCCCAATTTTTTTACATGTCTCAGAAAATCCGAAAGACCGGACTGGAGCAAGGGTTCGCCGCCGCTTACACACAAGCCCGTCAGCCGGCCTTTTCTCTTTTCCAAATGCGCCAGGATCTGTTCCGGCGCATAGCAGGCGCCGGGGTCGCTGCCGTTCACCAGCGAGGCATTGTGGCAGAAGGGACAGCGAAAATTGCAGCCCTCGGTAAATACAGTGGCGGCAAGCCGCCCGGGATAGTCCAGCAGCGTCAGTGTCTGGAATCCTTTGATCCGCAGTCTCTCCATCCTCAAGGCCGCCCTGTTTCTTTCGCGTCGCGCAGCATTTCTTCGTATTCTGCGGCAGGGACCGGCGGAGAATACAGATAGCCCTGGACCACGCTGCAGCCCATTTCTTCCAGATCGTCGGCCTGCCGGCGGATCTCCACGCCTTCGGCGATGGTGGTCACCGACAGGCTGCTGCTCATCTGGATCACCGATTTCAAGATACTGTATGCCTTAGCGCTGTTATTCTGATTGAGAGACAAAAATCGCATATCGAGCTTCAGCACGTCCACGGGGATATCCTTCAGAATATTCAGGGAGGAGTATCCTGTGCCAAAGTCATCCATATACAGCGTAAAGCCCGCCTCCCGCAGCTTTCGCAGCACCTCGCTCATGTGCCCGGAGTCCTCAACAAAAGCGCTCTCCGTGATCTCGATGCCCAGCATGGAAGGCTGGACGCCCTGGTCACCCATGATGGTCTCCAACGTATCGCGGAACTCCGGATCGAACAGATCGATCCGTGAGAAGTTGACCGAAACCGGAACGATGGGCAGTCCCTGATCGATCCAGCTGCGCAGATGTCCGCAGACCTTCTGCCACACGTAGCGGTCCAGCTCCGAAATGAAACCGTTCTCTTCGAACAGAGGAATAAACTCCCGGGGAGGGATGATGCCGCGAACGGGATGCTTCCAGCGTACCAGAGCTTCCGCACCCGCAAGACGGCCGGAAGGGTGACGGTACTGGGGCTGGTAATAGACCAGGAACTCCTCATCGGCCAGAGCCTGACGCATCCGATTCACGATGTCCCGTTCCCGCTGCTCTTTTTTTCTAAGGTGCTTGTCGTAATAGGCATACCGGTTCAAGTAACCGCCTTTGATCCCTTTTTTCGCGGCCTGCGCCTTGTCGATCATGGCGACCACGTCCATTTCACGGTCTTCCACCGCGTAGATGCCAAAATTGATCACCACGTCCATCTTGGGCTGGTATTCGCCGGCTCTTCGGAGAAATTCCGGAATGAAGACTTTCCTGATTTCATGATTGTCGTTGGGCAAAAGGATCACAAACTGATCCGCCGTCAGCCGTGCCGCGATGGCCTCCTGTCCGGCGGTTTCCGTCAGGACTTTCGCCAGATGGCGCAAGTAGCGGTTTCCGCCGTCGAAGCCGAATAGTTCATTCACATTTTTGAACCGATCCACATCCATGGCGATCATAGCCCAGGACCCTGTCTCCGATGTCCGGATCTTCGCGTCAGCCAGGCGGATAAAAGCGGTTTTGTTATAGATATCCGTCAGATCGTCGTAGTCAGCCAGCCGCCGGAGCAGTTCCATGGTCAGGATCTCCTCATGAGCGTCGTTCAACACGATGAGCACTTTCCGTGTCCGAAGATGGACGTCATCCATTTTGATGATGCGCATCCGGAACCAGCGCTTTGCGCCGTCTCTGGTCCGCAGCAGCACATCGGTCCCCGCGATCTTCTGTTCGCTGCCGGCGGCGATTCTCTGGATCATTTCCTGCATCCGCTCCACAGTCGCGGGATCTGTCACCCGATCGTTCAAAAAGACCCGGCCCAAGGGACGGTCGTCGTAGGTCCCGGCCAGAAACCGGGACACGTTGATGTCGTAATCATAGCGGTACTGGTCGATATCGAATTCGATCACGATGGTCCTGGTGCTCTCCAGGATGCTGCGGTACCGCCATTCGTCCTCGCTGCGGAACAAGTAGCACCGGTCGAAGGTTTCCACAGTGTCCACCGTTTCCTCCTCAGGATCGCCTTTGGCTTGTTCCGCCGGCACATCGTGAGAAGAATAGAAGAAGAAGTCGTCCTTCCCTGCGCTTTTGGCTTGGTACAGCGCATCGTCAGCCCCACGGTACAGCTGGCTGAAGGTCGTGCCGTCTTTGGGATACAGCGCGATCCCCATGCTGCAGGAGGCGGAAAACCCGTCTCTGGCCGCAGCCCGGAGCGTGGCATTCACTTGTTGCACACGACGGCTCACCAAATGATCTCCGGGAACGTCACGCATGAGCACTATGAATTCATCACCGCCAAGGCGGCCGATCACATCGTCCTGCTGGAACACAGACCGCAGGATGTTGGCAATCATGATCAGAGTATTGTCTCCCACCGCATGGCCGTACCGGTCGTTGATCTTCTTCAGATTATCCACGTCCAGCAGCACCAGGGCGTGCATGCCGTCCTCGCGGCTGCGTTCAAGGACCTGCTCTACCATACTCTCAAAAGTCCTGCGATTGTAGACCCTTGTAAGGGAATCCTGCTCGGAATTGAACTTCATGGCCAGCTCCGAGCGCTTGCTGGCGTCGATGTCTTCGTACATTTTGTACGATTTGATATCCGTCGTATCGGGGTATTCGATCAGCTGCATGGACAATTTGACCCAACGCGGCTCTTTGTCCTTTTCCAGCAGGCGGAATTCAAACTCCAAAGACCGCTTGCCGTTGTGATAGTCCCGGATCAGTTTCTCCCGATCCATAATGGAAGCAAAGAGCTCCGCATCCTCGGGGTGCACCAGCTCGCGGACAAAGTGGGCCATTTTTTGATTATAATGTGTGACGTATTTGACATGGCCTGCGTCAAAAAGTTCTCCTTCGGCATTGTCCACGGTATCCCGGGACAGATTGTGCTCGATGAGGCGGTATTGCCGGACTGGTATCTTATCCAGCATGTCCCGCCACCTTTTGTAGGCCAGTTCCTTTTCACGGACGGCGGAAACATCTTCGTAGGTGATGATCGCATAGGCCGGCTCGCCGTTTTCGTCGAACAGCGTCGTATAGCTGACCTGATGGGGCGCATAACGCCCGTCGCTGCTTTGGGCCATCACGATGACCTCGCCGCTCTCCGATCCGCTCAAGATCGCCTGGTACAATTCCCGAATCTGGTCTTTGCTATCCGGCGCGATGATATCATTCTCCAGCAGGGACTCGGGAAGATCTTTCCAGACGGTCCCTGCTTGGGCATAATAGAAATCGTCATCCTCGGCCCGCATGGACTGATTCTTGATATCCAGATGCAGCACATGACGGCGGATATGGGCAAGCGCCAATTTATAAAGCTCTTCCTGGGCGCGAAGCGCTTGCACGTCTTTCTGGGCGCCCTGCCTGATCCGAATCTGCCTGCGAATCAGGATCATCAGCAGAAACAGCGAAGCGCCAACCCAGAAGATGCCGACCAAGATCCCCGTCCCCAGCAGACCGTCCATCAGCTGGGCGTTCTTCGTATCCAGCACATGGCTGGGCGCAACGATGAACAGGTACCAGTCCTGCCAGTCCATAGGCGCATAATGGGCGATATTGTCCTGATCCTGGTAGCGGAAACGAAAAACACCACTGCCGCCGTTCCTCATATTGTTTCGGATCTCGTCGATCCGGGTGACGTCCATGCCCGACTGTTCCAGCATCAACAGCAGGTTGAAATCGCCGGACCCGGCCCTGGCATAGCTGGAATAGACATTGCTTCCGTCGGAAGAAATGATGTTGGCGTATCCTTCGCCGCTGAAAAATGAAAGACGCAAGGCCTGGCTGGCCTGCTTGACCGGGATGATGACGCCGATGGCGCTGATCTCAAAACCTTCGATCACAAAGGGCTCCAACCCCACCACGATCACCAGATGGGGCTGTCCGAAGATTTCCCGCACTGTCGTGGAAGCCACCTCAGGTTCGGCAAGGGCGGCCGACAGATCCGGCTCAAGGTGCGTAAAGAATCGTCTTCCGTAGGGGGTATGCCATAACCCGGAAGAATCGATCAGCCCTGCGGAGCCGAAGCCAAAGCCCCGGATCCGGGCCTCCAGATACTGCATCACCGGCCCCATGCTTTCATAGTTTCGGCTTGCGGTGGCCCGCCCCATTTCGCGGACGATCACTTCGTTCCGTTGATATTGGGCGACCATGCTTTCCGCCGTCTGGCTGGAGATCTCAGCAAGATATTTGTTGATTTCCGCCTCGGTGATCTTTTCCAGCCGGTCCCGATAGCTGGTCAGAAATGCAGTCACAAGGAACGACAGGATCATTAAAAGCATAACAAAAAACGCCAACAAACGTCGGCTGGCGCTGGATTGCTTACCCGAAAAACGGTCGATGGACATCCATTCAGTTATACGCTGCAGATATTCACGCAAACAACGCTCCTGTCCTGCTCTGCGCTCCGGGGATCTCATTGCGTTCAGGGAAGCGCAGCCTTATGGACATTATACGTCCCCGGAGGGTCGGATTCAACAGGAACCGCAATGAGACTTGACAGTCCGGCTGTTTTTCGTCAAACTATGCATGTTTGATGTGAGGAGATGATGTCATGGGAACCGCCGAATTGATCCTGATCGCCGTCGCGCTGTCGATGGACGCTTTTGCCGCGTCGGTGTGCAAAGGATTGTGCATGAAACAGATCCGCCGAAAGGATGCTTTGATCATTGCATTGTTTTTCGGAGGGTTCCAGGCGCTGATGCCTCTCACGGGCTGGTATGCCGGCCTGCGGTTTGAATCGTCCATTTCAGCGGTGGACCACTGGATCGCCTTCGGGCTTTTAGCGCTGATCGGCGGAAGGATGGTCCGGGAAGCGCTGTCTCCCGACGAGGGTCCTTCGTCCTGCAGCGATGCGCCCATCAAACTGAAGGAAATCCTGATCCTCGCCGTTGCCACCAGCATCGATGCCCTGGCTGCAGGGATCACTTTCGCCCTTTTGCCCGGGACGCCCATCCTGCGGGCGATCCTCTTGATCGGCGCCATCACCTTCACATTGTCTTACATCGGCGTCGCCGCGGGCAGCCGCCTGGGCAGCCGTTGCAGATTCGGCGCCGAGCTGGCCGGAGGCGTCATTCTTATCCTTTTAGGCACAAAGATCCTGCTGGAACATTCCGGTTTTTTCAGTTGACAAAGTCACCCGTAAAATAAACTTCGCTGCTGCCGTCAAAAAGCTCCCATGGGCTCAGGCTGCTGCGCCCCAGCTTGACCTCAAAATGCAGATGCGCGCCCGTGGAATAGCCGGTGCTGCCCACGGTGCCGATCCGCACCCCTCTTTCCACGATCTGCCCTTCTTTCACATCCAGGGTATCCATATGATAATAATACGTTTTCAGTCCGCCGCCGTGTTCGATGACCACGGTGTTTCCCGTATAAATGACCGCTTCGGCCCGAACTACCTTGCCCCGGTTGGAGGACATGACAGGAGTGCCCGCCGCTGCAGCGATGTCGATGCCCGTATGCCTCCCCGGCACAGGGTTGTCGTTCGTGTAGCGATATAGCCCGAAAGCCGTGCTGACGGGGCCTTCGCAAGGCTGCAGGAATGTTTCGGTCCAATACTTTTCTTCGTCGTAAGTATCCCACAAAACCTTGATCCGCTCTGCCCAGTTTGCCGGGCCCTCCGGATTGTTCATGGTGGCGTCGGCCGTGGCCTGAGAGATGATCATATGCTGCTTGCCGTAGGTCCGGCCTGTCACGATCACCGGCTGGGTATAGGTTTGCCCGCCCAGCTTGACGGAGATCTCCCAGCGGCCCGTTTCCTGAGCGTAGTTGACGGGCACATAGGCGATGGATTCGGCCGGCGACAAAGGCAGGAACACCGGCGCTCCCAGTTCCGTTTCAATGTCGGGGGGCGATGTCTCAAAGCCGCGGTTCACATAGACGGACAGGATGTCGCCCTGGATGGCCCGGTCCGAAGAAAACAGCACTTTCGGCTGCACATCCAGCTCAAAGGAAAATTCGTAACGGAACCCGGCCTCCGATGCCGTTTCACTCCAGGGGCGTTCGATTTCCAAAACAGCCTTATACATTCCGTTGGAATCAAAGGCGAAGGACTGGTAATCCAGCGGCGTCCCCTGAAAAACCTGTGTTCCCTCTTTCCATATAGTCCATTGCGCAGTCAGCGCCGGGTCCACGTCCAAAGAAAGATCAGCAACAGCCAAAACGCCCAGGTCCGTCACAGGCTCCGAAGACTCTTGTACAACTCGCTTCTGCAGAAGCCCGCCCAGGACGGGTTCGGTATAGGCGCGGCTGGCAGGGGCCGCCGTGTGTCCGGAAAAGCTCACGGCCGGCGATTCGCCGACGCGAACCGCCGTGGTGGCGTAGGCGTACGCCACCGCCCCCGCGCTCGCCAGCAAAATCAACGCAATGACCCAGATCCAGACTCGTTTCTTTTTCTTTATTGGTTCCATTCCGCCCAATCCCCCTTTTGATTCTCACCTCATTGTATCATATTCTTGCAGAAACGTCTTTTTCGCCGACCGGTTGCAGCCGGCACCGCTTCGTATTATATTCAATGTGACTGTTGATGGCACGCGGGATATCGCGGGCGAACCACGGCAAAGCATTTCACTGATCAAAAAGACGGGTGGACAATGAAAAAGAATAAAGCGATCTCCAACATCGTGCTGCTTGGGCTTGTCAGCCTCTTTGCGGATATGAGCACCGAGATGGTCTATCCGCTCATCCCTCTGTACTTAACGGCAACTTTAGGCGCTTCGCCTGCAATTGTAGGTGTAATTGAAGGGATTGCCGAAAGCATAGCTTCCTTGTTGAAGGTGTTCAGCGGATATATCGGAGACGTGTACCAAAACAAAAAGAAGTTGGCTTTCGCTGGATATTCTGCCTCCGTCGTTTATAAGATAATACTTCTGCTGGCAGCGTCCTGGCCAGGAGTATTGGCCGCGCGGGTCGTTGACAGAACAGGAAAAGGAATCCGAACAGCGCCACGTGACGCCCTCGTTGCGCAATCAAGCGACGGAGGGCAGCTCGGAGGCTCTTTTGGTTTGCACAAAATGCTGGATATGGCCGGCTCAGCCTTAGGTGTAATATTCGCTTACTTTTTTATAGCGACTGATTTTGGTTACCATAAGGCATTTTTGTTCTCTATCATTCCTGCGGTTATTGGGATCGCGATTATTTTTGCTGTCCGAGAAGATAAAAGCTGTATTTCAAAATGTGAAAAGATCTCACTGAAAGGGCTAAGGCTCGATGGCAAGCTAAAGGCTTATCTCGCAGTCATATTTGTTTTCTGCCTTGGAAATTCCTCGAATGCCTTTTTACTCCTGAAGGCGCAGGACCGCGGTTTTTCAGCATCTCAGGTCATATTGCTTTACCTGGTTTTCAATGTGGCTGCTTCGGCGCTTGCCCTACCGATGGGACAATTGTCAGACAAATTGGGCAGAAGCAAAATACTCGTGCCGGGCTATCTGATTTACGGCTGTGTTTATCTTGGATTTGCGCTTTTGTCCGCAAAAGCAGCAGTCCCCCTGTTGTTCATCGCCTATGGCGCTTATACCGCGCTCATTGGCGGCGCCGAACGCGCTTTTATCGTTGAGCGCGCGCCGGGACAACTGAAAGGGACTGTGCTGGGGCTTTACGGGATGATCCAGGGCATCGGACTGCTTTTATCATCCATGATAGCAGGCTTATTGTGGGAACAGGTCGATTCAGACGCTCCATTTTTATTTGGAGGCTTGATCGGCATTGCTTCTGCTATTATGATTCGGACCATATTGGATGAGAAAGATGAAAAATGACAGCAACCAGCAAAAAAAGAGCCTAAAAAAGGCTCTTTTTCGTTGAAATTGGTGGAGAGTACGGGGATCGAACCCGTGACCTCTTGACTGCCAGTCAAACGCGCTCCCAGCTGCGCTAACCCCCCACATGCACTTTCAAATGCATAGGTATTTTACCATTGGCGTTTGAGAATATCAAGAAAAAATCAAAGAATTTTTCTTTTTGATGCGATAAAGCAGCAAACCCAATAATGCCAGGGAAAGCGCCGCTTTGATCGCGACGGCAAACGCCGTATATTCCGGGATATAAAACGGCAGGACTGCGTCGGCAGCTGTCAGCAGAAGCGCTGCGCCGCCCAGGATCGCCAGGTTCCTTTTGGTAAAGATCTTCTTGAGAGGCAAGTTGGGAAACATCAGCTTGGCACCCAACCCGAAAGCCCCCAACAGAACAGCCGCCCCCAGGATCCAGCTCATCACAAAGCCGAGCGCAGGAGAAAACAGCCCGGTCCACAAGGCCGACAAAGTCACTGATAGAAAAGTCCCCAGTCCCCATAAGGGAAGCACCAGCAGTAAACGGACCGCCTGGGGAAGCCCCAGGAGCCATCCGCGGATCCGGTCCGACAGCCTGGCCGCTTTCCGGTTTTCCGGCGCCGACTGTTCTGTCTCCACCATCCCGGTGTCATCCAGCTGCAGCACGACTGCCGGCGGATCCACGATCCCGGAGGGCGAGACTACGTCAGAAGCTGAGGGGATCAGCGTGCCCACCACCAACGCCGCCGCAGCCAGAACGCCGATGGAAGCCGCAGCGACTTTCTTCTTTTTTGCCGAGGTTTTCACCTCTTTTTTGTCCTCTTTTTTCATGATCTGAGCATATCACATCTGTTGTTTTTATGCTATACTTTGCGGGGAGTACCTGTACCCAAATACGATTACCGGACCGCTTGCGCGGCAAAATAGAAAGGAGTTTACTCAATGAAACCACTGATCGGTATTACCTGCAATTATTCCCAGCAGGATCTGGGCACTTCGACAGGCATCGGCGTCCCGGGACAGCACTGGACCCTGATCGCCACCGACTACGTTCACGCCGTGGAAAAAGCCGGAGGCATCCCGATGCTCCTGCCTTTCACCGATGATACGCAGACACTGTTCGAGCTGACAGACCGCTGCGACGGCATCCTGATCACCGGCGGAGACGATGTGGCTCCGTTCCTTTACGGAGAAGACGTGTCCCATCGTACGGCTCATCTGGAGCCGGTGCGGGACAAGCAGGAATATCTTCTGATGAAACATCTGCTGGAACAGTCTTCCGTGCCGCTGCTGGGCATTTGCCGCGGCTGCCAGATCCTGAATGTGGCTGTCGGGGGGACGCTGTACCAGGACCTGCCCACAGAAGGCAAATACCATACGCTGCTCAACGCGTCCAGAGATTCCTTTGCCCACCGTGTCCGTATCCAGAAAGGTTCACGGCTGGAGCAGATCATCGGAAGCGACAGCATACTCACCAACTCGTATCACCACCAGTCCGTCAAGGATGTGGCGCCTGGCCTTACGGTCACCGGGACCACTGCCGACGGCGTGATCGAAGCGGTGGAAAAAGACGGCGACCGGTTTGTGCTGGGCGTGCAGTGGCACCCTGAAATGACCTGGAGCTGCCCCATCAACCAGAAGATTTTCCAGGCCTTTATCAAAGCCTGCGAGAAATAGAGGATCTGCCCTGCAAAGCACCGTTTTCGGGAGGACCCGTATGAGTCGCTGGGTGATCGTCGGCGGAGCCCATATAAAGGACTACGACATCGTGCGCCGGTATATCCTGCCGGAGGACCGGTTTTGCTATTGTGACAGCGGTTTGCTGCATTTAGAAGCACTGGGCTTTCCGGCGGATCTGGTCGTGGGGGATTTTGATTCTCATCCCGTCCCGGATCTGCCTGCGGAAACGATCCGCCTGCCCAGAGAAAAAGATGACACCGATACGGTATATGCCGTGGGGGAAGCGATGCGCCGCGGAGCTGACGCTTTTCTGCTCATCGGTGTCAGCGGTCAGAGGCTGGACCACACGTTGGGGAATCTCTCCCTTCTTCTCTGGCTGGATACGCAGAACATCCCGGCTATGCTGCTGGATGACTACGGCGAAATGGAGATCGTATCCCGGCAGGGCGCCTTCGTCACGGATGATTTTGCCTGGTTTTCGCTGATCAATATCAGCGGGACAGCCCGGGGGATCGACGTCAAAAACGCAAAATTTCCACTGAAAAACGCAGAGATCACTTGTGACTACCAGTACGGGATCAGCAACGAAGTGATCCCCGGACAAACAGCCGCGGTGACCGTTGCGGAAGGGCGTCTGCTTCTGATCCGGATCAGAGACTGACCCTTCGAAAAATGAAAGAGCCGTCCGGCGATATCGCCGGACGGTTTTGTTTGCCCTTGAAAAATAGGAATTATTTGTTGTCTGAATCAGAATCCCAGGTATTTCTTCGCAAGGGAGACCTGCATCTCCACCACGCTGGGCAGCACATCTTCGTCGATGTTGAACTTGGCATTGTGATGCTCGTAGTGAGTTCCCTTCTTTTCGTCAGCTACGCCGAAGAAATAGAAGGCGCCGGGCACCCGGCGGGTGAATTCGGCAAAGTCCTCACCGATCATCACGCCGACTTCCTTGGTGATCACCTTGTCCTTCCCGAGGATTTCCGCGCCGGTCTCCCGAATCATTTCCGCCATTTTTTCATCGTTGTCCAACAGCGTATTGCCGCATTTAAATTCCAACTCATAGGTGCAGCGGTAGGTTTTGCAGACGCCGTCGATCATTTCCGCCAGCCGGTTTCTCACCTTTTCGTCGTCGTTGTGCAGACAGCGGACAGAACCCTCCATCACACAGGTGTCCGGAACAACAATGTTGTACTGGCCAGCCTGGAATTTACCCACGGTGACGGTGGTGGGATGCAGCGAATTGTTTTCCAGGGTGTGGAAGGCCTGGAAGGCTTCCCACACATGAACGGCGCAGTCGATGGGATTGATGCAGGCGTGAGGGGCTCCTCCGTGACCGCCCCGTCCGGTGATCGTCAGTTTGAAATAGTAACTGGAGGCCATGATGGGGCCGGGAATGATGCCGATGCTCCCCGAAGGCAAGTAGGCCCAAAGGTGCATGCCCATGATGGCGTCGGGCACCGGGTTCTCCAGTGCGCCCGCCTGGATCATCTCTTCGGCGCCGGCGTCCTCTTCGTTGGTCTGGAACAGGAATACGATGGTTCCGGGGATCTCATCTCTGTGGGCGGCAAGGATCTTGGCAACGATCAGCATCACGGACATGTGCCCGTCGTGACCGCAGGCATGCATCATGCCGGGGACCTCGGATTTGAAAGGAAGTCCCGTCATTTCTTCCACCGGCAGCGCGTCGATATCCGAGCGAAGCGTCAGGGTCTTGCCCGGCTTTCCGCCTTTCAGGACGCCGATGACGCCGGTCTCCAGGCATCTTCTCACTTCAAGGCCCAGATCCTTCATATAATCTTCGATGATCTGTGCCGTTCTGAATTCTTTTTTGCCGATCTCGGGATGCCGATGGAAGTCCCGCCTCAGTTCGATCAGCTCAGGCTGCAGCGCAGCGATCTCTTTCTTTAAGTCCATGATATCTCTCCTTTGGTATGTGCTGATTAGTAACATAATAGGGCCTGACATCGCAGACTGTCAAGCGTTGCGTCCTGCATTGCCGCTGCGCAGACATGCTCCCTGTTTTTCCCGGAGCATGCTATAATAGAGGCTGGAGGTATGAGGATGCTGAATATCTATTGCGGAAGAGAATCCAGAGACAGAGAAGCGTTCCTTTTTGACCGGATCGGCCGGCGCCTGCAGGCGATCCGAAACGAGGAGTCGGCAGCGAAGCGGATCGTGCTGCTCGTGCCGGCCCAATATACACTGAAGGCCGAGGAGGCTGCCTTTTTCCATTTGAAGGAGGAGGGATTCTTCGACCTTCAGGTCATGTCCGGCAATCGTCTCCGCCATCAGATCCTCCATGAGACCGGCAAGCCGGATCGGGTGACGGTCAATACGCTGGGACGGACGCTTCTGCTTCGATCGGTGGTCCTTCAGTCCAGATCGTCCCTGGAAGCCTTCCAAAAAGCAGCCGATTCACCGGACTTCCTATCCATGGCCGGCGCGATGATCGCGCAGCTGAAACAAAGCGCGCTGGCGCCGGAAGACCTGGAATCGATCCTGCAGCGAACGGAGTCCCAGGGCATCCTTCATCGAAAATTGTCGGATATGCACCGGATCTACCGGGATTATCAGGCTGCACTGGAGGGCAAGTGGATCGATTCGGAAGATCTGCTCCCGGCAGTGAGCAGGAAAGTGTCCCGCTCGGAGTTCGTCCGCTCCTCCGAGATCTGGTTCCACGATTTTTATTCTTTCACTGTCCGGGAAACAGAATTTATGGCTGAATTGATGCTGCAGGCGCCGGAGTTGTCCGTGGTTCTGACCGGCTGCGAGCCCGGCGATCCCGACGAAGCGCTTTTTGCGCCGACCTTCAAAGCTGCTTCGGCCTTACAGGGCAAAGCCAGGGATCTGGGCATTCCCTGCAGGCAGGAATCGATCCCTGTCGATTATGAAAGACACGGCCGTCCGGAACGTCTGCGCAGCATCGAAAAGCTTCTCTACGCCATACCGGCCAGGCCCGCGCCCGCAAGCGGCCAGGATCCGTCGCTGACGCTCCTGCGCGCCGGTAATCCCTATACAGAAAGCCAGACCATCGCCGCCGAGATATTGAAGCTTTGCAAAGAGGACGGCTACAAGCCCGAGGAGATCGCTGTCCTCACCAACGATATCGCCGGGCGCGGCACGATCTTGCGGCGAATGTTCGAGCTTTACGGCATTCCCTGTTTTCTGGACGAAAAAAGGACAGTCCTGCACAGCCCGCTGATCCGAACCCTGTCTTCCCTGCTGAATGCAGCGTCCGACGGCCGCCTGGCCGGTGACGTTCTCGGGTTTCTTAAAACCGGACTGGTGAAGCTCTTTGAAGACAGAGAGGCGGATCGCTTTGCCGACATAGAAGAATTCGAAAACTATGTGCTGCAATATCATATCCGGGGAGAGCGCTTCAGCAAACCTTTCGTGTATGGCGTCAGCGCCTTCGGAGCCGACGGGCTCCGAAGGCTCGAGGACACGAGAGCCCGTCTCGACGGGCTGCTGACGCCCTTTCTCAGATCCCTGGAGGCCGCCGCCACCATCCGGGAAAAAAGCGCTCTTCTCTTCCGCTTTCTGTCCGAAAACCTTCATATGGAAGGTGTCCTGGAAAGCCATGCGCTTCGACTGGATGAGATGGGCATGTCCGACGCAGCCCAGGAGACCCGGCAGATGTGGAATCTGCTTACGGATCTGCTGGATCAGGTCGTGGAGTTGACCGGGGACCGCGAAACGGACACGGCGGGCTACCGGGATGTGCTGACTGCTTCCTTTGCAGATCTCAAGGTCGGACTCCTGCCCCAGGCTGCCCACAGCGTATTGATCGGCACCGTGGGCCGTTCCCGCCTGTCCGGGATCAAAGCCCTGTTCGTTGCCGGGGTCAACGACGGCATCCTTCCGTCCAACGGGCAGAGCGAAGGGATCCTGACCGATCGGGAGCTGCAGCTTTTGGATGAAATGGGCTGCAGTCTGTCCAAAAATCAGGGAACCCTCCGACAGGAAGAAGATCTTGTGATCTATCAGGCATTCACCCGGCCTTCCGAAAAGCTTTTCATCAGCTACGCCACCGCCGATACGGAAGGCGGCGAGATCCGTCCTTCCCCGCTGGTGGCGCAACTGAGAGCGATCTTTCCCGATCTTCCGCTGCAGCCTGATGCCGCCCATCCGGACTGTGAGGCAGACCTGTACCGGGCGCCGGCCCCCGCCGCGCTGCACCTGACCTCTGCCCTGCAGCGCTACTTGTCCGGCGAGGACAAAGAACTTTCGCCTGCGGCCCAAAAGGTGTATAACTTCTTCTTGGCGCATGCGCCCGCAACAGCTGCGGCCATCCGACACGGACTGTTCTTTTCCAGCGCTACAGAGCCGCTGAGCGAAGCTTCCGTGAAAGCGCTGTACCAATACGATGCCGTTGAAGATCTTTTCGCCTTCAGCCCGACGCGCCTGGAAAAATTCGCTCAATGTCCTTTTATGCATTATATCGCTTACGGACTTCGGCCCCGTCCCAGGGAACGCTTTGAAATCACTGGCAAGGAGATCGGCGATGTTTATCACGAATGCCTGATGAGGCTGACTCGGGATCTGCTCCAGGAAACTGAGAACCTTGGGCTTTCCGTGACGGATCCGGGGTCGCCGTGGATGAGCATCACCCGGGAGGAATGCGATGCGCGGGTGACTGCGATCCTCGGCGATATACGCCAGGAAATTTTCGAAGGACTGCTCAAAGCCGGAAAAGCCCAGGAATACCAGACAGAACGAATGGCGCTGGTTGCGCGGACTTTTCTCTGGCAGGTGATCACCCAGGTGCGGAAAGGCCGCATCACACGGATTTTCCCCGAAGCCGGCTTTGGGCGCAGCCGGGCTATTCCGCCTCTGAAACTCTCCCTTGGAAAAGAAACGGTGCTCATCGAAGGGAAAATCGACCGGATCGATCTGATGCAGACCGAAGAGTCCGGGACTTATATTAAAGTGATCGACTACAAATCCGGCCAGGCAGATTTCAGCAGGGAGCTGATCCTGCGGGGCCTGCACCTGCAGCTGATGGTCTATCTGGAAAGCGCCTTGCGTCTGGAACAAGACGCTGAGCCGGCCGGGATCTTCTACTGCTACATCGAGGATCCCCAGATCCCGGTATCTCCGGAGGATCTGGCGGCCGGCAATTTGTCCCTGGAGATCCTGCGATCGCTGGAAGCGCGTTATCGAATGGAAGGCCTGTTCATCGGCGATCCGCCGATCGTGGAAACCATGGATGCCACGCTGAGCGAAGGCGACAAATCCACTGTGATCCCCGTTACAAAGAAAAAAAGCGGATACGACTCGAGCCGAGCCGTATCCAGAGAAGATTTTGAAGCATTCCGGGAGGATTTTCGCAAAGAGCTGCAGAACGTTTGCCGGAGACTGACAGAAGGCATCACCGACATCCGGCCTCAGAAGCTGGGCAAAGACCGGACAGCCTGCACGTACTGCGAATACCGGAGCATTTGTTTGTATGACAGGGATTTCATTCAGCCGCCAACTGGTGGAAATAGTCAGCAATGATTTCATAGCTGCCCTTTTTCCGCTCCTTGTACAGAGGCACCTCCCAGCGGTCCCAGTGAAACGCCGCAAGATTCAAAGGATTGTCCACACCGGCTTTCCCCAGGACCGTTGTTCCGTCTGCGCCGGCCAGGAGCACGCTCACCATGATCCCGCCCGAAGTCGTGGTCTCCAGTTCGTCCCGCAGCGGCGCCGCAGGCCCATCAGGATCGTCCAGCACCACCATGGCTGAAGGATCACTGAAATTGATCCTGGACCAGGGCAGACGAAGGAGGACCGTATCCTCCCGTACCTCCCAGTGATAATAAGTATTGTCCTCCAGCGGGCCGCAGCGCAGCGTACTCAAATCCTCGTGGATGGCCCTGATCAAAACGCCGTCCCGGGTCACCCGCTCCTTATTGATCAGCATGGACATGGATTCAAAAGTCCCGCTCCCCGATGGATAGGAGCTGTACTGTCCTTTGGTGACATTGTAGCCGGGATGAACGTAAAGCGCCGCATCGGTTTCGCCGCGGATCTCCGCCAAAAATTCCATGCCCGAGGGTGCCGTTTCTCCGGGCAGGTCGCCGTATTTAAACTCCCCCCGGTTCCTGTCGTAGGTATCCAGGCCGATGATCAGCTTCTCCCTGCTGAAATCCGGTGGCTGCGCCAGACGGATCTGCAACTGCAAAAACCCTTCGTCAGCGGCCAGAGACAATCGTTTCACTCCATTCGTTCCGGGCACATAAAACGGCTGCGACCGGATCCCTGCAGGATCCAGGGCCAGGATCCCGTAGTTCTGCTCCGGGTCCACAGCGCTGTACCAAAGAGGATTGCGCTCAAAGGGGATCATATACGGCTCTGTCGTCCAGGTTTTTTTGGCCCATTCGTCCGTCCACTCGAAAATGATACCGCCGGCGTATCCTTCCCGGCGTATGGCTTTCATCATCCGCACGACGCCTTCACCCTGCACTGCTTCCGTCATGCCGCCGTGATCATACCCGTCAGGGCTGCTGTGAGCGTTGCCCATGCCTGTGGAAAGACCGAATTCGGCCACCAGCGCAGGATATTTCTGATGCCCGGCGATAAACTCCTGCAGATAACCGCCGTACCGCAACCTTCCTTCCTCATCGCTGTAGGCATCGTAAGCTGCTTCGTTGTTCATGAAATCCGGATAATTGGGATAAATATGATATGCGCCGAAAAAACCTGCCTCCAGCCGTTCTGTGACCGAAATATGGTTGATGTCCACCACAGCTTTGTCGTTGTATTCCAGGTCCTTGTCTCCGGAGGCATTCCACTCGGAATCATGCTCTTTGGGGTCCAGCGTCGGCCAGCTGACGATGCCCACGGGATGCTGCCAGCCGTAGACTTCTGTTTCGTAGGAAGCCAGGTAATCGCAGTTCATGGCCAGCCATGCTTCCGTAGGAGAAGCAGCCGGCCCGGTATACAAATATTCACCCCGGAAGCTATATCCCGGGTTGCGGGAATCGGTACTGATCACCTCTTCCGGTTCCAGTTCCCGGCCCACCAGATACCCGGCGATGTAAGAAGAAATATCGCTGGTGTAGAGGCCGTATGCTCGGAAATCCCGCTCCGGGATCACAGCCCGTCCGTGCATGGCATCGATCACATAACGGATCTCCTGCCGGTAAGCTTCATCATAAGAAGCCTCCAGATAATCGCCGTTGGCGGGATTTTCCTCGGGCCATATCTCCTGATAGACCATCAGGGGCTGAGTTGGGTGCGTTTCGTTATAGTACTGCAGGGCGGAGTAGAATTCCGGCGACATCAAAGTGTAGATCCGAACGGTGTTGGCGCCCATGGCCGAGATCTCTTCGAACCAGTCCACGAATAATTGCTCGGACCGGACAAATTCGGTGAACCATTTTCCCGGAAGAGACGATCCGATATTGACGCCCCGAACGAAAAACTCTTCCCACTCGCCCTCTTTGCTTTGGATTTCAAACGTCTGACCGGCAGTACGAACGTTCAGCGCCGGCGTGTCGCTGTCCAGGGGCGTTTCAGGCACCTGGGCCTTGCGCGCTCCGGCATCCTTCAGGATCTTTTCCATCAGTGGGAGATAGGCCCGCCAGAAGAAGGGTCCGCTGTCGCTTTCCGAGCGAAGGGTCAGCCATTGGCGCAGGGGGGCATAAGCGTAGCTGGAGGGGTATTCGCCATCAAAACGCTTTTGCGCAAAATCACCGGCGAAATAATAGGAGGTATATCGGGAGTTCTGTTTTTCGGCAATGGCCGGGAACACCGAGGGAAGACCGAGTTTTTCCATGATCTTCGCACCGGATTCAGTCAGATCCAACCGGTATTCGCCCAGGACCCTGGTGGACGGATGAGTTTGGACGAACTCAAACCAACCGTCATAAGCGATCTCTCCGATATCGGAGAATCCTGAATTTTCCGTAAAGTAAAAATTCAGGCCGTTTCCTGTAAAATCCTGATCCTCCCGCAGGACCGTCACCTGGTCCTCCGGGGAGACAAGCACGATCCCGCTGCCTTCAAAATCCCAGCGTCTTCCGGTCTGCCTCTCGTAACCCAGCAGGATCATGGGCGGAACCTCTGCATACCGGGACAGCTCTTTAAAATACTGCCCGTAATATCCTGTGTGTTTCGAAAGCCCGAACAGCTCTTCTAATCGCTGGGAGGAAGTGTGGCGAACGATATCATATTCGCCGATCAGCACCGTCCCGCGATCCAGGGCCGAGACGATCCGGTCCAGATCCTCATCGCTGAGTCCGCCGTAAATCAGCTCGGGTTCCTTCCATTCCGGCTCCACGTTTTCGATCACGTGGTCATCGACGTATCGGCCATAGGTATCGGCCAGATAGATCAGATCCGGCCGTTGATCGCCCCAGCCGCCTTCGGGAATATCCGGAAGAGACCGTACCGTAAAATCCGCCGGAGCGAGGGGAAAAACGCCATAATAATCCCTGTCGTAGAAAAATGTATCCCCGGAGGAGGACTGCAGCACTTTCATGCGGTTCAGCGCCCACATGAGACCTTCGTGCTCCCTATGATCCTCTTCCAGGACCGTTTTGTCCACGATCCAGACGTTCAGGGGGATCGCTTCCATACGAGCCCAAAGGATGCGGGGGACAGCGACTGCACCGGCGACACCCAAGACCACCGTCACCATCAACCCGTACAGCAGATATAGCACGGTCTTCTTTTTCATAACGCACCCTCCGGTCCTTTGCCGGCGTTCCCGGAACTGCCGGCAAATCCCTTTCGCTCAGCCTTTTCCCAGCCTGTCACGCCTTTGAATATTCGGAAATATCCTGTTGCCCGGATCAGGCTGAAGTACTGGCGAAAGCCAAAATTTTCAAGAAAAGCCCAGCCGATGAGCCGCGCCGTGTCCTTCAGTGGGAACAGTTTCCCCCCATGCTCGGCCACCAGCAGAGAAGAAATGGAAATGATGGTACCGGATAATATTGCTGCAACGAAAAGCATGATCGCCACATCCCAGTACAAGACACCGAGGACGGCAGCCAAAAACACGGCAATGTAACCCTGAACCTCGAAAAGCGGTCCGAGTACTTCGAAAAAGAAATAGTAGGGCATCGCTATCATTCCCGTGCGCCCGTACCGGTAATTGAGCAGCATGCGCTTGTGAAAATACAGGATTTCGATCAACCCCCGCTGCCAGCGATAGCGCTGTTTTCGCAGAGATCTCAAGTCCTCGGGCACCTCGGTCCAGCAGTTTGCATTGAATGCGTACCGGATACGGTAGGGCCGCCCGGCTTCCCGCATCTGCCGGGAGATGCGCACGACGATCTCCATGTCCTCGCCTACCGTATCTTTTCCGTATTGGCCGCTGCTGGTCAAATAACCGCCCACCCGGACTCCTCGCTCCTTCCTGAAGAGCCCGAAGGCGCCGGAAATGATCAGCAGATTGTTGGTGAACGCCCACCCCAGCCGGCCGCACATAAAGGCCCTGATGTATTCGATGGTCTGAAGCAGCGCCAGGCGGTTCTGCGGGATCCGTCTGTCCCGGATGACCCCTCGCTCCACCCTGCAGCCGTTGATGGGAAACACATTGCCGCCCATGGCAGGCGTTTCCACATCCTCTTCCAGTATCCGCGATACCAGCTTCAGCAGCGCGTCCTCTTCCAGAATGGAGTCGGCGTCGATGCTGCAGATGTATTCCCGGGAGGCCACATTGATGCCGGCATTGAGCGCGTCGGCCTTACCTCCGTTGACCTTGTCCACCACCACCAGTTTAGGAAGATTGCGGTTCAGATAGATCCCTTTAACTTCCTTCGTCTCCAGTTCCTTTTTGTAAACGCGATCCACACGCTTCAGCCCGAATTCCTGCTGCAGCACCGCCAAGGTCTGGTCCGTGGAGCCGTCGTTCACGATGATAAGCTCATAGTCGGGATAGCTCAGATTCATCAGGGAGTTCACGTTTTCAATGATAGTCCTGGCTTCATTGAAAGCCGGCGCCACGACAGTTATGGAAGGAAGCATCCTGGGTTTGAATAAAAACGCACGGTCTTTGATCTGCCAGGATCGTTTCTGGCGGCGCACATAGGCAAAGGACAGGGCCATCAAAGTAAAGTAAACACTGTTGATGGCGACGGCATAATATACGAAATAATGATTGAAGTCCCGGACAAACAGCTTAAGCGCCGGACGAAGGGTCAGCTCGCCAAGGACATCGCGATGCACGACCAAAAACACGCCGGGAACGAGTAAAAAGCAAAGGACCAGAAGTACAGCCAGAACAGCCAGATAAGTACGGTCCGGCGGTTGGGCAGGAGAAGCTTCATATGGGGCAGGTTCTCCGGGGTCGCACAGAGACCGCAGCCGGGGGGTAAAATAGGTGCGGAAGTGGTCTTTCAGTTTGGGATCCGCTGCGGTGCAGCGTCTGACGATCGCCAGAAGACTGCCCTCCAGCCCCGGATTTTTATTGCTGTTCAGAAAATCGATCACTTCGCTGACCCGGCCGGCCCTCAGGATCTCCTCCAGGATATGCTCGGATTCCTTCTTTTTATCTCCCTCAAGGCGGGCAATAAAATATTCGATTCGCAGCGCCAGGATCTCCGCCAGCGCCCGCTTGACGCTCTGCGTTCCTTCGCCCATAAAACGGGTCGCAAGACGATCCGGTAAAGAAGGATCCTGTTCCGCCATCAGAGAGAGGGCGTGAGCGGCATTATCCCGAACAGCCTCCTCGGACAGGAGAGACAGCAGTTTATCCACATGATCGACGCCGCGGAAATTGGCCAGGGCAGAGATCGCGGCTTTCCTGATTTCCGGATCACCGGCATACAGATAGCGCTCGGCGCTGATGGCGGAAGGATGGCGGCGGCTCAGGATGCCGCAGGCTTTGACCATCAATTCATAGTCGGTCCGTTCGGAACTGATCCGGGGCGGCCTGTTCCGGTATCTGCGGCAAACAAAAGAAGATTCCACAGGACCGCGGAAACGGCAATGGAGCTCCCTCTCTGTCGCGCCGGGATTGCCGGCGCCGCAGTTTGCGCAGGCAGCCGGCGGATCTTCTTCCGGGGGAGGAAATCCTTTTCCCTCAACATAGGGCTCAAGGATATCCAACAGATACTGCTTCGTCTCGCCAGAATCATAGACAGAAGCAAAATCCACAAGAAGCTCGCGTATCTCTTCTTTCCGGGATCCGCGCAGTCTGGGCAGGAGTGCCCAAAAGGACTCGCCGAAGCCGGCAATAAGCATGTTGACTCTTGAGCGGTAAAACCGGCTGGCATGTTGAAGAGAACGGATCAGCACCGGCAAAGAAGCATCGTTTCCGATGTCCGACAGCGCGTTGGCTAAATAGAGCTTCAGCGTAAAGTTTGTCTCGGTCAGCAGCTGCTGCTCCAGCGCTGTCCTGGCATTTTCGGTCCCCAGATGGCCAAGGGCAAAAATCGCTTCAGACCGCCTGACCGTGCTGCCGCTCTTAAGGCCTTTGATGTGCTTTCGCTCCAGCCTCTCCATCGGCATGCGCCCTTCGATTTTTGATTCCCAGTCCGCCCCGAACTGAAAAGTCCGTTTGATCGCCAGATAGACCTTCGGATCCATATCCTTTGCTGCAGCATCGCCTGCTTCCGAAAAAACGCGGGCAAGCGTCTGCCGTTGAGCGTCGGAAAGCTCGCTGCGTATGTCGCTTCGTATTCTGGAAACATACAGGCTCCAGGCCAGGAAGAGATCAATGACGATCAGGATCCCGGCAATGGCAAACCAAGTCTCGATCCTGCCGATCACAGCTGATCTCCTTTGTATGCAAGATGGGAAACGATGCCTTGGATCTCCGCCAGCATCAAAGGCTTCTTTAGATAATGGATCACGCCCAGATCAGCGGCCCGCCCGACGGACTCCTCCGTCTTCAGGTGAGACATGAACAGAACGGGGATATTTTTCGTATCCGACCGAAGGAGCAGTTCCCGGCGCAGTTGAAATCCATCGACTTTTGGCAGGATCACTTCCGACAGGATCAGCGCCGGCTGCCGGCTGCCGGCAAGCTCCAGCGCTTTTTCGCCGTCTGCAGCTCGTTCCACGGTATAATTCATCTTCTCCAAAACCGTGCGGATCACCTCCGCAATGGTATCCTCGGGCTCAGCGATCAGAATATCGCATTTTTCCGGAATGTCTTCCGGCGCCGAATTACTGCAAACTCGATTTTTTCCTGCGTTTTTGGCAATACGTACCCGCTCCTGGGCGATTTCATAAAACCTGTCCGGCGCCACGGAAGGCTGCAATTCGCTGGGTTGCAGTTCCCGGAGGCTCACTGCGCCGACGGAAGCCGTCACTGGTTCGATATAAGCTCGGGAGGAAGCGATGGCGTTGCGGATCTCCTCGGCAGTGGCAACAGCCCGCTCTTTTTCCGCATGAGGAATATAACAGGCAAAAAGACTTCCGGGCAACTTGAAATAGACCTGATAATCGTCTTGAAACGCTTCCAGCAAACGCGCCGTATTCCGAAACATCTGATCTACTTCTTTGTCGCCGTACCGGTATTTGATGCGCTCGGTCTGATCCAGGCTGAGTACGATCAGCGCGGGATTGGTGTCGAGACCTTTCTCGATGATCGCTCCGATTTCTTCCTTCAGATATTTTTGAAAAAACGAAAAATTGTACAGCCCCGTCGCAGCGGAATGGGTCATGGACTGTTCCACGCCGGCGAGATTTTCCGCAAGACGATCCCGGGCGGAGACCAAAGCTTTGTTTTCTTCGCTCAGTCGCTGAAGCTCGCTGTTTGAACGAGCCAGATGAGCTGTATATACTTCAGGCAAGGGGATATCATAATCGTGGCACAACCTCTCCACCAGGGGCTCCGCGGTCATGAGCCATTCGATCCCGCTAAGAGAAAACATTTTTTCGGAAAGAAGGTTCCACATTTGATGATCATCAGATCCGGGAGGAGGCAGAAGATGAAGTTCAGCATCGGTTGTAAGCCCTGCTTCGACAAAAACCTTCTCGGCATCGCCGGCGCTGTAGAGCGAGGCATACCGCTTCAGGAGCGCCTCCCCGGCTGCGCGGTAGCCGCCGGAAACATCCAGATTTTTTTTGACGCTGCGCAGGAAAGAACCGCACTCCAGATCCCGAAGCGCTTTGATATGCTCTTTGATGTTCCTGCGGATCAAAGATCCGTGCTGGGGAGCGATCAACGCCAGGGGCAAGCCCATCAGCGATTCCATGACCGGGCGGAGGACTGCATTGGAGGGCATATAATGCTCGTGGAAGGATTTCATTTGCTCCATGTAGTTTTCTCCGGCTTCCAGCGTCCAGTCAGCCGTGAACGCGCCGAAAAGGTCACTGGAAAACAGCGTTTGCGTCTGTGCGTCGTACGTCATGACCGCGCCGGGGAAATGCAGGTACGGAGACGGTATAAAGCTCAGCCTGCGCCCGGAGGCCAGCCTGAGCTGATTGCCGTTGCTGTTGATGATATAAAATTCCGATTCAATGCCGTAATAACGCACCAGCGTCCTGGTTCGCCAGTGGGTAACGACTTGAAAGCGGCATCCCTTGCGTTCAAACAGGGGAACAGAAGAAGCCAGGTCCGGATCCTGATGATGGAGGATCACAAACCGGATCTGCGCGGGATCCACCAACTCGCATACACTTTCCCACACTGTCTCAAAGTCCAGGATCGACCCCGGATCGATGAGAACGGCTTCCTGCCCGTCGATGATCAGGTATGGATTGCACTGCAACCCAGTGGTTTCCAATGCGCCGCCCACCCAGAATATGCCCGGAGCGATCTCTGCGGATCTCTTTCCATTCATTGTCTCACCTGCTTCCTTCTTCTATTGACTGAAGTATACAATAAATCCTTTTCCGTTGGAACAGATCCCCAAACAAAAACCGGACCTTATTTTCTGAAAGTCCGGCTTGTCTTCATTTATTTTGCCTTCGCAGCATATCACTGTCAATTTGCCGTGTTTGCCAGGCGAAAGCCTCTGTTGTACCACTTGTCGGAGTAGTCCAATGTGAGTCCGTTGATGTATGCATCCAATTCCTTTGCATACACGATCTTCATGCCGTTGGACTCCACAATCATATCTTCTGCATCCTGAAGCTCTTCCAGAGCCAAGCCCCACTGGGGCCCGCCTCAGCCGGCGCCTCCGTAACTGATGCGAAGCATCTGGCTTTCCGGCTTTTCCGTCTCGGCGGCAACTTCCCGGAATTTGGCGGCTGCCGTATCGCTAACCTGGATCATATCGTTGGTTCTCCTTCCGTCAATAGAGAATAAATCCTTTGAAATACCATCTGTTCATGTAGTCTACATGCTTATGCTTCGCAAGGAAGTCAAGATCCCTTGTGTAGGCTACCGTCGCTCCGTTGTCGTGAACCACGACATCGTTCTTATATTCCCGTTCATCCAGAACGGCTGCCAAACGCGGTCCTGCTCAGCCGCAGCGGCCCATGTACATCCGGATCCTGAGCTTTTCCGGGTCTTCCACTGTCGCTGCGACTTCTTTGAACTTTGCTGCCGCGCGGTCCGATACTTTGATCATGACGCCACCTCCTATGGTTCACAGTATCCCACGAAAGGAGCGGACGCTCAGTGACCATATCACACACAAAAAGGCAGGCGTCAATAGAGGCCTTTGACGAAATCAAAGAGCGTCAGCATCCCCGGGATCGTCAGGATGGAAACGAGAAAACTGGCCACCAGAAACTGATTGCTTGCCGCCACATCTCCATTCTGCCGGGCTGTCAGGATGGGGATGGTGCTCAGCGGCGGCGCAGCGGCGGATAGAACCAGGATCAATCCCACATTGTCACTGAGCTTCAGGCCGTAAACGATGCCGATGAACACCAGGGGGAACACCAGATTCTTGACCGCCACAAAGCCGATCATCTGCCCCCACCGTATCCTGCCGGCATTGCGCATATCCAGATAAATGTACCCGCCCAAAGTGAGCATCACCAGCGTAAAAGCCAGATCTCCCACCCGCTGGGCCACGGAAACCGCGACGGAAGGCACCCATACGTCCCAGCCCAGGAATACCAGCGCCAGCGTGACCAGCGTGGTCCGGATCAGCGGATTAAACGCTTTCTTCCAGTCCGGCAGCATTTTTCTTCCGGGAACTGGCGCGCGTTTGTTTCGGAAAAACACAGGATAGAAATTGAAATAAAATGTGACGGAAAACATCGTGAACAGGAACAGCTCCGCCACGTGGACCGATTCTGTGCCATACAGACCTGCGATCACTGCCAGCGGGACGAACAAGGGATTATAAAGGTATAAGGCTGTCGTGGCTTCTCTGCGGCTTTCTGGCGGAAACAACCGCCCAAGGGCAAGAGAAAGACCCAGCGTGACCACCGCAAAAAAGATCCACCACAGCGGAAACATCCACCAGGAGGGATCCTCAGCAGGATCGAACTGCCGCAGCAGCGTGGCAAATACATAAAGAGGCAGGGACACCTCCAGCGCCAGTGTTGATAAATAGGGCAATATAGCAGGCTCTGCGATCTTCCGGGCCAGCATGGCGTACCCGACGGCGCCGATGCCCAGCAGCAGGAGGATCGCTTCTGCCGAAGCAACAAGTGTTTCCATTATTTCCCTCCGGAAATTTCTTGATCATGCAGGGTATTTGCCTACATCTTATCACACAACCACCGGAGGTTGTGGTACAATTCCTTTATTCCGCGAATCATGAGAAAGGAACTGTCCATGTCCGTCAATGATATCAAAACCGTCTGCCTGATCGGCCTGGGATCTTTGGGCATCATGTACGCCCATCATTTGAGCAAACGGATGCCTTTTGACGATCTGCGCATCCTTGCGGACCCTGTCCGCCAAAAACGCTGGGAAAAGGATCCTGTTCGCTGCAACGGGGAAATCTGCCGATTTCATTTCGTGGATCCGAAGGCGCCTGCATCGCCTGCAGATCTGATGCTCTTTACCGTAAAGTTTGACGGATTGGATCAGGCGATTCGCGACGCCGAACATCAAATCGGGCCGGATACGCTGATCCTTTCTTTTCTGAACGGCATCGTGAGCGAAGAGATCATAGCCCGGTGTTACGGCCGTGACAAGGTATTGTACGCCGTTGCCCAGGGGATGGACGGCATACGGTCGGGCAACGAGCTGGTGTATCGGAACATGGGGCTGGTTTGCTTCGGCGAAGGAGAAAAGGGGCTTCGAACACCCCGAGTCCGCCGGGTGGAAGACTTTTTTGCCAGGATGGAATTTCCCCATCAGACAGACACGGATATGAAGGGCAGACTGTGGGGAAAGTTTATGCTCAATGTCGGCGTCAATCAAACAGTCGCCGTGTATCGGGGCACCTATGGAACGATCCAGCAGCCGGGCGAAGCCCGCAGCACGATGATCGCCGCGATGAAAGAGGTGATCCCTCTCGCAGCGGCCGAAGGCATCGAGCTGACACAGCAGGACTTGAATTATTGGCTGGGGGTCCTGGATACGCTGCGGCCCGAAGGAAAGCCTTCTTTGGCTCAAGACCTGGATTGTGGAAAGCCTACAGAAGTGGGTTTGTTTGCGGGAACCGTCCTTGAGCTGGGAGCAAAGCATTCCATCGATACACCGGTGAACAGGTTCCTGTATGAGCGCATCCGGGAACTGGAAAGTCTCTGAAACCTGCAAAGCCATTCAAAAACGGCGCCCGGCAAACAGGCGCCGTTTTCGCGCTCGGCCTATTTGTTCAACGGTCTCACAGGGCGAGCCTCGATGTAACCGCGATAACCTTCGGGCGCCAGCTGGAATCTGGGGCCGTCATCATCGGCCCACTCATATCCGTACAAGGCGGGATCGAAGGTTTTCATCACATCCCACATTTCTGTGATAGCTTCTTCGAAGTCTTCATCATCGAAGGGGGCCCCCTGGAACACCATCATACTGCAGGCCGGCAGAGTCATGATATCCAACCCTTCGGGCAAGTCCCCCGCGTAGGCGGCCGGGACTTCTACCCCTTGAGCGTAGCGGGAGGTCCCCGGCGTCCGGAAGCGGTCGGGCAGCCACATGCCGATGGGCTCGTAGAGAGCTTCCTGGATGCTGCACAGGAGCCCCCAGATATCGCAGCCGACTTCTTCGCAATAAGCAAAATACTCTTCGGCTGTCTGCCCTCTCTTCAGTATCACTTTTCGCTCCGGTCTTTCGATGACCTGGACGAAAACGGTGCGGACCTTTGAATTCTTTTCCATGCTATGTTCTCCTTTCTGATAAAAACGGTAACGGGCCCGGGCGGAATATGGCATGAACAGAGGGATCGGCGAAGGGTCCTTGCGGTAGCGGCTGGGCGTCACCCCGAATTCCCGGGAAAATGCCCTTGTAAAGCCTTCGTGGGTATCGAACAGGAAGTCCAGGGCCACATCCACGATGCGGGGCTTTCCGTCCCGAAGCGCCAGCGCCGCATGGGTCAACCGAAGAGCCCGAATGTAATCAAAAGGCGTCCGGCCCGTGAGCTCCCCAAAAATCCTCAGGCAGTGGTAAGGAGAATATCCGGCGCAGCGGGACAGTTCGTACAGCGTAATGGGTTTGTGGATGTTCGCTTCGATATGATCCTGCATTCTTTGAACGGCTTCGGCTTTTTCGCAGTTCTGCATCTGTTCACCTCCGAAAACTGTTTTATCACAGGGCAAGGTATAAATCTTGACCCGGATTGCGAAAGTGTCGGCTAAAGCAGCAGGCGCACTTTGTAAGTCATACAAAAGTGCGCCCGCTGCAGCCGAGTTCATCATATCAAAAAAATTTCATGTTTGCTACTTTTCTTTGATGTAATCCTGAAATCCGGAAGAATACGCAATATTGCCCGCGCTGTCGACCCAGCAGGCTTCCACGCCGTCCATGGATTCGATTAGGCGACGTCCTTCCTCTGCGGGAAGGCTGAAGATGTACGTGGAAAGCGCGTCAGCCAGTCCCGAATCGGGACAGATAAGGGTCACCTGGGCAAACCGCCCGGCGGGCATCAGCGTTTCCGGGTCGATGATGTGGTGGTACCGGATATCATCGACCGTATAATATCGTTCATAGACCCCGCTGGATACAACGGAAAGTCCTTCGATCATCACGGCAAACAGGTCTGCCTGATCCGAGGCTTTGTCCGGATTTTGGATCCCGATGGTCCAGAAGGGTTCTTTGTTGTCATCGTTGATGATTTTGCCGCCAATGGCGCGGACGTTTCCGCCCACGCTGAGGAGAAGGGATGTTACACCCTCCGACTCCAGCTGACGGGCGATCTGCTCCACCACGTAGCCTTTGGCCATGGCGCCTACATCCAGGCTCATAGCCGGATCTGTCAGATAAACAGTGGACGCTTCCTGATTGATCAAAACAGCCTCGATGCTCGTATGCTCTGCGGCGTTTCGAAGCAATTCCATGGGCGGAAGCGCCGCTTCCGCAGGGTCTTCCGTTCCGGCCTCCCGGTAATCGTGCCACAGGGACAGCACAGAACCCATAGCAACATTGACCTTCCCGCCTGTTTGCCCGTGGATGTCACGGGCAAACAGCAGAAGGTCAATGATCCTTTGATCCACGGCCACCGGCGCAATGCCGGCATTGTCGTTGATCGTTTTGATGTTGTTGACGCCTTCGTAATCATTGTAGATATCATAAAGCTGGTGGTATTGCTCCAGCTGTTGCCGGACCTGCTCCGAGATCTTTCTGAATTGCGCTTCGGTATCCGCGTAGCCGACGATCGTCGTAACGGTGTCGAAGAGCTGCAGAAACTGGGCCTGATAGCGTGTCGCTCCGGCTTTGCCGCATCCGGCGGCCAGCAGCACCAGCAGCGCGAGAACGAAGGATAATCTTTTTTTCATTGGATGGTACCTGATACCGAAAGCTCCTTACTGAGCAGCTTTTTCCACCAGCGCAATAAAGTCGGTGATGTGGATCGTCGTGGAGGCAAGGATGTCAGCATCGGTAGCGTAACCTTCGCTGATGGCAATGCCGGCTACTTCTTCGACGGTCTTTCCGGTCACATAGGCTGCAAATCCCGCAGCCTGCTCATACCATTCTTTTCCGATGGAAGAGTTCTTGGCCATGCCGTATTCTTCCTTCAGCTCGTTCTTGGTTCTGGGGGCCACGGAAAGATCCGTCGTGATCAGGCCTGTCGCGTCGAAGTTGACGTTGGACTGGGATCCGTCGAAAATGCAGCTGGTGATCGTCCCTGCTTCGCTGCGGGTCATGGCAACATAAGTGGAATAGACCTGGGCCAGTCCTGCTTCGCCGTCTGCGGCATTTTTGGACTTGGAGATGTTGGTGGTGACAGCAATGCTGAGCACGTCGCCTTTGGCAGCACCCAGATCGGTTGCATTGGCAACGGCTTTTTCCACGCCTGCCATGAAATCATTGATGTGGACCGTAACAGAAGCCTTCAGATCCTCATCGGCTGCATACCCTTCGCTGAGGGCAATGCCGCTGACTTCTTCGGCAGTTTTTCCGATCACATACTGTGCGAAAGCTTCTGCCTGTTCATTCCACTCTTTGCCGATGGCAGAGGATGCGCCCATGCCGTAATCGGTGCCGAGCTCGTTCTTTGTCTTGAAAACGGTGTCCATGGGGGTGACCAGTTCGCCGGCAGCGCTGAAGTTGACCTTGGACTGAGCCTGGTCGATCACGCAGTCGGTGATCACGCCATTGGCATCGACAGTCACGGCAACGACCAGAGAGTCAGCCTGGGCAAGCCCGTCAGCATCTGCAGCAGCGTCCTTGGACTTGACGACGGAGTTGAGGACTGCCAGACCCGTCTTGACGGGTTCCGGGGCTTGCTGTGCCCCGCCGCAGCCTGCCAGCAGTGCGATCGCCATCAGAGCGACCAGTGTGAGTGCTATTGTTCTTTTCATTTTTTCCTCCTGAGAAAGTTTAGAATTTATTGAGGTGCAGCTTCAAAAATACCGGAGATGTCATCTTCAGCATCATCGAAGTTGCAAAACCTGTCACAATGCCGGATAGCAAAAGCACCGGCAGATAGACCCAAAGTACCGTCTCCATGATGAAGGATGCGGCTGTGATCTGGCCCAGATTATGAAACACTGCGCCGGCCACGCTGATCAGCAAAAGCGTGCTTTTATCTCTGCGAAGCAGCAGGATCAGAACCATGACCCCAAGGGCAAAGAGACCTCCTGTAAGGCTCAGCGTTCCGGCCACAAGCCCTCGGGTGGAGGCAACGAAAATCGCCTTCAGGACTACTAGGGTCAACGCATCAGCTTTTTTAAGGTAAAGCAGGGCAAACATCACCACGATGTTCGCCAGCCCAAGACGAACGCCGGGAATGGGCACAGGGACGGGAAAGAGACCTTCCAGCACGGAGAGGACCATGGCCAGGGCAAACAAAAGACCCAGCAGCGTGATGCGGCCGGTTTGTCCTGTCGTTCTTTTTTCGTTGGTGATCGCTTTTTCCATGCTTTGTATCCTCTTCTGACCAGTTATATGTAGATGTCGGCTGCGCCGTCCGCGCTTTCTTCCGACACGATCTTCACGTATATGAGGTTGGGCAGGCACGCGGCATACTGGCCTGCGAGATGAAGCTTTCCGGACTCGATGCAGATCTTGTCGGGACAGTCGGACTCTTCAAAGGAGATGCTGCCGTCCGGATGAAGATGGAACACCACGTCCGGTTCCTGTTCGATGAAAAACGTTTCATCCTGCCCTGTTTTCAGTTCCACCGTCTTGACCAGCTGAGACTGGTAATAGATCTCGGCATAGGTCCCTGCTTTGCCCAAAACCCCGGTGTACAGCGTCCAGGCCAGAACAGCAGCTGCAGCCAGGATCACCACGATGATGATGTCCGACCGTCCTGCAAATTTCATCGGAGCCTCCCGGAAGGCATTATGCTGCCGATCCAGATCAACCCTGCGTGAGCCGGCAGAATGAGAAGGAAGTTCCGGATGGAAACAGCAAACGTCTCCTTCTTGTCTTGCTTTTTCATAAATGCTTTGATGTTCCGCCGGACAGGGATCGCTGTCGCCAGCAGCAACAGGCTCACCGACGGAAGAAAGCCCGCCGCGACCATGAGGATCACCGAAGCATAGGCTGCG
>CALLHZ010000036.1 GCA_938009115.1 uncultured Clostridia bacterium
CCTCAAGGAGGGTCAGTCGGCTACTGCCGAGGAGATCCGGGAATACATCCGGGCCCATATGGCCCGCCATAAAGTGCCAAAGTACGTGGAATTCGTGGATTCATTCCCCATGAACGCCGCAGGGAAAATATTGAAATACAAAATGAGGACCGCTGCAGTGGAAAAACTGGGACTGTACGAGGCGGCCAACGTGGAGACGGCTTAAGCCGAAGGAGGAGACCATGCTAAAGATCACCATCAACAAGACCCCCGCCCCTAAGGCGAAACCGGAAGACGAAACAAAGCTGGGCTTTGGCAAATACTATACGGATCACATGTTCATCATGGATCATTCGCCGGAAAAAGGCTGGCACGATGCCCGCATCGTGCCCTTCGAGAATTTTTCCATCAGCCCTGCGGCTTGTGTGTTCCATTATGGCATGTGTATATTTGAAGGACTGAAGGCGTACCGCCGGCCCGACGGAAAAGTGCAGCTGTTCCGGCCCGACGAAAATGCCCGCCGGATGATGCGTTCCGCAGAGCGGATGTGCATGCCTCAATTCCCGGAAGAGTATTTTCTGGAAGCAGTCAAAACTCTGGTGTCCGTCGACGCCGACTGGGTGCCTTCTGCGCCGGGAACGACGCTGTACGTCCGGCCGACGCTTATTTGTGACCACGACGACCTGTCCATGCATACGCTGGGAAGCTTCAAGTTCTTTGTGATCCTCAGCCCCGTTGGCTCCTATTATGTGGAAGGACTGAAGCCGGTGCGGATCAAGATCGAGGAGACCGCCGCCAGGAGCGTCCACGGCGGTACAGGCTTTGCCAAGTGCGGCGGAAATTATGCCGGCGCGTTCCACGCCACACTGCAGGCCGAGAAGGAAGGCTATTCCCAAGTCCTGTGGCTGGACGGCGCAACGAAGCAATACATCGAAGAGGTCGGCAGCAACAACATTATGTTCAAGATCGGCGGAAAGATCGTGACGCCGGCTTTGGGCGACACGGTCCTCCCGGGCATTACCCGCAAATCCTGCATCGAAATGTTCAAAAAGTGGGGAATGGAAGTGGAGGAGCGCCTCCTGCCGGTGACGGAGCTTCTGGAGCAATTGGAAAAGGGAAATGTGCAGGAGGTCTTTGGCGTGGGAACTGCGGCCATCGTGACGCCGGTTGGCGTCCTGGGCTACGGCGGCAAGGACTATGAGTTCAACGGCGGAGAAATCGGCGAAACCACGCAAAGGCTCTATGACGAGCTGGTGGGCCTTCAGTTCGGAAGACGTGCCGATGAATACGGCTGGACTGTGCTGGCGGAGTAGGAGAGCAGGAAGCGGAGATATGCATCAAAGAAGAACAGTGATCATGGACGGCAACGAGGCGGCAGCCTACGTTGCCTACGCTTTTACGGAAGTGGCGGCCATTTATCCTATTACTCCCTCTTCTCCCATGGCCGAGAAGACCGACGTGTGGTCTGCGGAGGGACGGAAAAACATTTTCGGGCAACCGGTGAGACTGGTGGAAATGCAGTCGGAGGCCGGGGCCGCCGGAGCAATCCACGGCGCCCTGGAAACCGGCGCTCTGGCCACGAGTTATACCTCCTCCCAGGGACTGCTCCTGATGCTGCCTGTGATGCACCGCATCTCCGGGCAGCGGCACCCCGGTGTGCTGCACGTGGCGGCCCGGACGGTGGGAACTCATGCCTTTTCTATATTCGGAGATCACTCCGACGTAATGAATTGCAGGGCTACAGGGTTTGCTATGCTTTCCACCTCCAGTGTCCAGGAAGTGATGGACCTTGCCGGGGTCGCTCATCTGGCCGCCATCAAAAGCCGGGTGCCCTTTCTTCACTTTTTCGACGGCTTTCGGACTTCGCATGAAATCAGCAAAATTGAAGCCATGGAGTACGACGAGCTGGCTGAGATGCTGGACCGGGAGGCGCTTCAGGCGTTTCGCGACCATGCCCTCAATCCCGAAACGCCGGCCCTTCGCAGCACCGTCCAGAATCCGGACATTTATTTCCAGGTGCGGGAAGCCAACAATCGCTTTTACGACGCGGTCCCCGCGGTCGTGGAAGAATATATGGAGCAGATCTCGGCGCGCACCGGACGCTCCTACAAACTATTCAATTATTACGGCGCGCCCGACGCCACGGAGGTCATCGTGGCCATGGGTTCTGTGAGCGGCGCCATCCGGGAGACAGTAGAGCATCTGAACGCAATCGGCCGTAAAGTAGGTTTTGTTCAGGTTCATCTGTTCAGGCCCTTTGCCGTGGGCCGATTGCTGGAAGCCATTCCGGAAACAGTCCGGCGGATCGCAGTTCTGGATCGCTGCAAAGAAATGGGCTCTGCGGGAGAGCCGCTTTATCAGGATGTCTGCACCGCTTTTTCCCAAAGCGAAAGATGTCCGCTGATCCTGGGGGGCCGTTATGGTCTTTCCTCGAAGGACACGACGCCCGCCCAAATCGGAGGCGTATACGAAAATCTTTGCAACGCTGCGCCGCTCAATGGCTTTACCGTGGGTATCGTCGACGATGTCACCCATCGTTCGCTTTTGCCGGACACGACGATCCCTGTGGTCCGGGACGGCGTTTTTTCCTGCAAATTCTGGGGCCTGGGTTCCGACGGGACTGTGGGCGCCAATCGCAATACCGTGGAGATCATCAGCAGCCACACGGATTTTTACGGGCAAGCGTATTTTGAATATGACGCTAAAAAGTCCTTCGGGATCACAAAATCCCATTTGCGTTTTTCACGGAAGCCCATCGATTCCTCCTATCTGGTCCGCCAGGCTGATTTCATCGCCTGCCATCACCAGACCTTCCTGCCGCAATACGATATGGTTTCAGAATTGCTTGCAGGCGGCACGTTTCTGCTGAATTGCTCCTGGTCGGAAGCAGAGCTGGAAGAAAAGCTCCCGGGCCGCGTCAAGCGCGGACTGGCAGAGAAGAAAGCGAAATTTTACACGATCGACGCCAGCGGCATCGCCCGGGAACTGGGGCTTGGGATCCACGCCAATATCGTCCTTCAATCCGCCTTTTTCCGCCTCATGTCGGTCATCCCCGCCGATGAGGCCGAGCGCCACCTCCGGCAGGCTGTCCGGGAAACCTATTTCACCAAGGGCGATGCCGTGGTGGAGAAAAATCTGAAAGCCGTCGCCCGGGGGGCCGAGGCTGTTGTTCGTGTGGAGATCCCGGAAAGCTGGGCTTCTGCTCCGGATGAGGACGCCGGCCTGCCGGAGGGCGTGCCTGCCGTGGTCAAAAACCTGCTGAGGCCAATCAATGCCCAAAAGGGAGACGAGCTTCCCGTCAGCGCTTTTTCCGGTTACGAAGACGGCCAGGTGGAGCTTGGTCTTACTGCTTACGAGAAGCGCCGGATCGCCGCCGCGGTGCCGGTGTGGGACCCGGCTGCCTGTTTGCAGTGCAATCAATGTGCCTTCGTATGTCCTCATGCGGCCATTCGTCCCTACTTGCTGGATGCCCGTGAGGCAGCCTCTGCTCCGGTGGATATGAAGACAGCTCCTGCAAAAGGCAAGGCCGCCGACGGCTTGTCGTATGCCTTGTTGGTGAGCACCGACGACTGCACCGGGTGCGGCAGCTGCGCCTCCGTCTGTCCGGCGCGGCAGAAAGCCCTTGCCATGGCGCCCATCGATCAGGTTCCTGCGGGAAGGGAGGCCTGGGCTTACGGTCTCAGCGTCTCAGACAAAGAGATCTTCGATCCCTTTACGGTCAAGGGGAGCCAGTTCAAAGAACCGCTGCTGGAGTTTTCGGCGGCCTGCGCAGGCTGCGGCGAAACGCCCTATGCCAAGCTCCTTACCCAACTTTTCGGCGACCGGGTCTACTGGGCCAACGCCACCGGGTGCACACAGGCCTGGGGCGGCGCGATGCCAGGCATTCCCTACACCCGCAATAAAAAAGGAAAGGGGCCGGCCTGGAGCAACTCCCTCTTCGAAAACAACGCCGAATTCAGTCTGGGGATGGCCTTGTCCGTCAAGCAGCAGCGGGAAGCCCAGAGGCAGCGCGGCGAAGCGCTGCGGGACATTGCGGAAAGTGATGATCTTAAAAAATCTCTGGAGGCCTGGCTTGACGCATTCGATGATTTTGCCCTGTCGGCCAAAACGGGAGAGGCACTGGGGGCTTCGCTGGAAAAAGCGATGTCCGCAGCGCCGGCTGCCGCCGCGGAGGCAAAACTGATCCGCGACATGCTGTCTGCAAAGAAGCACTTTTCCAGAAAGACCTTCTGGATGTACGGCGGAGACGGATGGGCCTACGACATCGGCTACGGCGGGCTGGATCACGTGCTGTCCTCCGGCGAAAACGTGAACGTGTTCATCGTAGACACCGAAGTGTATTCCAACACAGGAGGACAGGCCTCCAAGGCAACGCCACTGGGCGCTGTGGCCCAGTTCACCGCATCGGGAAAGCGTTCGGGAAAGAAAGACCTGGGCGCTCTGGCCAGGACCTACGGCAATGTGTACGTGGCCCAGGTGTCCATGGGCGCCGACCCGGCGCAGCTGGTTCGTGCCATCCGGGAGGCTGAATATTATGAAGGTCCTTCTGTGATCATCGCTTATGCTCCTTGCATTGCCCACGGCATCGCTGCGGGCATGGGCATGGCGCAGCAGGAGGCGGGAAAAGCAGTGGATGCCGGTTATTGGCATTTGTACCGTTATCATCCGAATACCGGAGAATTCATATTGGACAGCAAAGAACCCACTATACCTTACGGTGAATTTCTGGCCGGCGAAGTGCGCTATGCCTCGCTGGAACGGACTTTTCCGGACAATGCGGAAGCGCTTTTCAAAAAAGCGGAACAACAGGCAGCCGACAGGTATAAAGCTTACAAACAACTGCAAAAATAAGAAAAAGAGGCGTAAGCCTCTTTTTTCTGCGGAAGACCCTTGCAATTTGCAGGAGCCGGTTGTATGATGGATTCACCGATCGGCCCGAAAGGGTCTTTTTCATTGAAAGAAGGAGGCGTCATGGGATACGAAGCCGTAAAGAAGTATTTTGAGGAACACCATATTCCCAACGAGATCATTCTCCTGAATGAAAGCAGCGCCACGGTGGAACTGGCAGCCAAAGCCCTTGGCCGCGAGCCCGGCGAGATCGCCAAGACCCTGGCCATGGAGCTCAAGGATGGCACGCATTTTGTTCTGGTGATCATGGGTACGGCCCGCATCGACAACCGGAAGTATAAAGAATGTTTCGGTTCCAAAGCAAAGATGCTTTCCTTGGAAGAGACGCTGACGGTTACCGGGCATCCCGTGGGCGGGGTGTGTCCTTTCGGTTTGCCCGAAAATATCGGCGTGTATCTGGATGAATCCCTGAAAAAATATGAAATGGTTTTCCCCGCTGCCGGGACCGGCAATTCCGCAGTCGGTTTTGCGCCGGAGGAGCTGGCTCGGGTCACGGGCGGCCGGTGGGTCGACGTGACCAAAGACAGTCCCGAGGCGGAGTCTTAAAAAATGCGGATAATCGTTGACAGGAACAACTGATTGTGATAACTTAACAAGGTGACGCTATGGTACAATTGTTTGTATTGTGCGCAGAAACAGGTCTATCAACCGTCCCGGACGGATCATTTTACGGAGGTCAGAAACATGAGGGTCAGAATCACCATGGCTTGCACCGAATGCAAGCAGAGAAACTACAACACCACCAAAAATAAGAAGAACGATCCCGATCGTATCGAAATGATGAAGTATTGCAAGTTCTGCAAAAAAGAAACATTGCACAAAGAGACCAAATAGCGAAAGGAAACCGTCGAAATGGCAGAGCAAACTGCAGCCAAGGCCAAGAGATGGATCCGCCTCAAGGAGTATTTCCGGGGGATCCGTTCCGAGATCAAAAAGGTCGTCTGGCCTACGAAAAAAGAGACATATCGCTATACAGGCGTGGTGCTGGCTACCTGCGCCCTGTTTGCTTTCTTCTTCTGGATCCTGGATACGGGCTTCCTGAAATTGTTGGAAGTAGTTCTTAATATATCGATGTAGGAGAGGGTATGCCTCAGGATAAGATCGCAGAGCTGGAAAAGGACACAGCAGTCCTTCCCGAAGACCTGCCTCCTTCCGATCCCGAAGATGATATGATTCCGGATCAGGAAGCGCCGGAAGGCGAAGCGGAGAACAAAGAGATCCCCGCAGGCTTTTCCAGGCGCAGCAAGGAAGCCAAGTGGTACGTGGTGCACACGTATTCCGGCCACGAAAACAAGGTGAAAGTCAATATCGAAAAGCTGGTGGAGAACCGGGGGATGCAAGACCTGGTCCTCAGTGTTATCGTGCCCACAGAAGATCGTGTGGAACTGAAGGACGGCCAGCGGAAAATCAAGACGCGTAAAATGTTTCCCGGTTACGTGATCGTCAAGATGATCGTCACCAACGAATCCTGGTATCTGGTCCGCAACACCCAGGGAGTCACCGGATTCGTGGGACACGGTTCAGAACCGATCCCTCTGACCGACGAAGAAGTACGGCGGATGGGCATCGAAAAGACCATCATCGTGCTGGATATCGGCGTAGGCGATACGGTTCGGGTGATCAGCGGTCCTTTCAAAGGATTCATGAGCGTCGTGGAAGAGGTCAACGTCGACCGGCAGACTCTGCGCGCCAGGGTGTCCATGTTCGGAAGGGATACGCTGGTGGAACTGGAATACGACCAGGTGGACAAGGTTTGAGTCCGCTGTATATATAAACGAAAAACGGGGTCGCCCCGTGGAAAGGAGAAGAGACTATGGCAAAAAAAATCGAGGGCTATATCAAACTGCAGATCCCTGCAGGCGTAGCCACGCCGGCACCTCCCGTAGGACCTGCGCTGGGCCAGAAGAGCGTCAACATCATGGAGTTCTGCAAGCAGTTCAACGCAAGGACCGCCGACCAGACCGGAATGATCATCCCGGTCGTGATCACGGTGTACGGCGACCGGTCTTTCACGTTCATCACTAAAACGCCGCCTGCGGCCGTGCTGCTCAAAAAGGCCGCCGGTCTGGACACTGCATCCGGAGAGCCCAACAAGAAAAAGGTCGCCTCGCTGACGATCGAACAGATGCAGGCCATCGCAAAGACCAAAATGCCCGATTTGAATGCTGCGGACTTGGACAGTGCCACCGAAATGATCAAAGGCACGGCCAGAAGCATGGGTATCACAGTCAAGGAATAGTATGTGGGAGGCGAAAGCCGCATGCACCACAAGGAGGAATCAATGCCTAAAAGAGGAAAGAAGTATCAGGAAGCTGTCAAGCTCTTCGACAAGACAGAACTTCACGACGCAGACCAGGCGTTTGCCGTTGTCATCAAGACAGCCGCAGCCAAGTTTGACGAAACCGTGGAAGCTCATATCCGTCTTGGCGTCGACGGACGGCACGCAGACCAGCAGGTAAGAGGAGCCATCGTTCTGCCCCACGGCACAGGAAAGACCAAGAAAGTACTTGTCTTTGCCAAAGGCGACAAGGTTCGGGAAGCGGAAGCGGCTGGAGCCGATTACGTAGGCGCGGAAGAACTGGCGCAAAAGATCCAGAGCGAAAGCTGGTTCGATTTCGACGTGGTCGTGGCCACACCCGACATGATGGGTGTTGTGGGACGTCTGGGAAAGATCCTGGGACCCAAGGGTCTCATGCCGAATCCCAAGTCCGGAACCGTCACCATGGATCTGACCAGAGCCCTGGAAGAGATCAAAGCCGGCAAGGTGGAGTATCGTCTGGATAAAACAAACATCATCCATACGCCCATCGGCAAAGTATCCTTCGGCGAACAAAAGCTGAGAGAAAACTTTACGGCGCTGATCGAAGCTGTCATCAAAGCAAAGCCCGCTGCGGCCAAAGGACAGTATCTCAAGAGCGTCACGGTGAGTGCCACGATGGGCCCCGGCGTCAAACTGAACCCGCAGAAGCTGACACTCGGTTAAGACGTAAGACCGAATCGCAACAAAACAGAATACGACAGACTGTAGACAGCCGGTGCGTCACCGCTTAATACCCGGCCGAGGTTACGATTCATAGATTATGAGCCTTTTCCGTCTGCAGACAAGAAAAGGCTTTCTTTTCGAAAGCCGGAAAGGAGAATTCATGTCAGTAGAAAATCTCAAACACAAGCAAGCGATCATCGACGAGATCAAAGACAAGCTGAGCAAGGCTGAATCCGCTGTTGTCATCGATTACCTTGGCACCACGGTGGAGCAGGCCAACGCCATGAGAAAAAAGCTCCGCGAAGCCAATGTGGACTACACCGTCTATAAAAACACCATGATGGCCCGGGCGATCATGGGGACCAGTTACGAATCGCTGAAAGATGTTCTGGAAGGACCCAGCGCCATTGCCATCAGTTATGATGACGCCATCGCGCCGGCAAGAGTCCTGGCAGGCGTCATGAAAGAATACAACAAAATGGCCTTCAAGGCCGGCGTGGTCGAAGGAGTGTTTTACGATGCGGAAGCAGTCAAAGAACTGTCCGCCATCCCCTCCAGAGACGAATTGATCGCCAAGTTCATGGGCAGCATCCAATCGCCTGTGGGAAAATTCGTTCGCACGCTCCAGGCTGTGGCCGATGCAAAGCCCCAGTCGGGCAGTGCGCCTAAAGCACCGGAAGCCCCGGAAGCAGAATAATCATCAGAAAATACAAAAATTTTAATGGAGGAAATACAATGAATAAAGAACAAATCATCGAAGCAATCAAAGCGATGACCGTACTTGAGCTCAATGAGCTGGTCAAAGCATGCGAAGAAGAATTCGGCGTTTCCGCAGCTGCTCCCGTGGCAGTGGCCGGCGCAGCTGCCGTAGCAGAAGAGGAAGTCAAGGACGAATTTGACGTGATCCTCGTATCTGCCGGCGCAGAGAAGATCAAGGTCATCAAGGCTGTCAGAGAGATCACCGGCCTGGGCCTCAAGGAAGCCAAGGACCTGGTGGACACCGCTCCGCAGACCGTCAAGGAAGCAGCTCCCACCGCAGAAGCCAATGAACTCAAAGCCAAGCTGGAAGAAGTGGGCGCAACTGTAGAACTCAAATAAGGGATCCGATAAGCCAGGCAGGGTTGCCCGTAAGGGGCAACCCTTTCTGCGCTTGTGGCGAAAGAAATTTTTCTTGACGCCTTGTCAACGATGTAGTATTATAGTACATTGCCACGCATAGTTTTTCGGATTCAATGTAAGGAGGGAACGCAATGCCCCAACCCGTTAAAATAGGTAGAAAAGAGCGCATGAGCTACTCAAAGATCGACTCGGTCCTGCCCATGCCCAACCTCATACAGATTCAGAAAGACTCCTATGATTGGTTTATCAATGAGGGTCTTGCCGAGGTTTTTGAGGATATATCTCCCATCAGAGACTATGCAGACAATCTTGCACTGGAATTCGTGGACCATTCCATCTCCAGCGACTCGAAACTGGACCAGGAAGAATGCAAGGTACGGGACGCAACCTACGCCGCTCCTCTTAAAGTAAAAGTTCGCCTCGTCAACCAGGAATCCGGGGAAGTCAAGGAGCAGGAAGTGTTCATGGGGGATTTCCCCATCATGACGGAAAAGGGCACTTTTATCTACAACGGAGCCGAGCGTGTGGTGGTGACCCAGCTCGTCCGGAGCCCCGGACCCTACTACGATGTACTGATCGACAAGTCGAATAAAAAATTATTTTCCACAACGATCATTCCCAACCGGGGCGCCTGGCTGGAGTACGAAACCGACTCCAACGAAGTGCTCTCCGTTCGTGTGGACAGAACCAGGAAGCAGCCGGTCACGGCGATCCTGAGGGCCCTTGCCTACAAATCCGTCGACGACAAAGTCGAATTCGAAATGCGCAAGGATCCCAAGATCAAAGAGGAAGACCTGGCGAAAAAAGTTCGTCGTTTCAAGGAGTACCGTACCGATACGGCCGCCGTGCTGTACGAGGGGACCAACGAGGAGATCGAAAAGATCTTCGGCATCAATCCCAGGCTCCACAAGTCCATGGAAAAAGACCTCACGACCAATTACGACGAAGGCCTGAAAGAAATATACAGAAAGCTGCGGCCCGGAGAGCCGGCCACGTTCGAAAGCGCCTACGACCTCATCGAAGCGTTGTTTTTCGATGCCAAGCGCTACGACCTGGCTAAAGTGGGCCGTTATAAATACAACAAAAAGCTGGGCCTTTCCAACCGGATCGCCAACTGCGTTCTGGCCGAGGATGTGGCTTCGCCTCTCACCGGAGAGATCCTGGCGGAAAAAGACCAGAAGATCTCCAGAGCGCTGGCAAAAGAAATCGAAAATGCCGGCGTTGAATTCGTATTTGTCCGCAGCAAGACCGAAGACGGCGCCGTGGTCAAAGTGATCGGCAACAACTTCGTAGAGCTTCGCGGCTATGTTCCTTTCGACCCGGCGGAGAAGAAACTGCCCGAAAAAGTGTTTTTCCCCGTGCTCAGAGATCTCCTGAAGCAAAGAGAAGACGCCGAAAAAGGCGCGGCGAAATCCAAGAAGGCCAAAGAGGAGGCCGGCGACGCTTTTGCCGCGCTGCTGCTGTCCCGTAAAAATCAGCTTTCTCCCAAGCACATCATCCTGGACGACATCATCGCTTCGATCAGCTATCTGCTGAATCTGAGTGACGGCATCGGCAACATCGACGACATCGACCATCTTGGAAACAGAAGACTGCGCACGGTGGGCGAACTGCTTCAGAACCAGTTCCGCATCGGCCTTGCCCGGATGGAACGGGTAGTCAAGGAACGCATGACCATTCAGGACATCGAGGCCACAACGCCGCAGGTCCTGATGAATATCCGTCCCGTAACGGCAGCCATCAAGGAGTTTTTCGGAAGCTCCCAGCTGTCCCAGTTCATGGACCAGACCAACCCTCTGGCAGAGCTGACTCACAAGAGAAGGCTTTCCGCACTGGGCCCCGGCGGCCTTTCCAGAGAAAGAGCCGGCTTCGAAGTCCGGGACGTTCACCATTCCCATTACGGCCGGATGTGTCCCATTGAGACGCCGGAAGGTCCCAATATCGGACTGATCGGGTCCCTTACGACTTATGGGATCATCAACGAATATGGTTTTATCGAGACACCTTACCGGAGGGTCGACAAAGAGACCGGAATCGTTACCCGTGAGATCCACTATCTCACCGCCGACGAAGAAGAGCAGCTGATCATAGATCGGAAGAGCGTCGTGTAGGGAAAGAGTGTAG
>CALLHZ010000037.1 GCA_938009115.1 uncultured Clostridia bacterium
AAACGACCATGAACATGCTCAAGGGCGAAGATATTGCCATCGTTCCCATCCTTCGCGCCGGTCTGGGCATGGTGGACGGCATGCTGGCCCTGATCCCCAACGCCAAAGTCGGCCACATCGGGCTGTACAGGGATCCCGAGACCCATCTGCCCATCGAATATTATTGCAAACTTCCATCGGATATCGAAAAAAGAGAGATTTTCGTGGTGGACCCCATGCTGGCCACCGGAGGCTCGGCGGCGGCGGCCATCGACTTCATCAAGCAGCGGGGCGGGAAAAAGATCATTTTCATGTGTCTGATCGCCGCGCCGGAGGGGATCGAGGTACTCCAGAAAGCCCATCCGGATGTGGACATCTTCATTGCCGCCAAGGATGAGCATCTGAATGACCACGCCTACATCGTCCCCGGACTGGGAGACGCCGGCGACAGGCTTTACGGCACCAAATAAGAAACGACGGAGAAGGATCATGAATTTTATACCAGACAGCATCAGCACGCATGACAACGTGTTCGACGTGCTCAAGGAGCGCGGGTTCATCGAGCAGACCACCCATGACGAAGAGATCCGGGAACTCCTCGGCAAAGAAAAAATCAGATTCTACATCGGCTTCGATCCGACGGCGGACTGTCTTCACGTGGGCCATTTTATGCAGATCATCATCATGATGTATATGCAAAAGTATGGCCATACGCCCATCGTCCTCATCGGCGGAGGCACCACCATGGTCGGCGATCCCTCGGGCCGCACGGACATGCGCCAGATGATGACGCCCCAGGTGATCCGGGAAAACTGCATTCTGTTCGAAGGCCTGTTCCGCAGATTTCTGGAGTTCGACGAGGCATTTATGTATACACCCTCGGGCACGACGCTGGGAAAAGGATCGGTGAACAAAGAACCGGAGACCGGTAAAGCTGTTTGCGTCAACAACATCTCCTGGCTGCAGTCCCTGAATTATATCGAGTTCATCCGGGACATCGGCAAGCATTTCAGCGTCAACGCCATGCTTCGCGCCGAATGCTTCAAACAGCGTCTGGAAAAGGGTTTGTCTTTTCTGGAATTCAACTACATGCTCATGCAGTCCTATGACTTTATGGTGCTGGCCCGGGATCTGGACTGCAAAATGCAGTTCGGCGGAAACGACCAGTGGTCCAACATCCTCTTCGGCGCCGATTTGACCCGGCGGGAGTTGGACAAGCAGGTCTACGGCATGACCTTTGCCCTGCTGACGACCAGCGAAGGAAAGAAAATGGGCAAAACCCAGCAGGGCGCCCTGTGGCTGAATCCGGACAAAACATCGCCGTACGATTTCTATCAATACTGGCGGAATACGGAGGACGCCGATGTGAACAAGTGCCTGCGCATGCTCACGTTCCTTCCCATGGAGGAAGTCAACAGGCTTTCGTCTCTGGAAGGGGAGCAGATCAACACGGCCAAGGAGATCCTGGCCTACGAGGTCACCAGTCTTATCCACGGCTCCGAAGAAGCGCAGAAGGCCCAGGAGGCGGCCCGGGCCGCTTTCGGCGGCGGCGGCGATATGGAAAATGTCCCCACCACCGTTTTCGACCGGAGCCGTTTCGAAGGAGAAGGCATGGGCCTGGCGGCGCTGCTGAAAGAGTGCGGTCTGGTGTCCAGCAACGGCGAAGGCTTCCGGACCATTGAACAGGGAGGTCTGACCATCGACGGAGAAAAAGTAGCGGACCCGAAGCGCATGATCACGACGGAAGCCTTCCGGGACGGAGCAATACTCCTCAAGAAGGGCAAGAAGACTTTTCACCGGGTGAGGATATAAAGATATCAAAAAGGCGGGGTCCCCCGCCTTTTTCAATGGACTGCTTTCACTGGCCGGCATCCGCTCCGGGAGACGTCTTTCCGTTCCTGTACATCAGCAGCGCCATGGTTAAAATAACGGCATAGCCCAGCATGCTCCACCGGTCGGGCATTTCTCCCAAAACGAATAAGCTGATCAGGGAAGCAAAAAGGATCTGAGAGTAAGAATAGATCGATATATCTCTGGCCGGGGCGTGAAAAAAGGCCGCCGTGATGGAAAATTGCCCCGCGCCCGCAAACAGACCGGCAATCAGTAAAAAGCCCAGCTGTTCCCATGTCATGGCATGGTAGTCCAGCAGGAGGCCGGGCAGCAGACTGACGCAGGAAAATGCGGAAAAGAACAATACGACAAAAGTCCCGTCGATACCGGAGGCGCCCAACTTTCTGACCATCGTATAGGCCAGCCCGGCGCAAAGGCCGCCCATAAGACCGACCATCCCAGGCCAGAAGGAAACGTTTTCAAAGGACGGCTTGATGATCAGAAGACTGCCTGCAAAAGCAACGGCCACGCTGGCGGCCTGCATGCGGGTGATACGCTCCCGGAGCAGGTAATAGCTGAATATGATGGTGAAAAACGGCGAAAGCTTGTTGAGGGCCGTAGCGTCGGACAGGACGAGCCGATCCACGGAATAAAAATAGAAAAGGACGCCCAGGGTGCCAAAAAAGGCCCGAAGCACCAGGTCCCGAAGAGCGCCCCGGGGGATGCGGAACGAAGCGCTCTTGTTTCTCAGCAGGGTCAAGGCAAAGAAAAAAGAGATCAGGTTGCGAAAAAAACTTTTTTGCATGGCAGGCAGGTCGCCCGCGTATTTCACGAAAAGCGTCATGACGGCAAAAAAGAGAGAGGACAAAATGATCATGATGATGCCGGTATAAAGATTTTTCTTAGTTTCTTCCATGATTGTCACACACGACATCAATATTAGACCAATCGTCGAAATTGTCAACCGGCGGGAACTTTTTCGGCCGGACCGCGTCTAAAGGTATAGTGTCCGGTCTTTTCAGAAGGGATTGACCTGTACTATAAAGAATAGTACACTTGGAATGCCGGCCTCACCGGCAAGCCGCTATGACACAAGGAACGGACGTATGACGAACAGCAACGACAAACCGTTGATCCGGGTGGATCACATACGAAAAATATACAGGATGGGCCAGGAGAAAGTCGTGGCCCTGGACGATGTGAGCCTCGACATTCAAAAGGGCGAGATGGTTTGTTTTCTTGGAACCTCCGGCTCCGGTAAATCTACCTTCCTGAATATGGTGGCGGGCCTGGAAAAGCCCACCCGGGGCGAGATCTGGATCGGCGGCATTCCGATCCACAAGCTGAACGAGACCCAGGTGACCTTGTTTCGGCAGAAAAACATCGGCTTTATATTCCAGGCCTATCATCTGATCCCCAGCATGACAGCTCTGGAGAACGTCACCATCCCGCTGACCTTTCGGGGGGTGGAAAAGTCCAAACGGCTCAAGGCCGGCAAGGCGGCTCTGAAGTCCGTCGGCCTGGAAGGCTACGACAACCGAAAGCCCTCCCAGATGTCCGGTGGCCAGCAGCAGCGGGTGGGCATCGCCCGTGCCCTGGTGGGAAATCCCAAGATCCTTTTTGCCGACGAGCCTACCGGTAATCTGGATTCCAACACGACGAAGGAAGTGATGCAGATCATCGTGGAGCAGGCGCGCCGCCACGGCATGACGCTCATCCTGGTCTCCCACGACCGGACCATCGCCGAATATGCAGACACGATCCTCACCATACAGGATGGAAATATCGTAAACAGGGAAGTCAGAAGGAGAAGAGATGAAACAAATGAGCAGTAGCAGGAGGAATCGGATCGGCCTGATGCTGGCGATCGTATTATTGGTCGCAGGGATTGCGCCGGTTGCAGCCTTTGGCGCGGACTCCATCAGCATCAGCCATACGGCAGGTTTTGACGCGGTGCAGGGCGACAGTCTGGTATTTATTACCGTGGACGCCACGGTGCTGTCCGGCACCGGCGACTACAAACTGACGCTCACCGCGGGGGACAGCGATATCACGGTCACCTCGGGGGACAGCGGCGTGTTTGCCGGCGGCACGGACCAGTCGGCCACCTTTGCCGTGAAGGTCGATAAAAAGGCTTCCGTGGGAGACCATACGCTGACCGTAAAAGTACTTGCATCTCCCGGTGGCGCACTCATCAATCAACGGGATATTACGCTGGATGTGGCGCGGAACCAGGATGGCTATTCCTCTCTGGGCGGCGCTGCTTTCGACGTGACCTATTCGGTTGCCGGCGGCAACACGATGGCAGCGGGCCAGACTCAGACCCTTCGGCTTTCTTTGTTCAACCGGGGCAACACAGCCATTAAAAACGCCAGGATCAGCCTGACGCTGCCCGACGGCCTTTCCATCGCCAGCGGCGCCGCCACGATCAATGTGGGATATTTGTCCATCGGCAGCACGTACGTGGCGGAGTATCCCATCGCCGCGGACAGCGACCTGGAGAGCAAAAGCTATCCCGTGACTGTGCAGATATCCGGCCTGAACACCTCCAACACCGAAATCAGCCTGGACGAGACCGTCTATGTGCCGGTGGTCGGCTCCGGCGGTTCGGGCGATCTGGACCTGGAGATCACCGGCGTGCAGTCTCCGGAATCCGTGTCCGCCGGCAGCGACTTTTCGGTATCCTTCACCGTGACCAACAAGAGCGCTTATGACGCGGTCAATGTGAAGGCGGAGCTGAAGGTCCCCGAGGGCGTGATCAATAAAACCAAGAATGTGTTCCTGATTTCCAGACTGGCGCCGGGGGCCTCTCAAGTTTGCACTGTCACCCTGAACGCGCGTCAGGGCGGCGAATATGCGCTGTTTGAGATTTCGGCGGGCAGCGCCGACGACACTCAGAAAGTATCCCAGTACGGCGGCACCATGATCCAGGGCGGCGGAGGCGGAACAAACCCGCAGCTGATGGTCTCAGCCTACGGTTACGGCGGTCAGCCCGTCCGGGCCGGCGGTGAATTCAACCTGTCCCTGACTTTGAACAACACCAGCTCGGGCACGGCGCTGCAGAACATCAAAGTCACCGTTACCAGCGACGACAGCGCCTTCCTGCCCGTGGGCACCAGCAATGCTTTTTACGTGTCTTCGATCCCGGCCAGCAGCACCTTCACTCACCAGATGCGCCTGGCGGCCAAAAAAGATGCCGAGCAGCGCACCAGCACGGTAACGGTCACCATGAGCTACGAAGACACCGCCGGCGGGACCTATACGGCCAGCGACATCATTTCCATCCCCGTGATCCAGGAAACAAGACTGGTGATCGACGAGATCCTGGATCCCGGCTATCTCACGGCGGACCAGATGGGTTACTTGAACGTGAACTATTATAATATGGGAAAAACCCAGCTCTCCAATCTTCGGGTGACGACGGAAGGCGATTTTACAGTGGAAGGCTCCGCTACGATGTATGTGGGGAACATGGCCTCGGGCAAGAGCGATTATTACAGCGTCAACTTTTTCCCCAATGGCCCCGGTCCGCTGAACGGCAAAGTGACGTTTACGTTTGAGGATGCCGCAGGCGTGGAGCAGGTCATCGAGAAAACCTTTACTTTCCAGGTTGGCGAGGCCATGGTTTGGGAAGAAGATCCCAATATGCCCCAGCCGGAAATGCCTGCCGCCGGCATGAGCACATGGAAGGTGTTGGCCATCATGATCGCAGGCGCCGCCGCGGTCTTTGGCACCGTCAAATACAGGAAAAGAAAAAAGCTGATCAGGGACGAGGAGTTTGATCTGAATGAATAACAGGGACATCATCGAGCTGTGCGCAGGAAACCTTCTTCGCAGGAGGACCCGGACTATATTGGCCATCATCGGCGTGGTCGTGGGCACCTGTGCTATCGTTGTGATGCTCTCCATCGGGTTCGGCCTCAGCGCCAACTACCAGGAGCAGATCGAGTCCTACGGCAACCTTCATACGGTTCAGGTGTACAGCTACGGACGGGGCATGGATTCCTCGGGAAAAACCACCGAACTGGACGATAAGACTATCGCTTCCATTGAGGCCATTCCCGGCGTCACATCGGTGACGCCGGTGATCGAGCAGTATCTGACTTTGGCGATCGGGCGCATGGTCTGCAATACGTCGGTGTACGGGATCCGGCCGGAAACCATGGAGACCTTCGGTTTTGAGGTGGCCGAGGGGAGATTGCTGGAGGCTGGCGACAAGTATGCCGTGGTATTCGGACGCAATGTGGCCAGCTGGTTCTATAATCCCCGGCAGCAGCAGGGCGCGGGCTGGGGCAGCGGCGAGCCTACAGTGGACGTGATCACCACGGACCTGATCCTGACGGGTGACTGGAGCTATGGAACACCCCAGGAAGGAGAAGGCGAGATCCGTTATGAAACATACAAAGGGCAGGGAGTAGGCCTGCTGGCGGCGGAAAATGACGAGTCCTCCTACCGGGCCTATATGAGTTTGGATGCCCTGAAGGACATTCAGACAGAGATACGGAAGGCCAACGGCGAAGTGATCACCGGCGGAAAGATGACCTATCAGCAGGCGCTGGTGTATGTGGATGACATCAACGATGTGTCCGCTGTGTGTGACGTGATCCGGGATGAAATGGGGTTTGAAACTTACAGCCTCAACGACTGGCTGGAAAGCATGAAGGAAACGGCGGCCATGATCCAGGGAATCCTGGGAGGCATCGGCGCCATTTCTCTCCTGGTGGCAGCCCTGGGCATTGCCAATACCATGATCATGTCCATCTACGAGAGGACCCGGGAGATCGGTGTCATGAAGGTCATCGGCGCCAACCTGCGGGACATTCGCAAGATGTTCCTGCTGGAAGCCGGCATGATCGGATTTTTAGGAGGCCTGGCCGGGCTGATCTTCAGCTATATCATTTCACTGATGCTCAACACCGTTCTGCTGCCCTTTATGCAGGGCTTCCTGGGATCCATGGGAAGCAGCGGATCTGTCGTGTCGGTGATCCCCTTTTGGGTGAGCGGCAGCGCGCTGTTGTTCGCCACCTTCATCGGCCTGGCTTCTGGGTACTATCCCGCCCAGCGGGCTATGAATCTGTCGGCGCTGGAAGGACTTAAAAATGAATAGTTTTGCTTGACATTTCAAGCACTCTGGATTATCATAACCTTTGCGCCGCAGCATCGGCGCAAGTTTTCAAAGGTACAGGCAGCTCTGCTGCCGCGGCCGAGCAGTTACCGTTGCAGTGCTGAAACCGATGAGCGACACTCATCAGAGTAGGCGCCGAACCGGATGGATATCCATCCCAGTAGGCAAGGAGGTCCAAATGTCATCTTACATTGCAAAGCCTTCCGAAATCGAAAGAAAGTGGTACGTGCTGGACGCAGAGGGAAAAACTCTGGGACGCCTGGCATCAGAAGCCGCTTCGATCCTTCGCGGAAAGAAAAAGCCCACCTACACTCCGTTTCTGGATACCGGCGATTACGTGATCGTGATCAACGCAGAACGGATCGAAGTGACAGGGAAGAAGAGAAAAGAAAAAGTTTACAAGCACCACACCGGCTATCCCGGCGGCCTTCGCGAAACCACCTTCGAAAAGCTGCAGGCCAAGAAACCCGATGAGATCATCCGTCACGCCATCAAAGGCATGATGCCCAAAGGGCCCCTTGGCAGACAGATGTATAAGAAGCTGAAGGTGTATGCAGGTCCGGAACACAAGCACGAAGCTCAAAAACCGGAAATCTGGAATTTCTAAGCGAAGGGAGAAACTGAAATGGCCAAAATGCAATACTGCGGAACAGGCAGAAGAAAATCTTCCGTTGCCAGAGTACGACTGATTCCCGGCAAAGGAAGCATCACCATCAATAAAAAAGATTTGAACGACTACTTCGGCATGGAGATCCTCAAGAGCGAAGTCAGAAGGCCTCTGGGTCTTGTGAGCGCCGAAGGAAAATTCGATGTGGTCGCCACTGTCCACGGCGGCGGATTCACCGGTCAGGCCGGCGCCCTGCGCCACGGCATTTCCAGAGCTCTTTGCGAAGCGGATCCCGAGAACCGCGCTGCGCTCAAAGCTGCGGGTTTCCTTACCAGAGACCCCAGAATGACGGAGCGCAAAAAGTACGGCTTAAAGAAAGCCAGAAGAGCGTCCCAGTTCAGCAAGAGATAATCCTGCCGATCTATACAGACATGCAAACATCCCGCAGCTTGCTGCGGGATTTGTATTGACAGAAGAGAAGATGTCGGGATATAATCATCGCATAATTTGAATGTTTTTTGTGACTGACGGATCAGTGGTTACCACAAGGGAGCAAAAAACAGAACCGAAATGCCGACCGTCTGGGCAGTCCTATGTGGCAATCCTTGTGATGCCATAGGACTGTCCTTTTATTTATTGGAAAAGAGGGGGAGCAAATGAAAAAAATCGCAGTGATCATGGGAAGCGTCAGCGATCTGCCGGTGGTGGAAAAAGCCCTGGCGGTGCTTCGAGCCTACGGTGTTCCTTTCAGCGTGCGGGTGCTTTCAGCTCACCGGACGCCCAAGGCGGCCCAGGCCTTCGCGGAGTCTGCCAGAAGCGAAGGCTACGGCGTGCTGATCGCCGCCGCCGGCAAAGCCGCCCACCTGGCCGGCGCCCTGGCCGCCAACACCACCCTGCCCGTGATCGGGCTTCCCGTCAAGTCTTCCGAATTGGATGGACTTGACGCTTTGTTTTCCACGGTGCAAATGCCTTCGGGGATCCCGGTGGCGACGGTAGCCATCAACGGCGGCGCCAATGCGGCGCTGCTGGCTGTTCAGATCCTGGCCGTGGAAGACGCAGATCTCGCCGGGCGTCTTGGGGAAGCGCGGCGGGCGGCAGAAGAAGAGTTGGCGGAAAAAGATCGGGAGATCGCGCAGCAGTTAAGTGAATGAAGGGAACTTGTCAGGGAGGCTGTCATGGAAAAAAGAGAACAGATTTACGAGGGAAAAGCAAAAAAAGTTTATGCTACCGATGACCCGGACTATTGCATCGTGAGCTACAAAGATGATGCCACGGCGTTCAACGGACTGAAAAAGGGCACCATCGCAGGCAAAGGCGCCATCAACAACCGTGTGACGAACCATCTGATGGGTTTGATCGAAAAAAGCGGTATCCCGACCCATTACGTTCAGGAGCTCAACGATCGGGAAACGGTCGTGAAAAGAGTGCGGATCATCCCGCTGGAAGTGATCGTGAGAAACCTCACCGCAGGCTCCATGGCCAAGCGCCTGGGCCTTGAGGAAGGGTTGGAGCTCAAGAAGCCGGTGCTGGAATTTTCATACAAGGATGACGCGCTGGGCGATCCCATGGTGAACGACGACCACATCCTGGCTTTGGGATTTGCTACGGAAGAGGAGCTTCTGCTCATCAAGGACTACGCGCTCCGGATCGACGGGATCCTGTCGGCATATCTGGCGGAAGCCGGCGTGCGGCTGATCGATTTTAAGCTGGAATTCGGCAAGACCTCCGAGGGAACCATCGTTCTTGCGGACGAGATCTCCCCGGACACCTGCCGGTTCTGGGATATCAATACAAACGAAAAACTCGACAAGGATCGCTTCAGGCGGGATCTTGGACACGTGGAGGACGCTTATCAGGAGATCCTTCGACGTTTGCTGGGCGTATAGCGAAGAATCATTCGGGAGAAAAAAGATGTTCAATGAAATTCATGAAGAATGCGGCGTATTCGGCGTATACAGCCCGGTGAGCAACGGTGTTGCGGATCTGGCTTATCTGGGCCTTTTCGCCCTGCAGCACAGAGGTCAGGAAAGCTGTGGCATCACCGTGAACGACGACGGAGTGTTTCGGACCCATAAGGATCTGGGACTGGTGGAAGACGTTTTTTCAAGAGGAGAACTCGAAAAGCTGGGCCAGGGCAACATGGCTGTGGGACATACCCGCTACGGCACCACCGGCGGAAACGACCGGGCCAACTGCCAGCCCATCGTAGTGAACCACACCAAAGGGCGCATGGCCATCGCCCACAACGGGAATCTGGTGAACACTTTCGAGCTCCGGACAGAGCTGGAAGACTCCGGTTCGATCTTTCACGGCTCCAGCGATACGGAGGTCATTTCCCATGTGATCACAAGAGAGCGCATGAAGTGCAATTCCATCGAGGAAGCCGTCAGCCGTTCCATGGATCGTCTCAAGGGCGCTTATTCTTTGGTAGTGATGTCTCCCGCAAAAATGGTGGCTGTCCGGGACGAACACGGATTTCGTCCGTTGTGTTACGGGAAGATGGAGGACGGGACTTACATCGTCGCCTCTGAAAGCTGCGCCCTGGACGCCGTGGGCGCTGTGATGATCCGGGACATCCTTCCCGGCGAGATCGTAGTCTTTCAGAAGGATGAGGTTCGCTCCATCAAAGATCATTGCGGCAAAAAGCCCAGCCGCTTCTGCGTATTTGAGCTGATCTACTTTGCCCGGCCCGACTCCGTGATCTCAGGCTGCTCGGTACACGAAGCCCGCCTTCGCGCCGGCGCCTGTCTTGCTTTATCTCATCCTGTTGACGCCGACGTAGTGATCGGCGTCCCGGATTCGGGACTGGACGCCGCCATGGGCTATGCCAGACAGTCCGGCATTCCTTACGGTGTAGGATTCATCAAAAATCGATATATCGCCAGAACCTTCATTTCTCCGGGGCAGAAGTCCCGGGAGGCGAAAGTAAGGATCAAGCTCAATCCGCTGGCTAAGACCGTGCGCGGCAAACGGGTGGTGCTGATCGACGATTCCATCGTCCGCGGCACCACCAGCGCCCGCATCGTAGGGCTGCTGCGGGATGCGGGCGCCACAGAGATCCATTTCCGTTCCTCTGCCCCGCCCTTCCTGAATCCTTGCTACTACGGCACTGATATCGATTCTCGAGAGCATCTGATCGCTTGCCAGCACAGTGTCGAGGAGATCCGGGCCATGATCGGCGCCGATTCCCTGGGCTATCTGGATCCGGCCGATCTTCCCAAGCTGTTGGGCGACAGCGCCGTGGGCGGCTTCTGCTCCGCCTGCTTTAACGGAGACTATCCCACGGAAATCCCCAAGCACCACAGCAAAATGCGCTTCGAGGGAAAGATATCGGAAAAAGAGCAGGAAGAAAAGGACGGCCCTTGCGATGAACAAAAGCCAGAGTGACAGCTATAAAAAAGCCGGCGTGGATATCACGGAAGGATATCGCGCCGTGGAGCTTATGAAAAAACACGTGTCCCGCACGGCGATCCCCGGCGTTGTGGAAGGTCTGGGCGGATTCGGCGGTCTGTTTATGCCGGACCTAAAAGGGATTTCCGAGCCGGTGCTGGTGAGCGGCACCGACGGGGTCGGGACGAAGCTGAAGCTTGCCTTTCTGACGGATCGCCATGATACTGTGGGCATCGACTGCGTGGCCATGTGCGTCAACGACATCATCTGCTGCGGCGCAAAGCCACTGTTTTTTCTGGACTATATCGCGCTGGGGAAAAACGTGGCAGAAAAAGTGGCGGCCATCGTCGGCGGCGTAGCGGAGGGCTGTGTGAAGGCCGGCTGCGCCCTCATCGGCGGCGAGACCGCAGAAATGCCCGGATTCTATCAGGACGGGGAGTATGATCTGGCCGGCTTTGCTGTAGGCGTCGTGGACCGGGCCCGGATCCTTGACAAGGGGCAGGTCCGTCCCGGCGATGTGGTCGTGGGCCTTCCGTCCTCGGGGATCCATTCCAACGGCTATTCCCTGGTGCGCAAGATCCTTGACGTGGAGCACGCCGATCTCAAGACCCCGCTGGAATCCTTGGGCGGCATATCGTTAGGCGACGCGCTGCTGGAACCTACGCGGATCTACGTAAAGCCAGTGACGGAGCTCCTGGGCCGCGTCGGCGTCCGATCTCTGGCACACATCACCGGCGGCGGCTTTTATGAAAATATTCCCCGGAGCCTGCCGGAAGGCGTCGCCGTCAGGATCTCCCGCGCTTCCCTGGAAATCCCGCCGGTGTTCGAGCTGATCCGTCGGACGGGAAATGTTCCGGAACGTGATATGTTCAATACCTTCAACATGGGCATCGGCATGACGGCTGTCATCGCCGGGGAGGATGCGGACGAAGCGCTGGATATCCTTGCCCGGGAAGGGCTGGATGCCCGGATCATCGGCGAGGTGGTTGCAGGCGAAAAGGAAGTGATCCTTTGCTGAATGGCCAGGATCCCCTGCGGATCGCCGTGCTGATCTCCGGGGGCGGAACCAATCTTCAGGCTTTGCTGGATGCCCAGGCTTCCGGCGCGCTCCACAGCGGCCGGATCGTTCTGGTCGTGGCCGACAGAGAAGAGGCCTATGGCTTGGAGCGTGCCCGCCGGGCCGGCTGCAAAGCCGAAGTTGTGGTGCGCAAAGGAAAAAGCGCAGCCAAATTCGAGGAGCAGCTTCTGCAGAGTCTCGCCGCTGAGAAGATCGATCTGGTGGTCCTGGCGGGCTTCCTGTGTATTCTTAGTTCCGGCTTTGTACAAAAATACCCCGATCGGATCCTCAATGTGCATCCTTCTCTGATCCCTTCCTTTTGCGGAGAAGGTTATTACGGGTTGCGCGTCCACGAAGCAGTCCTGGCTGCCGGTGTCAAAGTGACCGGCGCCACGGTGCATCTGGTGAACGAGATCCCCGACGGAGGGAAGATCCTGTTGCAGAAAGCCGTGGGGGTCCGGGCGGACGACACGCCGCAAACGCTTCAGCGCCGGGTCATGGAAGAGGCGGAATGGATCCTGCTGCCCCAGGCGGCGGAAATGGTGGCAGCGCAGCTGCTGGAACAGAGGAGGAGCGTGGCTCATGGTCAGACCATTTGAAAAGCAAACCCTGACAGAGCTTCTGGCCGGGAACCCTTATCCCGGCAGAGGCATTGCCCTCGGCTGCACCCCCGATGGCAAGAGAGCGGTCATCGTGTACTTTATCATGGGGCGCAGCGCCAACAGCCGGAACCGCATTTTTGAAGAGCAGGGAACCGATCTTTTCACTCGCCCCTTCGACGCGTCGAAAGTCGAGGATCCCTCCCTGATCATCTATGCGCCTCTCAGGGTCCTGGCTGAAGAGGATCGTTATCGTCTCATCGTGACCAACGGAGATCAGACGGATACCATCGCCGGCGCGCTGAAGCGGGGCGGCTCCTTTCAGCAGGCTTTGGAAACACGGTGCTTCGAACCAGACGGACCCAATTTTACACCCAGGATCAGCGGAATGGCGGAGTGGACGTCAAAAGGTGATAAGGGTTACCGGCTCAGCATCCTGAAAAGCGCAGACCCTGAAGGGAAGGGCTGCCTGCGGCAGTATTTCGAATATCCAATGGAAGCCGGGACCGGCCACTTCATTTCGACTTATGTCACCGACGGCGCGCCGCTGCCCTCTTTTGAGGGAGAGCCGAAGTCCGTTCAGATCCCGGGGGATACAGAAACTTTTGCCCGGGAGCTGTGGGAAAGCCTGGACCCGGAAAACAAGATCTCCCTGTATGTGCGCAGCGTAGAATTTTCGACGAATCTGACTCGAAATGTCCTGATTAACCGCCACGGTAACCGGTGAGGAGAAGATAATGAAAGAATTGGAACTGAAATACGGCTGTAATCCCAATCAGAAGCCGGCCTTTGTGTATATGGAGAAAGGCGGAGACCTTCCTTTCGAGATCCTGTCCGGGCGGCCCGGCTTCATCAATCTGTTGGACGCGTTCAACAGCTGGCAGTTAGTACGGGAATTGAGCGCGGCTTTGGACCTGCCTGCGGCCACATCCTTTAAGCATGTGAGTCCCACTTCGGCGGCCGTGGGCATCCCGCTGCCGGACAAACTGCTGCGGGCTGTCTTTGCTGACGACATTCCCGGGGTGAATCATTCTCCTCTTGCCTGCGCTTACGCCCGGGCCCGGGGCACGGACCGGATGTCCTCCTTTGGGGACTTTATCGCTCTGAGTCATCCCTGCGACGAAACGACGGCCCGGCTCATCCTGCCGGAGGTGTCCGACGGCATCATCGCCCCAGGCTACACCCCCGAAGCCCTTGCGCTCCTAAGAACAAAACGGAAGGGAAACTATACGGTCATTCAGATGGACCCGGCCTATGAACCGGACTCCGAGGAAACGAAGCAGGTCTTCGGCGTTACGTTCCGTCAACGGCGAAACGACTGCCGCATCGATAAAGAAAGCCTGAAGGATATCGTGACGGAAAACAAGGATCTCTCCCGGGAAGCAGTTCGGGATCTGATCGTTGCGTTGATCACCCTCAAGTATACGCAGTCGAATTCCGTCTGTTTTGCCCGGGACGGCCAGGCTATCGGCGTGGGCGCAGGACAACAGTCCCGGATCCATTGTACCAGGCTGGCTGCCGGCAAAGCGGACCTTTGGCATCTGCGGCAGCATGAAAAGGTATTGGAGCTGCCTTTTCTGAAGGAGCTGGGGCGGCCGGCCAGGGACAATGCCGTGGATGTGTACCTGTCTGAGAACAGCGAAGAAGTTTTGGGTGACGGCATATGGCAGAATATTTTTTCCCGAAAGCCGGAACCCCTTACACCGCCGGAGAAGCGGGAGTATTTAAGCGCCATTCGCGGTGTCTCCCTGGGCAGCGATGCCTTCTTCCCCTTTGAGGACAACATCCGCCGGGCTTTTGCCAGCGGGGTCTCCTATATCGCCCAGCCCGGCGGGTCCATCCGGGATCAGAATGTGATCGAGGCCTGCAATGCCCTGGGCATGGTCATGTGCTTTACGGGTTTGCGGCTGTTCCACCATTGAGCAGGAGTCGAAAGGAATCAAAATGAAGATCATGGTCGTTGGCGGAGGCGGGCGGGAACACGCGCTGATCCGCAAAATCAAGGAAAATCCTGACGTTCAGAAAATATATGCGTTGCCGGGCAACGGCGGGATCGCCGCGGATGCCGAATGTGTGCCCATCGCGGCGAAGGATATTGCCGGGATCACGGGATTTGCCCGAAGCCACGGCGTGGACTTCGCCGTGGTGGCGCCCGACGACCCCCTGGTCCTGGGCGCCGTGGATGCGCTGGAAGCCGTCGGCATCCACTGCTTCGGGCCCACAGCTCGGGCCGCGGAGATCGAAGGCAGCAAGGTCTTTTCCAAAACGTTGATGGAAAAGTACGGGATACCCACCGCCGCCAGCCGGATCTTCGAGGATCCGGAAGAAGCCAGGGAGTATTTGCGCGCATCGGAATATCCCATTGTCATCAAGGCCGATGGCCTGGCCTTGGGCAAGGGCGTCTATATTGCCCTCAGCCGTGGAGAAGCGATGGAAGCGGTCCATGCGATCATGGAGGAAAAGATTTTCGGAACCAGCGGAAACCGGGTAGTGATCGAAGAATGCCTAACCGGCCCGGAGGTTTCGGTGCTGGCTTTTACCGACGGCCAGACCATGATCCCCATGGTCTCCTCCATGGATCACAAGCGGGCCCAGACCGGTGATCTGGGGCCCAACACCGGCGGCATGGGCGCCGTTGCTCCAAATCCGTTTTACACGAAGGAGATCGCAGACCGGTGCATGGAAGAGATCTATCTTCCCACCATGCGGGCGATGAATGCCGAAGGACGCACATTCCGGGGTTGTTTGTACTTCGGACTCATGCTCACGGAAAAAGGTCCCAAAGTGATCGAATACAACTGCCGTTTTGGGGATCCGGAGACTCAGGTCGTGCTGCCGCTGCTGGAAAGCGATCTGCTGAACATCCTGATGCATGTGTCCCGGGGCACGCTGCGCGATGCCGATGTGCGCTTCTCGCCGGGAAGTTCGTGCTGCGTCATCATGGCGTCCGACGGATATCCGATCAAATATCAAACCGGATTTGAGATCAGCATTCCGGCGGCGCTTGATGCCCAGGTCTATGCCGCCGGCGTCCGGCTGGAAGATTCAAGGCTCTTCACTTCCGGAGGGCGGGTCCTGGGCGTGACGGCAGTGGGAACCGACCTTAAAGAAGCAGTCACCCGGGCATACGCAGCCGTGGAACAGATCCATTTTGAAAACGCGTATTACAGGACCGATATCGGAAAGCGGGCGCTGGCAGGAGGAAAACAGTGATGGTTTATCGAATCTATGTGGAAAAAAAGAAAGAGTTCGCCCTGGAGGCTGCCGGGCTTTTGTCCGAGATCCGTGAATTCCTGGGCATCCAGGGTCTGCGCGCTCTTCGCATGCTCAACCGCTATGATGTGGAGCATATCGACGAAGCCCTGCTGGAGCGCTGTAAAACATCGGTATTTTCCGAGCCGCCTGTGGATGTGGTCACCGGAGAGCTCCCTCAGGATTACGATGGAATTTTTGCCGTGGAATTTCTTCCGGGGCAATTCGATCAGCGGGCCGATTCAGCTGCCCAGTGTATTCAGATCCTTTCCTGCGGCGACCGGCCCACAGTGCGTCATGCCAGAGTATGGCTGCTGTACGGCGACATCACCGAGGCCGAGCTGCAGCGGATCAAGGACCATGTGATCAATCCGGTGGAATCCCGGGAAGCCTCTCTGGCATTGTGCGACACCCTTGAGCGCGTATATGAAGCACCGGCGCCGGTGCCGGTTTTAGAGGGTTTCCGTCTTTTGGACGAAGCCGGAATGCAACAGTTTTTGGATGCGTACGGCCTGGCCATGGATCTGGATGATCTTCGCATGTGCCGGGACTACTTTCGCAGAGAAGAAAGAGATCCCAGCCTGACGGAGATCCGGATGATCGACACGTATTGGTCCGATCACTGCCGCCACACGACATTTCACACTGCCGTCGAAAAGGCCGAATTCCTGGATCCCCAGGCGCAGGAGGCCTACGAAGAATATCTTTCACTGAGACAAGAACTGGGACGCACCGGCCCGGTGACCCTGATGGATCTGGCTACGGTCAATGCGAAATATCTGAAGAGCAAGGGAATGCTCAGCAGACTGGACGAATCGGAAGAAGTAAATGCCTGTACGGTAAAAATCGATGTGGACGTGGACGGAAAAACAGAGGACTGGCTGCTCTTTTTCAAAAACGAGACACACAACCACCCAACGGAGATCGAGCCGTTTGGCGGCGCTGCCACCTGCATCGGCGGCGCCATCCGGGATCCTCTGTCGGGAAGAGCCTATGTCTATGCCGCCATGCGGCTCAGCGGCGCCGCAGATCCTCTCATGCCTGTGGATGCAACGATCCGCGGCAAGCTTCCACAGCGAAAGCTTGTAAAAACCGCGGCAGCAGGCCACAGTTCCTACGGGAATCAAATCGGCGTTCCCGCCGGGAGAGTGGACGAATGGTACCACCCGGGCTTTGTGGCCAAACGGCTGGAAGCCGGCGCTGTGATCGGCGCCGCGCCGGCCTGCAATGTGGTGCGCAAGGAACCGCGCCCCGGCGACGTGGTCCTTCTTGTGGGCGGACGGACGGGAAGGGATGGCTGCGGCGGGGCTACAGGCTCCTCTAAATCCCACTCCGTCGAATCGCTGGAAACCTGCGGCGCAGAAGTCCAGCGCGGCAACGCGCCGGAGGAGCGCAAGATCCAGCGTCTGTTCCTCAACGGGGAAGCGGCCCGGCTGATCAAACGGTGCAACGACTTCGGCGCCGGCGGGGTCTCAGTGGCCGTGGGCGAGCTGGCCGACGGATTGTCCGTGGATCTAAATGCTGTCCCCAAAAAATACGAAGGGCTGGACGGCACGGAGCTGGCCATCAGCGAATCCCAGGAACGCATGGCTGTCGTGGTGGATCCGGCGGACCAGGATCGTTTCTGCAGGCTGGCGGCAGAGGAAAATCTTGAGGTGACGCCGATCGCCCGGGTCACGGAAGAGGCTCGCCTGGTGATGTACTGGAACGGAAGCAGGATCGTGGATATCGACCGGTCATTTTTGAACACAAACGGAGCGTCCAAACGTGCGGCGGCCCGGGTGGAGGCCCCTGCTTCCTACAAAAAGAAAGTAGAAGGAGGTTTTGCCGCAGGCATGCGGGCGCTGGTCCGGGATCTCAATGTGTGCGACAAAAAAGGGATGGTTGAGCTGTTTGATGCTTCCGTAGGCGCCGGAACGGTCCTTGCTCCTCTCGGTGGCATTTCCAAGCGCACGCCGACTCAGGCTATGGCGCATAAGATCTTCGATCCCATGCGGGACGTTCGGACCTGCTCCCTGATGGCCTGGGGCTACAATCCATATATTTCAGAAAAAAATCCGTATCACGGCGCTTATCTGGCCGTGGTGGAATCGGTTTCCAAGCTGATCGGCGCCGGCGCGGATTTTCGTGAAATCTATCTGTCCTTCCAGGAATATTTTGAAAAGCTGGAGAAGGATCCTGTCCGCTGGGGAAAACCGCTGGCATCTTTGCTGGGGGCTTTTCGGGCACAGAAGGCTTTGGATATCGCCGCCATCGGCGGCAAGGATTCCATGAGCGGCACCTTCGAGAATCTTCACGTTCCGCCTACGCTGATTTCCTTCGCCGTGACGACGGCGCAGCTGGACCGCGTCCTTTCCCCGGAATTCAAGGAAGCCGGAAAAGAGGTATATTGGGTACGGCCCCTGGACGGCCCGGAGGGGCTTCCTGACGGGGAGTCTCAAAAAAAAGTCTTTGCTGCTGTCTCCGGCTGGGGCCGGGACGGACTTTTGAATGCCGCGGCAACACCGGGCTACGGCGGCGCGGCGGAAGCTGTCTATAAAATGTCCCTGGGGAACCGTCTGGGTTTTGTTTTCGATCCGGCGTGCTCCGAGGATGACCTGTTCGGGTACAGCTATGGTTCCTTTGTGCTGGAGATGCGTCGTATGCCCGAGGTGATGCCGGAGGGGATGCTTTGCCTCAGACTGGGACAAACGATCTCTGAACCGTCGTTGATAAAGGGAAGCGCAACGCTGCCTCTCGAAGAACTGGCAGTGTCCTCTCAGGCTGTTCTTGAGGGAATATTCCCTTGTGGCTATGGGGCCGCCCGGACGGATGAGCCTGTGCAAGCCTATGAATATAAAACGGCCGGCCGCGTGGCCCCTTCGGCGCGCATTGCCCGGCCCAAAGTCCTGATCCCGGCTTTTCCGGGGACCAACAGCGAATACGATTCCGCCAAAGCCATGGCGGCAGCCGGCGCTGACCCTGAGATCGTTGTGATCAGGAACCTGACCGCATCGGATGTGCAGGAATCCGCCCGACATTTTGCCCGACAGATGAAAGACGCAAATATTGTCTTTATTCCCGGGGGATTTTCAGGGGGAGACGAACCGGACGGCTCCGGCAAGTTCATCACGGCCTTCTTCCGGCATCCTTCCGTTCAGGAAGAGACGAGCCGGCTCCTGGAACAGCGCGACGGCCTGATGATCGGTATCTGCAATGGTTTCCAGGCGCTGATCAAACTGGGGTTGCTACCCTGGGGGAAAATTTTGCCCATCACGGAAGAGTCACCGACTGTTACCTTCAATGCCATCGGCCGCCACAAAGCAGACATCGTGCGAACCCGCATTGCGTCGGACAAGAGCCCCTGGCTGGCAGGGACCTGCGTGGGAGACATCTACAGCGTACCGATTTCCCACGGCGAGGGACGTTTCGTTTGCAGCCCCCAATTGATGGATCAGCTGGTGAAAAACGGACAGATCGCAGCACAGTATGTGGATGAGGCTGGAAATCCCACCATGGCTCTCCCGTTCAATCCCAACGGATCGGCCTATGCGGTAGAGGCGATCACGTCGCCTGACGGAAGAGTCCTTGGGAAAATGGGGCATTTTGAGCGGTGGGGAAGCGGTGTATTCAGAAATGTGCCCGGCCGGTATGACATGAAACTCTTTGAATCCGCAGTGGCCTATTTCCGCTGACAGCGTGCCGCTGAAAATAAAAAAGGCTTTGGGTCGTGCCCAAAGCCTTTTTGCTTCGTAACGGTCAAGATTTCTTTGACTCTTTTTTCTCCGGAGCGTCGGCGCTTTCTCCGGCAGACTTCTGCCTGCCCTGTTTTTTGATCCGCAGACTGCCCTCGAATACGGAATCCTCGCTCATAATGAGTCTTGCGGCTTGAAGGACGCCCTCGACTTTGCCTTCTCCGGCGATCTCTACGGTGCGTTTGCACTGGATGTTGCCTTGGGCAACGCCTGCGACGACCAGGTTCTCCGAGGTGATATCTCCTGTATACTGCGCTTTTTCCGTGAAGGTGACATCGCTGGTGGATTTGATGTTTCCCTGTATGCTGCCGTGGACGAGCATGGGTTCATTCGACAGGAAATCGCCCTGAAACAATACGCCCTCTGCTAAAACGGTGTTGGCTTTGTCCGGTTCTTTTTCGGGTTCTGGCTGAGTGACCGGCTCCGCAGGCTCCGCTTTCTTTTTGAGTATCATGTAGGTTGTTCCTTTCTGGTGAAATAACTTTTAGAGAGATAATTCCCCAAGCTTTTGCCCGATGCTGTCCTTGCGGTCTTCCAGAAGCAGGGCTTCACTGTACTTATCATACAACAAACTGCCGAAATGTGAAATGAATTTTGCACTTTTGGGGTCAGCGGTCAGCTCTGTGACAGCCAGAAGCATCTCCCGGCCGGCCCCGAATACGGTTTCGATCGTTCCCAGGGCGGCCTCCAGTCCGGCGGAGGCATGCTGTCCCCGGGTCCAAAGGTCGTCGGACAAAGCATTGAATTCTCCCCGCAGGATCTCGAAGGTGCTCTTCTGTATATTGCTTTCTTCCAGGAGTACGCTTCTTTTTAATCGGGAAAGGACCCACTCTGCAGCTTTTGCCCGGTCTTTTTTCTCTTTAGATAAGCTGCGGGCCGAGGATGCCCGCTTCAGGGCCTCCTGCTGGTTCAGGATCTTTCTGTCCAGCGCGGAGGAAATATCAGAGCCGCTCTCGAATTCCTGGCGGACTTCTTTCAACATCGACAATACCAGGCCCAGCACTTCACGGTCATCGGTGATGCGCCGGATCTCTTCCAGGGCGGGATCCAGGAGCATGTGGACCACAGCGATCCTCTCATCGAACCGGGCGTTTTTGAGCAGCCGGACCAGATCTTCGCTCAGAGCGCCTGCCGTCCGGTCCCGGGAGGCATACAGCCCCCGGTATTTACTGAACAGTTCATAATACAATGTAAAAGCTCGGGCAATGCCGCGGTTTCGGATATATTGGATCACAAGATTTTCGTCCACAGGCAGCTGCTCTTCTTCCATCAAGAACAGAACCTGAGAAAGATCTTCCCACCCTCTGGCCGTTACATAGGATTTTTCCCCGGCATCGATCTCCACGCTGTAGAAATTATCACGATTTGCATCCAGGTAACCGGTTATGGCCCGATGAACACCCTGGGCCGAGGCGTATTGCCGCCAGGCGTCGTAGTCTGAATCTACTTCGATCACTTTGAGCCGATCAAGAGTGACGATATCCAGGTTTCTGGCCGAGCGATTGTATTCAGGGGTGTTGCCGGCAGTAACGACGACCCAGCCCGGCGGCAGCTTGTGTTCACCGAAGCGCTTATATTGCAGAAATTGGAGCATGGAGGGCATCAACGTTTCTGAAATGCAGTTGATCTCGTCCAGAAACAAGATCCCTTCCCGTATGCCGCTTTCTTCCATTGTCTGATGGATCGCGGCGATGATCTCGCTCATGGAATAGGTGCAAACTGTGTATTCCCGTCCGTCAAAAACCTTTTTTTCCAGGACAGGTAATCCCAGAGCGCTCTGGCGGGTGTGGTGCGTCATGGAATAGGAAACGATAGCGATGCCCAATTCCTGGGCGATCTGTTCCATGACAGCGCTTTTTCCGATTCCGGGAGGCCCGATCAGAAAGACTGGCCGCTGGCTTGCGGGCGGGATCCGGTATTCTCCGTAGGCGTCCTTTTTCAAATAGACTTGCACGGTGCGGCGGATCTGTTCTTTGACGTCGTTGATGAACATAGCAATACTCCTGTGCTTCAGTTTGTTAGTCGAACTCCACCTTCGTCACCCAGGCCGGGGCTTCGGCAGCGTTGTTGTTCCCTTTGATGAAAGCGAAGACAGCTTCCCATGCCGGCGCCCAGTCCGGGTACGTGCCAAAGCCGTCGGTAAAGTATAGGAGGCCCCTGAGGTTTCCCAGCGTCCCCAGGCGGATCTGTTCGTCCACCCAGCGGAACACGGGCCGGAAATCCGTATCCCCGAAGCCCGACAGTTTTTCGTTCTTCAGATAATCGTCCATATCCTTGTCGCCGGACACAAGGCGGCAGGAGCGGATCCTGTCGTCGGCCTGAAGCACGTGGATCCGGGTCTTGCGGGAAAAACTCTCCGTGCTTTTAATTATATCATAGGTGCGCGTTAAAAATGCGCGGATCGGCTCGCCGCTGCAGGAACCCGAGGTGTCCAGTGCGATCACAAAGTCTCTGACTTTTTCTGTTTCCTGATATTCCAGCGGCTCGACCAGAGGCATATTGCCGTATAGCGATAGCCCGTAACAATATAGTCCCGGTTCAAAGGCGTCGGGATCCTCCTGCAGTTCTTCTCCGGTCACGGCGAACCGCTTCAGAAATGCCTCATAGCGGTTTCTGCCGCGGGGAATATCCGCAGGTATTCGCCGGGTCAGGACTTCTGGGAGTTCCTTTCGGCGCGTTCTGGCACCTTCCTGCTCTTGTTTTCGGATCCTGCTCCATTCTCCCTCCAGGTCCGGAATTTCTCCGGTCCCGCCTACGAGCCCTTCCGTGTTCTGCTCCCGCCCGGCAGGCCCGTCCCAAAGGCTGTGGTCGTCTGTATAGAACCAGGAAGCCGGTCCGGCAAGATCCGACGGGGAAATGCCGTCGGCAAGGTATTTGGCATAGAGAAGCTCTGCTGTGAGCAGCGGCATTTCCTGCTCAAGCCCGGACAGCATGGAAGCCTTGCGGGCTGCCTCGGCGCCGGTCTCGCGGAAAACGGGCAGTTCTGAAAGAACACTTTCTGCTTCCAGGTCTGCGCAGAAGTTCCAAAGAGCACGGTTCCTTCCCCGGCCGCGAAAGGGATGCCCCAGAAAGCAGTGAAGCACCGTATGGAGATAAGCGTGGCAAAGGCCGGCGGGATCTTTTTTGTATGCTGCGATCACCCATTCCGAATCAAAATAGAGGCGATCGCAATCCGTAGCAAGGGCTTTTAATCCTTGACGGCAGGCCGGCGCAAGACGGTGGAGGGCTGTCGCCAGATAATTCAGAGACACTACCAATTCGTCCCGTGTCAGCCCCAGGATCTCCAGGGACAAGCTGCAGCGCATATCGTCGTTCGTTTCGGCGGACATGGACTCTCCCTTCGTTACAGCCTGAGGTCGTCGCCGTTACCGGGCAATACAACCGTGCGGCGGCGGATAAGCCAGGCCAGGCAAGCGGTATCCTCCAGGCAGGTGACTGCGTCGAATACGGCCTCTTCCTGTTCCGGCGACAAAAGATCACGGTCTGCAAAAAACTTTAGCAGCATGGGGCGAAGGCCGGCCTCCACAGCTGCAATGCTTTCTGCCGCATGTCTTGCGATCCAGCTGCAATAGCGGTCTGCCGCATCCTCCGGCAATTCCCGGGGGTACAACAATCGATAGATGGCCGCTCTCGTTTTGTCTTCCTTTGAGACCATGGATGAAAACAATTTATCATAGACTGGAAAATCCATATTTCCAAGAGGCGCCCACAGGTCCGTCAAAGCGTTCAGGCAGCTGGGCTGCTCAGACCTGGAGAACATCCAAATTTTATAAAGCGCCGCTCCGGCGCGATCCCGAACGGTCAGGACGTGGCCTTTAAAACGGATGCTCTCGGCCCAATGACCCGATTTTTTATCAGGGTCATACAACACACGACCCAGCATAGGATTTTTGAGCGACTCCGACACAGAGATGCCCTTGCATCCCCAAAAAGCTCCTTCTCCTAGGCTTGTCAAACCATCGGGCATTACAGGGACACTGTCCCGCAGTGACGCGCCGCTGCCGCTCCCCAGACTCCAGGAAAAAGCATACGCGCCGATTTCCCGGAGAGAATCTGGGAAAGAAGGCATGCGCATCGCCGGGCAATCTGCAAAGGCAAAAGAGCCGATGGTCCTGAGCCTGTTGCCTGGCAGGATATCTCTCAAAGCTTCGCAGCCTTGAAATGCCTTTTCGCCGATTTCTTCCAGACTGTCGGGGAATACGACGGACCGGAGCGCCGGGTCGCGCAGAAAGGCCTCGCCTGCAATGCGCCGTACTCCGGCCGGAACCACAACATGCGTCCCGGCGCCGGTATATGCGACGAAGCAGTCCCCCTCGATCTGAAAGCCGCCGGCAGAAACGGTTCCTGTCATAAACACCTCACTGAAAAACTGTCGTGATTGCAGAAACAGAGCACCCGAAGCCGGGTGCTCTGTTGTTCGCAGGATTAGGAAAGGTTCAATAAAAGCTTTCGGGCGTCAGGCTGAGATGAGCCGTTACATGCCTTCGAATACGCTTTCGTCAATAGTCCTTTCCGATGTGCTCTGGATCTCACCGCGCACAGCAGCTCCGGTCTCCATGCCAACGGTGAAAGAGCGGATGTTGCCGGCAACTAGGGATTCGCTGCGGAGCGTCACCACGTCTTCGATGATCAGATTGCCTTTGCATTTTCCGTTAAAGTCGATGTTCTGGCCGGACACGTCGCCGATGATCACCGATTCGGTGTTGGCTTTGATGTCGCCCTTAGCGAATATGTCTCCCTTGACTCTTCCGCCTGCCAGGACTATATCCTGTCCGGATACGTTGCCCACGACGATGCCGGTGATTCGAATATCGCTGTCAGAAGAAAGATTTCCGTTGATCCTGCCGTCCAGCACGATATTGTTTTCCGCGCTGATCGAGCCGGTGATCTGCGTCGAGGGACTGATATAGGTTTCACTTTTCTGTGAAGCCGGGATGGATCTGTCGTCTTTCACTGGGGGAGTCCTCCTTCATTTGTTCAGCCTGAATGCGTGAAATGATTCAACACACAAATAATCTATCATTTCAAGGAATCCATTGCAAGTAGTTTACAATAATTGCGCTGCTGCGGAGTAAAAACTTCGGTGAGGCGGCCTGAGATTTTTAGTTGTCATCTTTCATAATAAATGGGATAATCAGATATATATCTGGAAGAACAGGGGGGACTCATGGAGTACGAGTATGGATATGCGATCTGTTCGCTGGTTTTCCTCATCGTCGTCGCGGTCCATTATTTTCAGAAGAAAAGCTACCCCAGCCTTCAGAATCGTATTTACAGCAAGGTGATGATCCTGGCGCTGGCGGATCTGGTTCTGGACATCACAGGCTCCTGGACCATCGTGCACGCCCAAAGCCTGCCGCCCTGGGTCAACCATGCCGTCAATACGCCTTTTTACATTATCCAAAACATACTGCCGGCCGCTCTGTGCCTCTATGTGATGGCCGTAGCCGAAGAGATCCGCCCCCAACGCCGCCTGCTGATCGGCGCGGCGATGATCCCTGCGGCTGTCAGCTCCCTGGCTGTTCTCGTGAATCCGGTGACACGCTGGATTTTTTATGCGGATCCGGGACAGCCCTATATCCGGGGTCCGTATTTTTATTCGATGTACGCCGGCACGGCCTTCTATCTGGCCCTCACACTGATGATACTTGTCTTCTACCGGAAGAAGTACCTGCGCGTCCAGTTCGTCACCATCCTGCTCTTTTTGGTGTTCATCTCTCTGGGTGTGTACATACAGTATCTTTTCCCGCAATATTTGCTCAGCAGCATGGTGATCGCTTTGGCCATCACGATGATGTTCTTCGCCATGCAGATCCCCGAGGATATGCTGGACGCAGTGACCGGCGCTTTCAATCATGCTGCCCTGATGCGCTACATCGACAGCGGCGCCCGGCACCGCCGGAAAATGCTTGGGATCGCCGTGAGCATCGAAGGATTGCTCAATCACAGTCAGCACCTTACGCTGAACGCCATGAACGAAGCGGTGAAGCAAATGGCGGATTATCTGGAGCGCCTCTGTCCAAAAGGCTGGGTCTTTCGCATGAGCACTTCGGTTTATGTCGTTCTGACGGAAGACAGGGAGTGCTACGAAAAGGCCGCGGCGGAAATGAAGGAGCTGGACGGATTTTACTTTGAAGCCGCCGGAACAACGCTGAAGCTGCCCCTTGCGGTCTGCGTATTTCCCCAGGGAGAGCTGGTCACTTCTTCCACCAACTTTACGCGGCTGGTGGAAACAGCCTTCCAGGAGGCCAAAGCCCGTGGCCAAAGAGGCTTGATCCGGATCGATCCGGAGATCATCGCTGACCTGAACCGGTACGCCGCTGTGGAATCAGCCATGGCAAGGGCTCTGCGGGGAGACGGTTTTGATCTCCATTTCCAGCCGATCTATTCGTTGAACAAGGAACGTTTTGTTTCCGCGGAAGCTTTGATACGCCTCAGCGATCCGGTCCTGGGCGATATCCCTGCCCAGGAAATCGTATCCATCGCCGAGGCCAACGGCACCATCGTATCCATCGATCGGTACGTCCTGCGGAGCGCCTGCCGGTTTATCCGCGCCAACGGCCCCATCGGCCGGTACGGGCTGGACATGATCACCGTGAACGTCTCCACAGTGGATCTTCTTCAGGAGGATCTGTACGAGAGCATCATCAGCGTCATCCTTGATGAGGGAATTCCCTTTGATGCTGTCGGACTTGAAATCACCGAATCCGCTTCGGCAGCCTTCAGCGACGAGTTGATCGGGCGGCTTCAATCCTTTGCGCAAAAGGGCATACGGCTTCTCCTGGACGATTTTGGAGCCGGCTACTCCAATCTGTATCGGATTGCGAATCTTCCGCTGTATGCGGTCAAAATGGATCACAGCATGTTTTCCACCTATGAGTCCGGCACTCAAAGCGCAGTCCTTTTTGAGGAAATGATCCATATGTGCAAAAAGCTTGGATTCCTGGTGATCGTCGAAGGGATCCACGAGCCTCGGCAGATCGAGGAACTCCGCCGTCTGGGGGTGGACAGGATACAGGGCTTTCATTACTCCAGGCCCCTTCCATCCGATGAATTTCTGAAACTGTTTCAATAGAAAGGCACAGAATTGTTCCCGGTACTCTTCGCTTTATGGCTGATATTCAATGGACGGGTGACACCGGAGATTTTGATCTTCGGGCTGTTTTTTGCGGGACTGTTTCTCGGCTTCGCCTGCCGTTACATGGGTTACAGCATGGAAAAAGAACGCAGAGTACTGATGCTGGCTCTGCAGGTGGTTTTATATGTGGGTGAACTGGTGGTTGAGATCTGGAAAGCAAACCTGGCCGCAATTCCTTATATCTTCGACCGGATCCGAAAGCCGTCCCCCCGGATCATCCGCTTCCGCACGGGACTTCGCACGGAGACGGCCCGGGTCGTCCTGGCCAACTCCATTACGCTGACGCCGGGCACCATTACGGTATCCCTGGACCGGGACGTTTTTACCGTCCATTGCCTGGATGCTTCTCTGGCCGAGGGAATTGAAAGTTCCCGGCTCGTCAGCCGCCTTCGCAGAATGGAGGAGGTGAGCGACCGATGATTTTTTTTCACGGCGGACTGCAGACAGCTTATGAAATGATCCTCACTGCAGCTCTTTTTCTGCTGGCTGTCCTTTTGTTTTTCTGCATCCTTCGAACGATAAGCGGCCCCCGGATCGCCGACCGCATTCTGTCGGTAAATATGGGCGGCACCATGACGATCACGGCCATCACTATTTTGGCGGTGCGTCTGGACGAAGAATATCTGGTGGATATCAGCCTGCTTTACGCCATGATCAGTTTTCTGGCCGTGGTGGTTTTGTCCCGGATCTATCGAGGCGTTTATCTGGCGCACAAGGATGCCGAGCTTCATCGCAGCAGCACAGATGATTCGAGCAAAAAAGGGGGTGGGACCGATGCTTCTTGAAATCCTTCGGTTTGCGGCCGGTTCCCTGTTCTTCGTCTCCGGCCTGGCGATTTTTGTTATTGAAATTTACGGAAATTTCCGGTTCACCTATGTGCTGAACCGGATGCATGCGGCATCCATCGGCGACAGTCTGGGGATCGTGCTCTGCCTTGTAGGACTGATGATTTTCAGCGGCTTTACTTTTGTGACCCTGAAACTGGCCGCCGTAACGGTGTTCCTCTGGTTTTCCACGCCGGTCTGCAGCCACCTGGTGGCCAAGCTGGAAACGGAAACCAACGAAGAATTGGAAAGGGAATGCAAGGTGGACAACGAATGCAGGGGCTGATCGCGGTACTTTTGGCCTTGCTGGTCGTGGCGGCGCTGGCAGTTTCGGCCTCCCGGAAATTGCTCCCGGCAGTCATCATTTTCATGTCCTACAGTCTGGTGATGTCCATGGTGTGGATGCTGCTGAAGGCGCCGGACCTGGCGATCACAGAAGCTGCTGTAGGCGCCGGTATCACATCTGTGCTGCTGTTTATCGCGCTGAAGCGAATCCGTGAGCTTGAGAGAAATCTTCTGGAGTCCGAGGAAGAGGTCCGCCAATATTTTGCGGCAAAGGAAAAGGAGGAACAGGATCGTGCTTAAGGGGACCCGGATCCAAACGCTTTACAATTTCCTGAGCATCGCTTTTACCATGCTTCTGATCGGCATACTTTTATACACTGTGTCCGAGCTCCCCGCTGTGGGCGATCCGCTGCATCCGGCCAACAACGAGGTGGCGGTCCATTATCTGGTCAACGGCGCCAGAGAAACGGGAGCGCTTAATGCGGTGACGGCCATGATCCTGGATTACCGCGCCTTTGATACACTGGGAGAGCTTTGTGTGCTTTTCGTGTCTGCCTGCTCCGTTTTCATCCTGCTGCGGGTGGATGCCGGCAGAAAGGAAGAAGAAGTAGAAGCCATCGACCGGCGCTACGAGCCGAAAGACGACCCGATCCTGAACAAGGCTTTCCTTTTTCTGATTCCTGCGGTGTTCCTCTTTGGCGTCTATATCACGCTTACGGGACATCTCTCCCCGGGCGGCGGATTCTCCGGCGGCGCCATCATCGCCGCGGGGCTGCTTTTGTATCTGAATGCCTTTGGGCTTGAGAGCACAGAGCGTTTTATGCATCGCATCCGCTACCGCAGACTGAGCTGCGGCGCGCTTGGATTCTATTTTATCGCAAAGGGATATTCATTTTTTGTGGGCGCCAATGGTATCGACAGCGTCATCCCCGTTTCAGACAAAGGAAACATCCTGTCCGCCGGTTTGATCATGCCTCTGAACATCTGTGTCGCCATTGTCGTTTCCACTACGATTTATGCCATATACCTGATGTTCCGGAAGGGATGGTTCAATATATGAATAATTACATCGTAACGAACCTCCCCGAAGTGGCGGCCATCGTGCTGTTTGGAATCGGGTGTTCCAATTTACTGCTGGCCCGGAATCTTGTGAAGAAAATCATCGGACTGAATATCATGGACACGGCGATCTATCTTTTTCTGGCGGCAAAAGGCTACGTGGAAAATGCTGCGGCCCCTATCGTCTCCTCTGGCGCCGTGGATCCGGATCTTTATGTGAACCCGGTCCCCAGCGGTCTTGTGCTCACCGGCATCGTGGTTTCCGTGTCTGTCACTGCTGTTTTACTCGCATTGACGGTGCGGCTTCACGAAGAATTCCACACGCTGGATATCGATGAGATCGTCCATCAGCTTCGTGTCAAGGACCGGGAGGCTGCCCCATGAGTCTGCTTTACAATATCCCGGCCTTTTCGATCCTGCTTCCGATGCTGGCCGGCGTGATCTGTCTGGTGCTTCCGGCCCGGGCTTCCCGTCGGGTGACCAATACGGTGATCGTGGCGCTTGCAGTGCTTTCTTTTGTCTTGCTGAACGGATTTTTAGAGGGCGCGACTCCTTTTACCTATCGAATGGGGCATTACGGCGCGCCCATCGGCAACGAGATACGGGCCGGGGAACTGGAAGCGGCCATGGCGGCGCTGTTTCTGGTGGTGATGATGCTGTCGCTCATGGGCGGGCGGAATCATCTGCGCAGCGATATCGGCCGAAGCAAAGTAAATCTGTATTATATTTCGGTGCTGTTTCTTCTCAGTTCCATGCTGGCACTTTCCTATACCAATGATCTGTTTACAGCCTATGTGTTTGTAGAGATCAATACGGTCACTGCCTGCGGCATCATCATCAGCAAGGAAGACGGTTACACCCTGGCTGCCTCCATGCGGTATTTGATCATGAGCCTTCTGGGCTCAGGTCTTTTCCTGATCGGGATCTGTCTTGTCTATGGTCTGACGGGTCATCTGCTCATGCCTAATATTCAGGATGCCGTGATCCTGCTGGTCCAGGACGGACATTATCAAGCGCCCCTGCAGGTGACCATCGCTCTGTTTGCCGTGGGATTGGCGCTCAAGAGCGCCTTGTGGCCTTTCCACTCCTGGCTGGCCGACGCCCACAGCAGCGCGTCGGCTGCTTCCAGTGCCATCCTGTCGGGCCTTGTGCTCAAGTCGTTCATTTTCCTGATGATCAAAATCTTTTTCCGGACAGTAGGGCCTGGCCTGATGACCGGCCATGCCATCCTGAATCTGCTGCTGGTCTTTGGCATCCTGGGGATGCTGCTGGGTTCCGTCAACGCTTTGTTTGAAAAGGATATCAAGCGTATGCTGGCCTTTTCCAGCGTCAGTCAGATCGGCTATATTTTCTGCGGCGTCGGCCTTGGGACCATCGCCGGCGTGTCGGCAGCATTGGTCCAGGTCGTGGTCCACGCCGTCACGAAGGCGATGCTGTTCATTGCCGCGGGCGGTCTGATGGACGCCTCCGGGGGGCGGAAGGACTTCAAGGCGCTTCAGGGAGCCGGCAAAAGAGATGTGGTGGCCGGAGCCGCATTTGCCGTGGGCACGATGTCCATGATCGGTCTGCCGTTCTTTGCCGGATTCATTACGAAGCTGACCCTTGTGACCGCCGCGGCAGGCACTCATGACTGGCGGGCATACATTTCCCTCGGCGCCATCGTTTTGTCCACCATCCTGACGGCGATCTACTATATCCGGGTCCTGTCTCTGATTTTCGGACGGGAAGAAGGGGAGGAAGCAGATCCCGAGGTGCGGAGCCGCAGCGCTTTGCTTGCCCATCTTCACAAACAGCTGAGCATGGACACGGAATACATCCTGGCCTCTCTGGCTTTTATCGTCATCAACCTGTGGATCGGTCTCCGATCCGACGATCTGATGACCATCATCAACACAGGCCTGGCCACGTTCCAATAACCACGGGAGGATTTGAAAGGATCACAGCATGCAGGGAGCTTCCTTCGTACTTCTGACGCTTACAGACACCTTAACGATCGCCTTTCGGGCCGATGCCCTGGGCCTTTCGTTTTTTGTCCTCGCCTTGTCGATGTGGACCGTCGCGGGCCTTTATGCTCTGCGGTACAAGGACCATCAGGAAAACAACGTACGCTTCTTTGTATTCTTTTTTTTGACGCTGATGATGCTGACAGGCATGTCTCTGGCCGCGAATTACGTTACCATGTATCTGTTCTTTGAAATGATGACCTTCTGTTCTGTGCCAATGGTGGTACACAGCGGAACGGCGGAGGCCGTGTCAGCTGCAAAGAAATATCTGTTTTATTCCATCTTTGGCGCCACCTTGGGCTTGCTCGGGCTTTTCTTTGTGAATGCCTACAGCGTTTCGATGGATTTTCTTCCCGGCGGCGTATTGGATCCTGTCAAGGTCGCAGGCAGCGAAGCCCTGCTGCAAAAGGTTCTGTTTTTCGCAGTCATGGGCTTCGGCGCAAAAGCTGGACTGCTCCCTCTTCACGCCTGGCTTCCGGCGGCTCATCCGGTGGCGCCTTCGCCGGCCAGCGCTGTCCTGTCCGGTGTCATCACGAAAGCCGGGGTGTTTTGCATCATCCGGATCATTTATTACCAGTTCGGCCCGGAGCTTGTCCGGGGCAGTTGGGTGCAACGGTCCTGGATCGCTGTTGCTCTGCTCACGATCATGATGGGGTCGTTGATGGCTCTGCGGGAAAAGCGTTTGAAAACACGGCTGGCCTATTCCACGGTCAGCCAGGTTTCCTATATCTTGTTGGGTGTTTTTTACTTGAATGAGGCCGCTTTGGCCGGCGCGCTCCTTCATGTGCTTTGCCACAGCGTGTTGAAGGACGGATTGTTTTTGTCCGCCGGAAACATCCTGTACCGGACAAAGCTGGAAAATGTGGATGACTTGAAAGGGATCGGCCGTCAGATGCCCTGCACGCTGGGCTGTTTTACGTTGTTTGCTCTGGGGTTGACAGGCATACCGCCCTTAGCCGGATTCCTGAGCAAATGGGAACTGGCCCGGGGAGCCTTAGAGGCGGACCTGATCCCGTATTCCCTGCTTGGCCCGGCGGTTCTGCTGGCCAGCGCCATGCTGACGGCCGGCTATCTTTTCCCGATCGTCCTTCGGGGATTTTTCCCCGGCCGCGGGGACGCTGCCGGCATTTCCGGTCAGGGAGAGGCGCCCGGCGTGATGGTCGGAGCCCTGGGGGCGCTGGCAGCCGCTGCAGTTTTTCTTGGGCTTTTCGGCGGTTCCGCGCTGGAATTCTTCCAGGCCCTTGCCGGCGAAGCTTTTGTATGAGGAACGGTGAGCGATGATGTCAGGAGCCTGGATCCCCATTGCGATATTTCTCCCGATACTTGGCGGGATCATGATCCCGCTGATCGGTTTTCGTCGGCCGAAATGCCGTGAAATTTACGTGTTTTCCGTGGTTTTTGCCACCAGTCTGCTGACTGCGGGCCTGATGGCGGCGCCTCCGGAAGGCGCTGTTTCCGTGGTGAACATCACAAAGACCATCGATATCGCTTTCTATGTGGACGGTCTTGGTACCGTATTTGGCGTCCTTGTGGCTTTTTTATGGCCGCTGGCAACCCTGTATGCGTTCGAATACATGGCCCATGAGCCTCGGCAAAATGTATTTTTCGCTTATTATACGATGACGTACGGCTTGACGCTGGGCATTGCCTTTTCTGCCAATCTGATCACGATGTATCTGTTTTGCGAGCTTTTGACCCTGGTCACGTTGCCGTTGATCACCCATGACCGGACAAAAGCCGCTTATGTGGCGGGCGTAAAATATTTGGTTTACTTTGTGGCAGGGGCTACGGCAGCTTTCGTTGGGATCATCCTGTTTTTTGTGAACGGGGGCGGGCTGGAATTCGTACCCGGCGGATTGTCTGCCGGAAATATCGACATCGCGCCCGGCATCCTCGGCGCCTCATTCCTTCTGATGTTTTTCGGCTTCGGCGCCAAGGCAGCCGTATTTCCCGTACAAGACTGGCTGCCTTCCGCCGGTGTTGCCCCTACGCCCGTAACAGCGCTCCTGCATGCGGTGGCCGTTGTAAAGTCCGGTGTCTTTGCCATAGCCCGTTTTACCTACTACAGCTTCGGCGCCGCATCGCTTGTGGATACCTCTGCCCAGAAAATTGCCATTTCCTTTGCTATATTCACGATTTTGTATGGTGCGGTGATGGCCTGGAAGGAAGTTCACTTTAAGCGCCGGCTGGCTTACTCGACCATTTCCAATCTTTCTTATATGATTTTTGGGATCCTGTTGCTGACGCCGGCAGGGCTGGTGGCAGGCCTGCTCCATATGCTCTTTCATGGGATCATGAAAATCGCTTTGTTTTTCGTAGCTGGCGCCGTAACCTGCCAGAGCGGCCTTCATTATGTGACCGATCTGCGGGGCTTTGGCCGCAGGATGCCCCATACTTTTGCAGTGTTTACGATCGCCTCCCTGTCCCTGATGGGTGTGGCCCCCTTGTGCGGATTTATGAGCAAATGGTATCTGTCTCAGGCAGCCATCGCCGGCGGCGGTATCTTTGCCTATCTGGGACTGATTGCCATATTGATTGCCGCGGTCTTTGCCGCCATCTATCTGCTCACCATTGTCCTGAGGGCCTACTTCCCCCGCAAGGGATACGTGGCTGCCGGAAATCCCCAGGCCGGGGATCCGGGATTGTATATGCAGATCCCGCTGACGCTGTTTGCTGCAGCTGTGATCGCGCTTGGGTTGTTTGCCTGGCCGGTGGCTGAATGGATAGGCCGCGCCGTAGCCGGGGCATTTATATAGATCATAATCAGGAAAGGAGGAACCGCTGATGGAATACAGCTTCTGGGGACCGTCTCCGTCGTTTTCGGCAGAGCCGTTTCAACTGCTCTACGGAACGATCGCCACGATCATGTGGATCTGCGCGTTGCTGTCTTCGAAAGAATACATGCGCCGCAGGCTTCACGCAGGACGCTATTATACGTTCATGGCCATCACTTATTTGGCTACAGCAGGGGTGTTCCTGTCCGGAGATCTTCTGACGCTGTTCGTCTTTTTTGAAATCATGTCCTTTGCATCTTATGTGCTGGTGGTGCAGGAAGAGACGCCTCAGGCGCTGGCTGCCGGAGGACTCTATCTGGCCGTTTCCGTGGGCGGCGGCATGGCTTTGCTCATGGGTCTTTTCCTGCTTCAGGATGCATTGGGGACCTTGGATTGGACCCAATGGGCCGGGGCGTTGGAGACCATGACCGACCGTAGTCGTCTCTATCCGGCCGCCGGCCTTGCGGCGGCCGGCTTCGGCGCCAAGGCCGGGCTGTTCCCCCTGCATATCTGGCTCCCCAAAGCCCATCCCGTGGCGCCGGCCCCGGCCTCTGCGCTGCTGTCCGGGATCCTGACGAAGACGGGCATTTTCGGCCTGGTGATCCTGTCGGCATACCTTTTTGAGGGAGACCGCAGCTGGGGCGCCCTTCTTCTGATCCTCAGCCTGGTCACCATGCTCCTGGGCGCCGTGCTGGCGCTGTTTTCCGTGGATCTGAAACGCGCCCTGGCCTGTTCTTCCGTATCCCAGATCGGGTTCATCACCTTGGGTATTGCGCTGGTCTGCCTCCTGGGTCCCCACAACGCCATCGCAGCCCGGGGCGTCATCCTTTACATGGTCAACCATTCCGCCGTCAAACTGCTCTTGTTTCTCTTGGCCGGAGCCGTTTATCTGGATACCCATCAGCTGGATCTGAACATGCTTTGCGGTTGGGGAAGGAAAAAACCGCTTCCGACGCTCTTTTTCCTGACGGGGGCCGCTTCGATCGCGGGGCTGCCCTTCACTGCGGGATACGCCGGCAAGACGCTGCTCCATGAAGGGATCCTTGAATGCCTGACGGCCAATGCTCAGGCCGGCAACTTCCGGGATCTCCTGGTTGCCTCGGAGTGGATATTCCTGTTCACCGGCGGGTTGACTGTCGCATATATGGCAAAGCTTTTCATCTGCATTTTCCTGAAAAAAAACCAGGACGCTGTTCTGCAGAAAGTGTACGATCAAAAGGCGGGACCGTTTGCCGGGCCGCTCACCACCACGGCGCTGGCCGTCCCGGCGATCTTTCTTGCTGTAGCGGGGCTGATGCCGCAAACAACATTGGATGTTATGGCCGGCAGGACTCAATCTTTCCTGACGCATCACGCGCTGGAGCATTCGGTGCATTATTACACGCCGGCCAATCTGTCGGGCGCGCTGATCGTGCTGGGCATCGGCACAGCCGTGTACTTCGGGGTCGTGCGGCGGCTGCTGATGAAGTCAGCGTCCGGAAACGGGAAATATTACGCAGATCGCTGGCCTGCGGTACTGGATCTGGAGCGCCTTGTTTTCAGGCCTCTTGTGCGGGGGATGGTCTGGACCGGTACCATTTTTATCGGTCTGATCTTCGACCGGTCCGTGGATCTGCTCATCGCCAGCATGGAAAACGATCTGTTCCGCCAGATCCATTCCGACGAAGAAAGATTCTCTCCCTTGGAATGGCTGCGAAACCATCCGCTGGCAAGTTTCTGGAGGCGAGTACAGGAAGCTTACACGGCTTTTTCCCAAAGTCTGTCCTTCGGCCTTTTGGCCACCGTGATCGGCCTTTGCGCCGTGTTGATCTATCTGCTATAATAGGTGCGCTATGTTTGGAATTTTTTCAGGTACTATCGTCAATACCTTGCTCGTGGTCGTCGGAACCGCCGTGGGACTCATTTTTAAGACAGCCCGTCTGCAATCCATCGGCGAGCGCATTTTTCAGGTTTTTGCGTTATTCGTACTCGCCATGGGCGTCAACGGCGCATCAGACTTGTCGCGCCCGGTGTTTATACTGATATCCATCGCCTGTGGCGTGGCGCTGGGTGAGGTCATCGATTTGGATGACAAGTTCAACCGGCTCGGCCAGACCATGCAGAAGCGTTTTGCCCGGGGCGACGACAGCCACTTCGCGGCAGGCTTTGTCCAGGCGTCGCTGCTGTTTTGCGTGGGCTCCATGACCGTGGTGGGCGCCCTGCAGTCCGGCATGGACAACAACCACAGTGTTCTATATGCAAAAAGTCTGATCGATGGCGTCACTGCGGCTACGCTGGCCATGGGGCTTGGCGTCGGCGTCGGCTTTTCAGCAGTGACAGTTCTGATTTATGAAGGGCTCCTGACACTCCTTTCCGGCCTCATCGCGCCGGTCATGAGCGCTGAGATCATCGCCCTGAGTTCTACCATCGGCAGCCTGTTCCTCGTGGGCATGGCGCTGAACATGCTGCGGATCACGGAACTGAAGGTCGCGAATTTTCTGCCGGCCATGTTCATTCCGATCCTGTATGAGGCAGCCAGACTCCTTTTTTCCTGAATAAGGCGCTTGCGGAGCCGGGCCGGGAGCGGCTCCTCCGCTTTCCAACACCCGCAGGATCGGGTATAATAGTTAAGGTGGTTTCAATCTTCATCCTGAAACATGAGGCCGGGAGGAATTATGAAAGTTGAGAGAGTAAAAGAAGTGCTCGAGGCATCGGTGCTCTGCGGCGAAGAACTGCTGGACCGGGAGATCCTCTCCGCCTGCGCGGCGGATCTTATGAGCGATGTGCTGGCCTACGTCAAGACGGAAGCCTTGCTGCTGACCGGGCTGACGAACACCCAGGTCATTCACACCGCCGACATGATGGATATCAACTGCATCGTTTTTGTGAGAGGCAAAATGCCTTCTGCGGAATTGATCGAATACGGCCGCAAGCACGGTATGATCCTGCTCAGCACGCCGCACAAAATGTACTATGCCAGCGGATTGCTTTACAGCGCCGGCCTGGGCGCCTGCGGGTGATCCATGGACAAGCTGCATTTACATTATGAAGTAGAAGGCAACGACTTTATCGCCGCCGGCGAAGCCTCCGGGCAAGTGAAGCGGACCCTTCGCCAGCTGGGCATCGATTTTGAGGCCATCCGCCGTTGCGCCATCTGCATGTACGAAGGCGAGATCAACATGGTGGTCCACGCCGACGGCGGCACTGCCGACGTGGTAGTGGAAAAGGACAAGATCACCATCATTCTGGAGGATCAGGGCCCGGGCATTTCAGACATGGAGCTGGCCATGCAGGAGGGATATTCCACGGCATCCCAGGATGTGCGGGAACTGGGCTTCGGCGCAGGCATGGGCCTGCCGAATATGAAAAAGTATTCCGATTCCCTTGAGATCGAAAGCGAAGTAGGCAAGGGGACGAAGGTCACCATGGTGATCTGCATTCCCGGCTGACGGGTCGCCGGGGAGAGGATAGATCAGCACAGATCGGAGGGTGCGCATTGAAACACTCAGTGACACTGGACAAAGACAAATGCAAAGGATGCACCACCTGTATCAAACATTGCCCTACAGAGGCGATACGGGTGCGGCGGGGGATCGCTCACATCACCGAGGATCACTGCATCGACTGCGGCAATTGTATCCGTGTATGCCCGCACAAAGCCAAGAAGGCTGTTTGCGACGACTTTAGCCGGCTCAAGGAGTTTGAATATAATATTGCGCTGCCGGCACCGTCTTTGTACGGGCAGTTTCGAAATCTTACCGACGTAAATCAGGTCCTGACCGCATTCCTTCATATCGGCTTTGACCATGTGGAAGAGGTTTCCCAGGGCGCCGAGCTGGTCTCCAGCCTGACGAAGCACATGCTGGAAAGCGACTCCGATATCCCAAAGCCGCTGATCTCTTCGGCCTGCCCCGCTGCCGTGCGCCTGATCTGCCAGCGCTTTCCCAAGCTGATCCCAAACATTTCGAAAGTCAGCGCGCCTTTCGAGATCGTGGCGATCCTGGCCCGAAAGGAAGCCGTGGAGCGCACTGGTCTGCCCCCGGAGAAAATCGGTATTTTCTTCATTACTCCGTGCCCGGCCAAAGTGAGCGCCGGCCGGAATCCGGCAGGACTGGACGCGCCGGTCGTGGATGGATTTTTCGCGATCTCCGATATCTATAAGCGCCTGATCACGGCCATGAAGAACGCGGAGGAGACCCAAAAGCTGGCCCATTCCGGCTTGATCGGCGTAGGCTGGGCCCACTGCGGCGGCGAGTCCAACGCAGTGTTCGAAGGACAGCATCTGGCGGTGGACGGTATCGACAACATCATCGAAGTGCTGGAGGATCTGGAAGACGGCTTGCTGCCCCAGATCGATTTTCTGGAACTCAACGCCTGCAACCAGGGGTGCGTGGGCGGTTGTCTCACAGTAGAAAATCCCTACGTGGCCCAGACGCGGATCAAGCAGCTGATCCAGCATATGCCCATCAGCATGAACAAAGTCGCTCTGGACCCCGGCCCGCCGGCATACATGTTCGACGACAAGCCCCTGGAGGCATCTCCGGTGAACGTGCTGGACGAAGACATCGAGATCGCGATGCATAAATACACCCAGATCGAAAAACTGGTCGAAACGTTGCCCGGGCTGGATTGCGGCAGCTGTGGCGCGCCGACATGCAAGACCCTGGCCGAAGACATCGTTCAGGGACTGGCTTCGGAGGACGACTGTATCTTCCGCATGCGGGAACGCATGCAGTACCTGATGGGTATGGGCGATGCGGACGAATACCTTCCGCTGCCGTTCCGGCGGCGGGATGACGAAGCTGAAAAGTCAGAACAGGAGAGAAACGAACCATGACAGTAGCCGAAGTAGCGAAAAAACTGAACCTGACCTGCCATGTGGCCGACAACGGAAAGAGGCAGGTGGAAGGCGGATATGTGGGCGATCTGCTCAGCTGGGTCATCGGCCGTGCCGGGCAGGGAAGCGCCTGGGTCACCATTATGTCCAATCCCAATGTGGCAGCAGTGGCCATGCTGGCCGATACGGCCATGATCATTTTAGCCGAAGGCGTTCAGCCCGATGAGACCCTTCTGGCTAAGGCCAGGCAGCATAAGCTTGCGCTGTACACAGCCTCCGAAGGGGCCTATGAGCTGGCCTGGCGGCTCCACGAACTGATCGGCTGATGCCGGCGCCCGCCGGAGCGGGAGGCGCAGATGAAACTATATTACGATCTCCACATCCATTCCTGTCTGTCACCCTGCGGGGACAGGGAAATGACGCCGGCCAACATCGCCGGCATGGCGCATCTGGCAGGATTGAATATCCTGGCGATATCCGACCACAACTCGGCTCGCCACTGCCGCGCTCTTGCAGCATGGGCGGCCCGCTATCAGTTGCTGTCTGTGCCTGCCATGGAATTGAATACCAAGGAAGAAGTTCACGTCCTCTGTCTTTTCCCGGATCTGGAAACGGCAGAGGATTTTGATGCTTATGTCCGGTCCAGGCTTGCCGGCATCCGGAACCGTCCGGAGTTTTTCGGCGAGCAGCTTCTTTTGGATGAAGAAGATCAGGTGGTCGGCTGCGAAGAACTTCTCCTGACAGCGGGAGCGGACATAAGCATCTATGAGGTGTCACGGCTCCTGACTTCCCTCGGAGGCCTTGCGATCCCGGCCCACATCGACAGAGACTCCAATTCGGTCCTGTCCAATCTGGGTTTTGTGACGCCGGAAATGGGTTTCGAGGTTTCGGAGATCACCCGAAAGGCTCATTCTGAGACGTTGGGCGCCGCTGTGGCGCCTCTTCGCGGAAAACCCTGCATCACGAATTCCGATGCTCATTACCTTGAGGACCTCCCCGACGCAGAATTTTCGATCGAAGTGGAGGAGCGCTCCCCCCGGGGGGTCATTGAAGCCCTTCGAAAAGGAAATGGTTTAGGAAGATTGTGAATATTTCGTCAAAAAACCGTAATTATTCATCCCATATCCCAATATACCCTACAGGTTCGGTTTACATTGCATAGGTGTTATGTTAAAATTGTGACGAACTATAGGGTTTCGTTTTTTTGGTTGTTATTTTTTTCGTTATCGATGTACAAGGAGGTTCTGACACATGCCCAATCTGAAAACGCTCATCCCGTTTGCAGGGACCAAAGAGCAGGAAGATCGGCTGAGAGAAGTGATTGCCAAGCATAAGGGAGAACTGGGCGCCACCATGCCGATCATGCAGGAAGCTCAGGAGATCTACGGGTATCTTCCCGAAGAAGTGCAGGTCATCATTGCCGAGGAATTAGGCGTTCCGCTCACTGAGATCTACGGGATTTCTTCATTTTATGCTCAGTTTACCCACAACCCCAAGGGGCAGTATCAGATCAACGTTTGTCTGGGAACGGCCTGCTACGTCAAAGGCGCGGGAAACATACTTGATAAGGTTTGCGAAGTGGTTGGATGCAACGCCGGCGAGATCACTCAGGACGGCAGATTTTCCATCGACGCCACCCGTTGTGTCGGCGCCTGCGGCCTGGCTCCGGTCATGATGATCAACGAAGACGTTTACGGACGGCTCACGCCTGACAAGATCCCGGCGATCATCGCCAAGTACAAATAGTCCGGGAGAATGAAAGAGCTTTCGCTGAATGTGCTGGACCTGGCGCAGAACTCATTGTCGGCGGGTGCCCGCCATATTACGATAGAGATCTGCGAGTCTCTGAAAGAAGACGTCCTTCGCATCCGCATCGCCGACGACGGTATCGGAATGGACCCGGATTTCCTGGAGCGGGTCACCGACCCCTTTGTGACGACCCGGAAGACCCGGCCTGTGGGCATGGGGATCCCCTTCATCAAAATGGCCGCGGAAATGGCAGAAGGGACGTTCGATATCCGGAGCCGGAAGGGCGAAGGCACCGAGCTGAGAGCATCGTTCCGCCTGTCACACGTGGACCGGATGCCTTTGGGCGATATCGCCGGCACGATCGCGACATTGATACAGGGAGCCCCGGAGGTGGACTACACCTATGTGCGCAGCACCGACAGCGGCAGCTTCGAATTCGACACCGGACGGATCCGGGAGATGCTGGAGGGCATATCCCTTCGGGAACCCGAGATCCTGGACTGGATCAAAGACTATATCATGCAGGGCGAGACCGGCGTGATGGCGCAGAATAAATAATAATCGAGAGGATGGATAAAAAATGAAGACGATAGAAGATCTCCAGAAGATCAGAGAAGAAATGCAGTCAAAAATCAGCCTCCGCAAAGACGAGGGGGACAGCATCCGAGTCGTGGTCGGTATGGCTACCTGCGGGATCGCCGCAGGCGCGCGGCCGGTTTTGGAGGCCCTGGTCAACGAAGTGGGCCGCAGACAGCTCAAAAACGTAGTCGTCACCCAGACCGGGTGTATCGGCGTATGCCGCCTTGAGCCCATCGTCGAAGTATATGAAAAAGACAAAGAGAAGGTCACTTACGTTAAAATGGATGCGGAAATGGCCCGGACCGTGGTGAGTGAGCATCTGGTCAACGGCAGGGTGGTACAGGCTTGGACCATCGGCGCTTCGGAATAAGGAGGTTACAGGATGAATTTTGTTAGATCGCATGTTCTGGTCTGCGGAGGAACCGGCTGTACTGCCTCCAAGAGCCCGGAAATCATTGCTGAATTCAATGCGCAGCTGAAAAACAACGGACTGGACAGCGAGGTCCGCGTGGTGCAGACCGGCTGCTTCGGACTTTGTGCCCTGGGCCCCATCGTGGTGGTTTATCCCGAAGGCACTTATTATTCCCAGATCAAAGTGGAAGATGTCAAGACCATCGTGGAAGAGCATCTGCTCAAGGGCCGGATCGTTGATAAGCTCCTATTCAAGGAAGTCGATGCCCACGGCGTGGAACAGTCGCTGAACAACACGGAGTTTTATCAAAAGCAGCACCGCATCGCTCTGCGCAACTGCGGCGTCATCAATCCCGAAGAGATCGACGAAGCTATCGCGTTTGACGCATACAAAGCACTGGGCACCTGCCTTACAGAGAAGACGCCCCAGGAAGTCATTGAGATCATTACCGCTTCCGGGCTTCGCGGCAGAGGCGGCGCAGGCTTCCCCACCGGGATCAAGTGGAAATTTGCCGCAGCGTCCCCGGGTCCTGTCAAATATGTCTGCTGCAACGCTGACGAAGGAGACCCCGGCGCGTTCATGGACCGTTCCGTTCTGGAAGGCGATCCCCACGCCGTGCTGGAGGCCATGGCCATCGCAGGATATGCCATCGGCGCCAGCCAGGGCTACATCTATATCCGTGCGGAATATCCTCTGGCCGTCAGAAGGCTGAAGATCGCCATCCAGCAGGCCAAGGAATACGGCGTGATCGGTAAAAATATTTTGGGTACCGGGTTTGACTTCGATCTGGAGATCCGTCTGGGGGCCGGCGCCTTCGTATGCGGCGAGGAAACCGCTTTGATGACCTCCATCGAAGGGCACAGAGGCGAACCTCGTCCCCGGCCGCCTTTCCCCGCAGTCAAAGGTCTCTTCCAGAAGCCTACGATCCTGAACAATGTGGAAACTTATGCCAATATAGCCTGGATCATCAATCACGGTCCGGAAGCTTTCAATTGTATGGGCACGGAAAAATCCAAGGGTACAAAAGTATTTGCTCTGGGCGGCAAGATCAAAAATACCGGTCTGGTGGAGATCCCCATGGGCACCACGCTCCGCGAAGTCGTGGAAGACATCGGCGGCGGCTGTCCCGACGGCAAAAAATTCAAAGCGGCACAGACCGGCGGTCCTTCCGGCGGCTGTATCCCCGCATCTCTCATCGACACGCCTCTGGATTACGAGAGCATGGCGGCCATCGGTTCCATCATCGGCTCCGGCGGACTGATCGTCATGGACGAAGACAACTGCATGGTGGACATCGCGAAATTCTTCCTGCAGTTCACCATGGACGAATCCTGCGGCAAGTGCTCGCCCTGCCGGATCGGCACAAAGAGAATGTATGAGATCCTGGACAAAATCAGCCAGGGAAGAGCCACACTGGAAGACCTGGATATCCTGGAAGAACTGGCTCTGCACGTCAAAGAAAACTCGCTCTGCGGTCTGGGCCAGACGGCGCCGAATCCGGTCCTGTCCACCCTTCGTTACTTCCGCGACGAATACGAAGCTCACGTGGTGGAAAAAAGATGCCCCGCCGGCGTGTGCAAAGGTCTGATCCAGTATAAGATCCTGGCCGACAAGTGCATCGGATGCACAGCCTGCGCCAGAGTCTGTCCGGTAGATGCCATCAGCGGCAAGGTCAAGGAAGTCCATTCCATCGACCCGTCTTTGTGCATCAAATGTGGTTCGTGTATCGCAGCCTGCAAGTTCGGTGCAATCATCGTAGAATAGGCGGAAGGAGAAATATCAATGAGTACTGTTAAAGTAAAAGTTAACGGCATGCAGATCGAATGTCCGTCTGACGCCACCGTATTGGAAGCTGCGCGTCTGGCCGGATTTCGGATCCCCACGCTGTGCTATCTGAAAGAGATCAACGCCATCGGCGCCTGCAGGATGTGCCTTACCGAAGTCAAGGGCGCCAAAGGGCTCGTGGCTGCCTGTGTCTATCCTGTAGCCGAAGGCATGGAAATCAACACGAATTCCCAGAAGGCCTATGACGCCCGCAAGCGCACTCTGGAGCTGATCCTGTCAAACCACAGGATGGAATGCCTTACCTGCGTGCGTAATCAGAGCTGTGAGCTTCAGGCCCTGGCCGAAGAATACGGCATCGAGGAAGTCCGTTTCGGCACGCCCAAGGAAATGCAGCCCGACATCGAGCAGTCCACGCCCCATTTGATCCGCGACAACTCCAAGTGCATCCTCTGCCGCCGCTGTGTGGCTGTCTGCAAACAGCAGCAGCACGCCGCTGTCATCGGTCCCAACGACCGGGGCTTCAGCACCCACATCGGATCGGCCTTCGACAGAGGTCTTGGCGAGGTGGCCTGTATCAACTGCGGGCAGTGCATCAACGTCTGTCCCACCGGCGCGCTGACAGAAGTGGATTCCACCGCCAAGGTATGGGCGGCCCTGAACGATCCCAAAAAGCACGTCGTCGTCGGCACGGCGCCGGCTGTCCGGGCCACGCTGGGCGAAGAATTCGGCGATCCCATCGGAACCAATGTCCAGGGCAAGATGGTCGCAGCGCTGCACCGCCTGGGCTTTGACGGCGTCTTCGACGTGGATGTAACCGCCGATCTCACCATTCTGGAAGAAGGAACAGAATTTATCCACCGCCTGCAGAACGGCGGCACGCTGCCCCTGATCACCTCCTGCTCCCCCGGCTGGATCCGGTTCTGCGAGCAGTATTATCCCGAATTCATTCCCAACCTCTCTTCCTGCAAGAGCCCGCAGCAGATGTTCGGCGCCATGATGAAGAGTTATTATGCCGAAAAGCTGGGTCTGAACCCCGAAGATGTTTTCGTGGTTACGGTCATGCCCTGCACAGCTAAGAAATTCGAGATCAGAAGAGAAGACCAGTCTTCCGTGAACGGATTGTGGGACATGGACGAGACCATCACCACTCGTGAGCTGGCCAGAATGATCCGGAAGGCCGGCATGGATTGGGCTCAGCTGCCCGAAGAGGATTTCGATCCCGATTTCGGCGAATTCTCCGGCGCGGCAGTCATTTTCGGCGCGTCCGGCGGCGTCATGGAAGCTGCCCTGCGTACCGTGGTGGAGATCCTTACGGAAAAAGAGCTGCCGAAGCTTGATTTCGTGGATGTCCGCGGTATCGAAGGCATCAAGGAGGCCAGCTACGATGTAGCCGGCACCCTCGTCAAGGTCGCTGTGGCCAGCGGCATGGAAAATGCATCCAGATTGCTGGACAAGATCAAAGCCGGCGAAGCCGAATATCATTTCGTGGAGATCATGGGATGCCCCGGCGGCTGCATCAACGGCGGCGGCCAGCCGATCCAGCCCGGCAGTGTCCGCAACTTTGTGGACATCCAGACCCTGCGGGCCGGCGCGCTGTATTCTGAGGACGCGCTCATGAAAATGCGCAAGAGCCATGAAGTGCCTCTCATTAAGAAAATCTACAGCGAGTATCTGGGTGAGCCGGGAAGTCACCGGTCTCACGAACTGCTCCACACCAGTTACAAGGCGACACCCAAGTATCCCGGCCTGGAAGCAGACAAGAAAAAGAATTGATCCGAAAACGGATCGAAAGCAAGGGACGCTCCCAGGAGCGTCCCTTTGTTCATTGACAGCCGGATCGGGGGCCGTTAGGATGAAACTAAAAACAGGAGGGATATAGAATGAAACTTGCCGTGATCGCGGGAACCAGGACCGACACCCAACTGGGCGTGACATATGTGAAAAGTCAGGGACACGAGGCTCTGGGGCGCCCGTGCAGCGAGGATGCCACCCAGCAGCTGGATATGCAGCTGCATCATCCAAAAGAGCTGGCCGACAGGGTGGTGGATCTGGCTGTTGAAATGCTTGAGGACGGGGCGGAGGCTGTCTACATATACTGCAATTCCCTTTCCACAGCCATCGACTTGGAAAGTGTCCGTCGCCGGATCCCGGCGCCGGTGATGACGCCGCTGGATGTCTACGCGGAATGCGCCCGCCTGTATAAGCACATTTTTGTGATCGCCGCCAACTGTCAGGCGCTGGCGGGGATCGAACGGGTCATCAAAAAACATAATCCGGACAGCTGGCTGTCCGGCGCGGCGCTTCAGGCACTGGTCTATCAGATCGAAGAACTGCTGCCGCCCGAAGAGATCACGGAAGATTTGGGGATGCGGGAATTTCTCCGCTGCTTCACTGCGATGAAAGCGGAGGTCCTGATCCTGGGCTGCACGCATTTCCCTTATATCTATGAGCAAATCAAAAACGCAGTCTCAGTCCCGATCATCGATCCGGGCCGGAGGATGCTGGAGCTCCTGGCAGACATATTGCGTCAAGAGCGCCCGGCGGGACCTCCGAGGGATTGATCAGGCGGGCCCGATAAAGGGCGAACTCCTCAGCGCTTTCCTCTGTGGCGCCCATTTCCTGAAGCTTTTCCAGCAGTGCGGCGGTGAGACTTTTTTTCAGCTGCGTCACCGCTTGCACCGGCATGGCGTTTTGTTCCGTTGGAGAAAGCAAAGCGCCGGCCCGGTCCCGGATGTCTTCCGGGTACCCCCCCGGCGGCTCAGTCAGGTTGATGCCTACGCCTACGATCACGGCGCCGGGCCGTCCGGCGTCATCCACAACAGCCTCAGCCAGGATCCCGGCGATTTTTCGGCCGTGCAGCAGCAGGTCGTTGACCCATTTGACCTTTACAGCTACACCGGCCACGTCCTCGATGACCTTCATCACCAAAGCGGCTGTCCGGATGGTCAGGCGGTCGATGTCCCGATAGGGCAGCAGGATGCTCAGGTAGATGCCCCTGCCTTTTGGAGAATGGAAATGGTGGCCATAGCGTCCCCGGCCGTGGGTCTGGGCCTCTGCCGTCACCGCATCACCGAATACGGCGGTTTTATCCCGGTAATAATCTTTCAGCACATCCTGGGTCGAGGGGATCTCGTCGAACTGAAACAGCATGAGCGCCTCCTTTGGTCAAAATCGGACTGGTCATTTATCTTCTGTCAGTATATAATATTACAATTACAAACAGGAGATTTTTTATGGAAAAAAAGAGAATATTGGGCAATTTGATGCTGCTGCTCACGGCGCTGATCTGGGGACTGTCTTTCGTTTTTCAGCGGGTGGGCATGGACCACATCGAACCTTTGACCTTCGGCTCGGCCCGTTCCGTACTGGCCGCCATGGCGCTGGGCCTCCTTGTGTGGTTCACTGACAGGAGAAAAAAGCGGCTGGGGCTCGAAGAAAAGCGGAGTCCGCAGGAAATAGCCGACCACCGCAGGAATACGCTTCGGGGAGGGGTGTTTTGCGGAGTGTTTCTGACGCTGGCCGCATCCTTCCAGCAGATGGGCATCGTTTATACCACAGCGGGCAAGACAGGCTTCATCACGGCGCTGTATATCGTTTTTGTTCCGGTGATCGGTTGGCTTTTTCTGAAGAAGCGCATCACCTGGCTCATCGGCGTGGGTGTGGTCCTGGCGACTGTCGGGATGTATTTTCTTTCCATCGGAGAGGAATTTGTTTTGACTAAGGGCGATACGCTGGTTTTTATCTGCGCGATCTTTTTTGCCCTCCATATCCTGAGCTGCGACCATTTCGTCCAGATCGCCGATCCATTGAAGATGTCCATGATCCAGTTTATCGTGTGCGCGATACTTACGGGCTTGGCGGCTTTCGCCTTTGAGGCGCCCACGACGGCCAAGCTGGCCGCCGCGGCGATCCCCATTCTATACTCCGGCATATTTTCCGGGGGTGTGGGATATACGCTGCAGATGGTGGCACAGAAGTTCACCGATCCGACCGTGGCCTCCCTGTTGCTGAGCCTCGAGGCAGTCTTCGGCGTTCTGGGCGGCTGGCTCCTGTTGAATGAAGTGATGACGCCCAGGGAAGTGCTGGGCTGTGCCGTGGTCTTTGCGGCCATCATCCTGGTGCAGATCCCCCTGCCCGAAAAGAAACGAGGATAGTCATTGAAGTTTATATTCGTGCGTCATCCTGAGACGGAGGCGCTGGTTCACAGGATCATATACGGCCAAACGCACTCTCCTTACACGGAAAAAGGCAAAAAGAGCGTGGATTGGGTAAAAGCGGAGCTGGCTTCGGAAAAAATTTCCGCGATTTATTCCAGCCCGATGGAAAGGACCCGCACTTTGGCTGACGCCATCGCTTCAGCTCACCGGGGCATTTCCGTGCAGCCTGACGAGAGGATCAAGGAAATGGCTGTGGGCATATTCGAACAGATGTCGGTCACGGATGCCGAAGCGGCTCATCCGGAGCATCTGCGTCCGTTCCTGGACGATTTCGGCAACTACCGGGCGCCGGGAAGTGAACTCTTTTCAGAGGTCAAAAGCCGTGTGTCCGATTTTCTAAAGGAAGTCATCCACAAGGAAGACAGCGCAGGAAAGGAGGAGTATCCTGAGAGACCCATTGTTGTGGTCTCTCACTCCATGGCCATCCGCGGCGCGCTGGCGTTTTTGTTCGACGTCAGTCTTTCTGACCTGTGGCATATCCGGATCAATCCGGCGGCCATCATCAAAGTTCAGTACCGGGACGGATTTGCCATTCTGGATGGAATGAAAGATCCTCACGATATCATCGCATAGGACCGGTTCCCATTCGAGCCGGCAGAAGGAGCAGATCATGGAAAAGAAAAAGACATTCTACATCTCCACACCGATTTATTATCCCAGCGACAATCTTCATATCGGGCATACGTACTGCACGGTCATGGCCGACGCCATGGCCCGGTTCAAACGTCTGGCCGGCTACGATGTGATGTTTCTGACCGGCACTGACGAGCACGGCCAGAAGATCCAGAAAAAGGCGGAGGCCAAAGGCGTGACGCCCATCGCTTACGTGGACGCCATCGTGGAAAACATCCTTGCGCTGTGGAAGACCATGGAGATCTCCTACGACGATTTTATCCGTACCACGGAGCCCCGCCACGAAAAGCGGGTCCAGGAGATCTTCCTCAAGATGTACGAAAAAGGCGACATCTACAAGTCGGAATACGAGGGCTGGTACTGTACGCCCTGCGAAGCGTTCTGGACGGAAAACCAATTGAACGACGGACTTTGTCCGGATTGCGGCCGGCCTGTGGAGAAAGCCAAGGAAGAAGCCTATTTCTTCCGCCTTTCCAAGTATGCCGACCGGTTGGTGGAACTGTTCAAAACGACAGATTTCCTGCAGCCGGAAACCAGAGTCAACGAAATGCTGGCCTTTATCGATCAGGGGCTGGAGGATCTGTGCATTTCCAGAAGCAGCTTCGACTGGGGCATTCCGGTGCCCATCGACGACAAGCATGTGATTTATGTATGGCTGGATGCGCTTTCCAATTATGTGACGGCCCTGGGATTTCCCGAATTGCCCGGCGAGAGCATGGAAAAGTACGAAAAGTACTGGCCCTGCGATGTGCATTTGGTAGGCAAGGAGATCGTCCGTTTCCACGCGATCATCTGGCCGGCCATGCTCATGTCCATCGACGCGCCGTTGCCCAAGCATGTGCTCGGACATGGCTGGATCCTTCTGGAGGGTGGCAAGATGTCCAAATCCAGAGGCAATATCGTGGATCCCGTCAAGCTCATTGAGCGCTACGGCGTGGATGCCCTCAAGTATTTCCTTCTCAGGGAGTACACGTTCGGCCAGGACGGCTTGTTCACCAACGAAGTGATGCTCAACCGGTTGAATTACGACCTTGCCAATGACCTGGGCAATCTTTTGTCCCGGACCGTTTCCATGATCGAAAAATATAACCGCAGCCAGGTCCCGCCCGCAGGGCCCTGCGAAGGACCGGACCAGGCACTTAAAGATCTGGCTTCAGGCTGCCATGCCCGCGTAGCCGAGCATATGGATCAATTCCGCTTCAATTTAGCTTTGGAAGAGATCTGGGTGCTGATCCGCCGGACGAACAAGTATATCGACGAGACGGCGCCCTGGATCCTTGCCAGGGAAGAGGCCTCCAAAGCCAGACTGGACACGGTGCTCCACAATCTGGCGGAAGCGCTGCGCATCGTATCGATCCTGATTTATCCCTTTATGCACACCACGGCAACGGAGATCCGCAGCCAGCTGGGCCTCTGGTACGCAGAGCCGGAGTGGAAGGATGCCGCAGTCTTCGATACTATGGCAGGAGAGATCGTCAAGAAAGGAAAAGCCATCTTCCCCCGCCTGGATATCGAGGAAGAGATCGCGGCGCTGGAAGCCATGAAAGAAGGAGGAGCGGAGCCGGAGGACTTGCCGCCGGAGATCCCCTACAAAGATGCCATCGATTTTGCGGATTTCGAAAAGATCGATCTTCGGACCGGCGTCGTCCTTTCGGCGGAAAAGCATCCCGACGCGGACAAGCTTCTGATCTTCCAGATCCGCATGGGCCGCGAGGTCCGGCAGATCATCTCCGGCGTAGCCGAGAGCTACAAGCCCGAGGACTGCGTCGGACAGCCGGTGATCGTGGTGGCCAATCTGAAGCCCCGGAAGTTCAGAGGGCAGGAGTCCAACGGCATGCTGCTGTTTGCCAACGACCGTGATAAATTTACGTTTGCTTTTACAAACGCCAGGGACGGAGAGGTCGTCAGTTGATGCTCTTCGATTCTCATGCCCATATCAGCGACCGGCGGTTCGACAAGGACCGCCGCGCGCTGTATCAGCAGATCCGCGATGCGGGGCTGGCCGTGGTGATGGACGTGGGTTCCGATCTGGCCACGTCTCTGGATGCGGCCCGCGCGGCGGAGGAAAATGATTTCTGCTATGCGGTGGTGGGGTGCCATCCCCACGAAGCCAAGGATTTTGACGAGGAGCAGCTGCTGCTCGTCAGAGGCTTGACAAAGAAGCCGAAGGTCAAAGCTGTCGGCGAGATCGGGCTGGATTACCACTACGATTTTTCCGACCGGGAGAGCCAGCGGTTCTGGTTCGCCCGGCAGGTGCGCATGGCAGTGGAACTCGGCATGCCCATCGTGATCCACGACCGGGAGGCTCACGAAGACGTGCTGGGCATCCTGCGGGAAAACGGCGCGTTTTCCCCGGAGCGAAAAAAGAGTTTTCCGCTCCGTCCCGACGGGACTCAGGATGCCCGGGTCCTTTTGCACTGCTATTCCGGCAGCGCGCAGATGGCGGAGCAGTATGTCAAACTGGGCGCAACGATCAGCATCGCCGGTCCGGTCACGTACTCCAATGCCCGGCGGGCCCGGGAGGTCGTGGAAGCCGTGGATCTGCTGCATCTGCTGGTGGAGACCGACGCGCCTTATCTTGCGCCGGAGCCCTTTCGCGGGCGCACCAATATTCCGCCTTACGTGGAGCATACCGCGCGAAAAATCGCAGAAATCAAAGGAGCGGCCTACGAGGAAGTCGCGCTGCAGACCTGCAGGAACGGATGCCGGTTTTTCAATATCGAACTGTAAAGGAGATCAAGAATGTACTGTGTAAAGAAAATGACGGATGACATGTATTGGGTCGGCGCCAACGACCGGAGACTGGCTTTGTTCGAAAACCTTTATCCGATACCTGCCGGCGTTTCCTACAACGCATATCTGATCCTGGATGAAAAGACGGTCCTGATCGACACTGTGGACAAGGGGGCTGCAGCCCTTTTCTTTGAGAACATCGAAAAGGTCCTTGCGGGGCGTTCCCTGGACTATTTGATCATCAATCACATGGAGCCGGATCATGCCGCCGCTATCGGCGATCTCATCCGGCGCTATCCGGACCTGAAGATCGTGAGCAACGCCAAGGCGATCACCATGATCCGCCAGTATTTTGATTTTGACGTGGAGGCCTGCGCAATTGCGGTCAAGGAAGGAGAGATCCTGAGCATCGGCCGCCATGTTTTCAGATTCCTCATGGCGCCCATGGTGCACTGGCCCGAAACCATGGTCACTTACGACGAGGCCGACCGTATCCTGTATTCCGGAGATGCTTTCGGCACCTTCTGCGCTGTCAACGGCAATCTCTATGCGGACGAGATGAATTTCGAGAGAGATTGGCTGCCCGACGCCCGGCGGTACTATGCCAATATTGTAGGGAAGTACGGCGCTCAGGTCCAGGCGCTGCTTAAGAAGGCTGCCGGCCTTGAAATCGCCGCAATATGCCCTCTCCACGGCCCCGTCTGGCGCAAGGATCTGGACTGGTTTATCGGGAAATATGATCTGTGGAGTTCCTGGCAGCCGGAGGAACAGGCTGTTATGATTGCTTGCGGTTCGATCTACGGGCATACGGAAAACGCTGCGGAGATTTTGGCTTTTGAGCTGGCGGAAGCGGGCGTCAGAAATATCGTCATGTATGACGTATCCTCCACGGACGTATCCCATCTGGTGGCCGAAGCCTTCCGCTGCAGTCATTTGGTGCTGGCCTGCTCGACGCATAATGCGGAGATCTTCCCGCCGATGCATCACTTTTTGTTGGATCTGAAGGCCCACAACATGCAGAATCGAACCGTAGCCCTGATCGAAAACGGCACCTGGGCCTCTTCCTCCGGAAAGCTCATGGCGGAGCTCCTTTCCGGCATGAAGACCATGGATCTGCTGGAAGGCACAGTGAGCCTCCGGTCGGCCGCAACCGAAGACCAGCGCGTTGCGCTCCGGGACATGGCCCAAAGGATCGCCGCTTCGCTGAACGGATGACATCATGAACGCAGAAGCCTCAGTCCGAAGGACTATTTCCGAACACAGCCTGATCGCTTCCGGAGACCACGTCGTATTGGGTCTTTCCGGCGGCCCGGATTCTCTGTGCCTATTGCATATACTGACCGAGCTCCGCAAGGAGCTTGGTTTTTCATTATCCTGTGTTCATTTGAACCATTTGATGCGGGGAGAACAGGCTTCCGCGGACGTCCGATGGCTCACGGACCATTGCGGCAGCCTTGGCGTGCCCCTGACTGTGGCGGTCTGCGATGTGGAAGCCCGAGCCCGCAATGAAAAAATATCTGTGGAAGAGGCCGGACGGCAGGCCAGGCAGGAAGCCTTGTTTGCGGAGGCGGGTAAAGAAGCAAAGCGTTGCGCCGGCGTCGTTCGGGTGGCTTTGGCCCACAACCGGGACGATCAGGCGGAAACCGTCCTGCTCCGGATCCTGCGGGGCACCGGCGTCCACGGACTGACAGCCATGGAATATCTCCGGGAAGATGGACTGATCCGGCCGCTGCTGGATACCTCCAGAAAAGAAGTGGAAGCTTACTGCGATAAAAATACCCCGATGCCGCTGTGGGACAGCACGAATGCCAGCACCGCATTTACCCGCAACCGGTTGCGTCTGGAACTGATTCCGCTGCTGGAGCGGCAGTTCAATCCTGCTGTGCGGGAAGCGCTGGTCCGTCTTGCGGACAATGCCCGGGAGGACGACCGCTGCCTTTTGCGCCTGACGCTGCAAAAGGCAGCCTCGGCCCGTGTTCTCGATGACACCCGGGCCGATCTCGCTTTCCCTCTGGCGGAGCTTGCTGCCATGGATGCCGCCCTGGGAAAGCGGGTCGTCCGCCTGCTGTTTGCCCGCATCGGACTGCAGGAGGATATCGCTTCGGTACATCTGACGGCGCTGTGGAAGGCTTTGGAGAAAGGGAATACCGGCGCTGTGACCGAATTCCCCGGGGGGTACAGAGCGGAAATGGGACGCGAGGACCTTTTGCTCCGGTGCCCGGGCTTGGACGCCCCGGCCAAGGAGGATCCGGTGTGGGAGCTGATACAGCGACGCCTTCCCGGCGACCAGATCCCCGATCCGGCATCGCTTCCTGTTCACCAGGCCGTGCTGGATGCCGACGCGGTGGATGCTTTAGGCGCACCGCTGGTCCTCCGGACCCGGCAGGCCGGCGACCGCATATGGCCTTTGGGCGGTCCCGGGACCCAGAAGCTCCAGGATCATTTTGTGAACGCGAAGGTGCCAAGAGAGAGCAGAGACCGGATCCCGCTGGTCTGCAGCGGCAGCGAGGTCCTTTGGATCCGGGGCGGCACGGTCAGCGAAAAATGCAAAGTGACGTCCGAGACGCGACAGGGGATATTGCTTGAAATATACAGAAGAATATGCTAAAATGTTGTGTCTTCGTACAAATAGAAAATCGGCACGAAGAAGATCAATGAGGACACGGAGGGTTTTAACCATTGAATAATAAAAGAAATAACGCTATGCGAGGCGCCGGGATCTACCTCCTGATTTTTGCCGTCGTACTGGCGATCGCCTGGTTTTATCAGGATGCTGCCATCAGCCGGCAGGAGCCGGTCAAGAGCATCGAGTTTTCGGAACTGGTTTCCCACCTTGCAAAGGAGCAGGTGGAAAGCATCAAAATAACAGAGAGTTCACGCCGTTACGAAGGGGAGCTTCGGGACGGCACGCTGTTCATCGCCTATGCGCCCACCGTCTATGACATGGAAACGGTGAGCCAGACCTATATCGTGCCCCAGTCCGGCAACGGCCTTGTGGTCCAGAGCGTCAAACCGTCCTCGGCGGCGGCCTGGCTTAGCTGGCTGCCCACGCTGCTGCTTATCGGAGTCATGATCTTTTTCTGGACCAGCTTTATGGGCGCCAACGGCGCCGGCGGCGGAAACAAGAGCGTCATGAACTTCGGTAAGAACCGTGCTCACATGCTTAAGGACGGGGATCTGAAAAAGATCACCTTTGCCGACGTTGCGGGGCTGGACGAAGAAAAGGCCGAGCTGGAAGAGATCGTGGATTTCCTGCGAAATCCCAAAAAATATGTGCAGCTGGGCGCGCGGATCCCCAAAGGCGTTTTACTGGTAGGGCCTCCGGGCACCGGTAAAACTTACATATCCAAAGCCGTGGCGGGAGAGGCCGGCGTGCCGTTTTTCTCCATCAGCGGATCGGATTTTGTTGAGATGTTCGTGGGCGTGGGCGCTTCCCGTGTCCGGGATCTGTTTGCCGAGGCAAAGAAAAACGCCCCCTGTATCGTTTTCATCGATGAGATCGATGCGGTCGGCCGGCGCAGAGGCGCCGGGATCGGCGGCGGCAACGACGAAAGAGAGCAGACACTGAACCAGCTCCTGGTGGAGATGGACGGCTTTGGCGTCAACGAGGGCATCATCATCCTGGCTGCCACCAACCGCCCCGACGTCCTGGATCCTGCGATCCTGCGTCCCGGCCGGTTCGACAGAGAAGTGGCCATCGGCATTCCCGATATCAAAGGCCGGGAGGCGATTTTTAAAGTACACTCGAAAAACAAACCCCTGGACAGCGGCATCGACATGAAGGTGCTGGCCAGGCGCACCCCGGGCTTTACGCCGGCAGACATCGAGAACATGATGAACGAGGCGGCCCTTCTGACGGCCCGCCGAAGCGGGAGCCAGATCCATATGGACGATCTGGAGGAAGCCATTACCCGGGTGATCGCCGGCCCCCAGAAAAAAAGCCGGGTGATCAGCGATTCAGAGAAGAAACTGACGGCCTACCACGAAGCAGGTCATGCAGTGGTCGCAAGAGTCCTGCCCAACGCAGATCCGGTGCACCAGGTCACTATCATGCCCCGGGGCAGAGCCGGCGGCTTTACCATGACGCTGCCCAAAGAAGATAAATATTACATGACCAAGACCGACATGGAGGAGCAGATCATGCATCTCCTGGGGGGCCGCGTCGCTGAAAAACTGGTGCTCAAAGATATCAGCACCGGAGCCAGCAACGATTTGGAACGGGCAACGACCATCGCCCGCAACATGATCACCAAATACGGAATGAGCGAGAAGATCGGGCCGATCAACTACAGCGAGTCCGACGAAGTGTTCCTGGGCCGTGATTTCACGTCCCGGAAAAACTTCTCCGAAAGCCTGGCCTCCGAGATCGACAAAGAAATCAAGCTCATCATGGAAACTGCCTTCGACCGGACCGAGGAGATCCTGAAGGAACACATGGATCAGCTGAACCGCATCGCCGACGCGCTTCTGGAAATGGAGACCATCGACGCCGTTCAGTTTGAACAGCTCTTCAACGACGAAAAGACTCTGGAGGAAATCAAGCAGGACAGCCAGGATCAGGCTCAAGCTAAGGAAGAAGCCAATCGCCTGGAAGCCGAAAAGCGGGCCGCTGCCGAGGAGGCCGAGCGAAAAGCCATGGAAGAGCAGCTTCGCAGGCACATGGAAAAGGGCAAGCGTGTTGCAGTCATGGGCACGGATGGAAGCATGGTGTTCCAGGACCTCACCAGGCTCCGGGAAAAGCAGGAAGCTGAAAAGGCCCAGGAGCAGGAGAACAAGGACGAGTCATGACCGAGACTTTTTCCAACAGCCTCATCAACAACAGTATTTATCATCTACTGAACTTTGAGAAGTACAGCAGTTTTCCCGTTGCGATCCGGGAAGCGGCCATCAACAACAACTTTCAGGTCGTCTTGTTTTCCGGCGACTTCAACACGGTTTTTTCCGTGGAGACCCGGCACACCGTGTCCATCGAAGACGTGGTGCGCATGGGCATCGAGCAGGACATCGATAAAAATACAAAAAATACCCGCTTGGATTTCAAGGGGCTTTCCACCTACTGGGGACCGGTGACGATCAGCGGCGTCAAATACTATTTGATGCTGGTGGACAACGATGTGAACTACACCCAGGATGAGATCGTGAAACTGGCTGAGATCATCGAGCTGGCCATGGGTATGTGGAATTATACGCCGGAACGGGACATCACCGCCGAGTTCATCCGGGCTCTGCGCCGGGGAAACCGCAGCCTGGCCTATGCGCTCATGCAGGAGCTTGATTTGACGGGTGATATGTTCAAAGGCGTTTTTTTCGTCCCCGGCGTCCATAAGGAAGAGGGATTGAAAAAGCTGGCTGCTTTTGAGACGGAATTCGATATCCGGACCATCAAGGTCACCGAAGGCGATGAAATTTCCGGCATACTGCTGGATTCTCCGAAATCCAAAGAGTACGGCGAGCCCGAATGGAAAGGGCTGGCCCGGCAGATGTTCGAGGCCGGCGCCGACAAGACGTTTCATGTGTCCGGACTTGAGGGTGTGGAAGGCATGTGCAATGCCTTTCAGATCATCAACGAAACAGAGGCCTTTATACAGTTGATCTTCCCCCATAAGCACTCGTTTTCGAAGTATGAGCTGGCGCTGGCCAGCAACTGCGTCAATATCTGTATCAAGGGCGGGTCGGTCAAAAAGAACTATCTGGACTTGATCAAACCGTTTAAAAATGCCAAGGATACCAAAGGGAAGCAGCTGATGGAAACTCTGGAGACTTTTGTTCTGGACGCGGGCCTTTCCACGGCAAAAACCGCAAAGCTCATGGACATCCATGCCAATACGGTGCAGTACCGGCTAAAAAGGATCAAAGAGATCCTGGGCGTGGATATCACCGGAAATACCATCGTTCCGGGCCTGATGATGGCCCTTGCCGTCGCGCGGATCGAAAAGGAAGTCCGTTCATTTTAAGGACAGGAGAAGAAAGTATGCTGCTGGCATTTGACGTAGGAAACACCAATATTGTACTGGGCGTATACCGGGAGCGGGAGCTTCTCCAGAACTGGCGCCTGGAGACGGACAAAAATAAAAGCGCCGATGAATACGGAATGATCATCCATCAGCTTTTCGAATACGAAGGGCTGTCGGTCAAGGATATCGACGAAGTCATCATTTCCACGGTCGTTCCCTCGATCATTTATACGCTGCAGCATCTGACACAAAAATATTTCAACAGGAAAGCCATCGTCGTGGGGCCCGGGATCAAAACGGGACTGGTCGTCAAGTATGACAACCCCAAGCTCCTGGGCGCAGACCGGATCGTGAACGCCGTGGCGGCGCTGCACTTGTATCCGGCGCCGCTGATCGTTGTGGATTTCGGCACGGCGACCACCTTTTGCGCCATCACGGAAAAGGCCGAATATCTGGGCGGCGTCATTGCGCCGGGCATCAAGATCTCGGCAGACGCTCTGTTCGAAAAAACGGCCAAGCTGCCCCGGGTGGATCTGGAGGCGCCGGGCCACGTGCTCTGCCGCAACACCAGCGAAGGCATTCAGGCCGGCGTGGTGTACGGAAATATGGGTATGGTGGAATACATCATCAAAAAGATGAAAGAGGAGATCCGCGCGTACACAGGCAGCGACAAACCGGTGACCGTAGTCGCTACCGGCGGTCTTTCCACCCTCATTGATTCCGGGGTGGACTGCATCGACCATGTGGACAAGCTTTTGACGCTGACGGGCCTGGAGCTCATTTACGAAAAGAATCGTCCCCGCAGGGCTGCCGGCAGGAAGAACGCAACAGATGCAGACCCGGGCCTGTAATATCGGCGGGTTTTCGCTGGACTTCCCCTTTGTGCTGGCCCCTCTTGCGGGGATCACCGACGGTCCTTTCCGCCGCTTGTGCCGGGAACAGGGCGCCGGGCTGACCTGCACGGAAATGGTCAGCGCCAAAGGGCTGTATTATAAAAGCAAAAATACAGAGACGCTGCTGACGATTTGTCCCGAGGAAGGCCCTGTGGGCATCCAGCTTTTCGGCGCCGAGCCGGCGATGCTGGGCAGGGCTGCCCGACAGCTGAAGGAACGGCCCAATGTCCTTTTGGATATCAACATGGGCTGTCCCGTCCCCAAAGTGGTCCGAAACGCCGAGGGTTCGGCGCTTCTCAATGATCCGGCTCTGGCCGCTGCCTGTGTTCGCGCCGTGGTGGAGCACGCAGGAAAGCCGGTAACGGTCAAGATGCGGGTGGGCTTTTCCGAGGATCCTTACGACTTCTGCGGCTTTGCGGCTCAAATGGAAGCAGCCGGCTGCGCAGCCGTCGCTGTCCACGGCAGGACCCGGGAGCAATATTATTCAGGGAAGGCGGACTGGTCCAAGATCGCCCGGATCAAGAAAGTTCTTCAGGTGCCCGTGATCGGCAACGGCGACGTGTTTTCCGCCGAAGACGCGCTCCGCATGATGGAAGTCACCGGCTGCGACGCCGTGATGATCGCCCGGGGAGCCCTGGGAAATCCCTGGATATTCAGAGAGATCAGAGCTTTGTGCGAGGGGCGGCCGCTGCCGCCGAAGCCATCCCCGGAGGAAATACAGCAAATGCTGCTGCGGCACCTGGCGCTGACCATCGAGGCCAAGGGCGAATACGCTGCCGTGCGGGAAATGCGGAAGCATGTTGGCTGGTACGTAAAAGGACTTCCCGGTGCGACACAGCTCCGGCGGAGCGCCAATACTGCCACCACAGCGGTTCAGCTGGAGGAGATTTTTTCCCGGTTGGGCGATCCGCCTTTCCGTTTGGAATAAATATTATATCAAAGAGAGGTTTGCGCAATGAACAGTGACCAAATTTTAATGACCCAGGAAGGCTACGACAAGATCGTCAAAGAGCACGAATATCTGGTATCCGTCAGAAGAGGGGAAGTGGCCGAGCGCATCAAGGAAGCCATTTCCTATGGCGATATATCGGAAAACGCGGAATATGATTCCGCAAAGAACGAGCAGGCAGAGTTGGAAGACCGCATCCTGAAGCTGGAGAATATGCTGCGGAAGGGCAAGATCATCACCGAGGACGAGCTGACCGGGGAGCATGTGAACCTGGGTCTCCACGTCCTGCTGAAGGATCGCCAGACAGCGGACCAGTTTGAATATGTGATCGTAGGCGCCACGGAAGCGGATCCCTTTGCGGGAAAGATCTCCAATGAATCTCCCGTGGGCAAGGCGCTTCTGGGGAAGGCTGCCGGCGAAGTGGTGGACATCCAGACGGAGATGGGCGTACTGTCTCTGGAAGTGTTGAAGATCCGGAAAGCATAAAGAAAGCGGACCCGAAAGGAAGACGGCAATGAGCGAAGAAGAAAGAAGATCCCAGCAGGAGACCCTGCCGGAAGAAAACATTCCCGAAGAAGACCTGGGCGAGCAGCAGCAGATCCGAAGAGAAAAGCTAGCCCGGCTGCAGGCCATGGGCCGAAACCCGTTTCTTGCGGAAAAATGGGATGTGAATGCCTGGAGCGGCGATATCAAAGAGCAATTCGAAGCCTTGGAGGGCAAACAGGTATCCATGGCCGGACGCATCATGGCCAAGCGGCAAATGGGAAAAGCTTCTTTTATCGACATTCAGGACAAACAGGACCGGATCCAGTGCTATGTCCGCCAGGACGCCCTGGGCCCCGAAGAATATGAAATTTTTCTGACCTATGATCTGGGCGATATCGTGGGGATCACCGGAGAGGTGTTCCGGACCCGGCATGGGGAAATATCGATCCGGGTGGAAACTCTTTGCCTTCTCACAAAATCCCTGACGCCGCTTCCCGACAAGTGGAAAGGGCTGAAGGATCAGGACCAGCGGTACCGTCAGCGCTATGTGGATCTCATTGTGAATCCCGAGGTGCGCCAGATGTTCCGCAAGCGCACGATGATCATCCATGAGATCAAGCGTGTTCTGGAAGAGGACTACGGCTATCTGGAAGTGGATACGCCGATCCTGACCGTCATCGCCGGCGGCGCCAACGCCCGTCCTTTTTCGACCCATCACAACACTCTGGATCTGGACATGAAGCTTCGGATCTCCAACGAGCTGTATCTCAAGAGGCTGATCGTCGGCGGCTTGGACCGGGTCTATGAAATGGGGAAAATGTTCCGCAACGAAGGCATGGACCGGAACCATAATCCCGAATTTACCAGCATGGAATGCTACATGGCCTATGCGGACATGGAAGCCGTGATGGACGTAACGGAGCAGGTGGTTTCCAAAGCTGCTATGGCCGCAAACGGAACCATGAAGATCACTTATCAAGGAAAGGAATTCGATCTGACGCCGCCCTGGAAAGTCATCGACATGGGCGACGCCGTCCGGGAGATCACCGGTGTGGATTTTTCCGAGATCGAAACCGATGAACAGGCCCGGGCTGCCGCCGTGAGGGCCGGCATGGAAGCCGATGACGTCAAGGGGCTTTCCCGCGGAAAGATCCTGGCAGAAATGTTTGAGACATTTTGCGAGGATGCGCCCGGTTTTCTGGACGGTCCGGTGTTCATCACAGGGCACCCCACCGAAATATCGCCTCTCTCCAAGAGAGATCCCCGGGACCCCCGGATCACCAGGCGTTTTGAGGCCTATATCAACGGCTGGGAGATCGCCAATGCCTTCTCCGAACTCAACGATCCCATCGACCAGCTGGAGCGCTTCCGCGTGCAGCAGGCTCAATTGGATACCGGAGAGGACGAAGAAGCTCATCCCATGGACGAAGATTTCGTCTATGCTCTGGAAGTAGGCCTGCCGCCTACCGGCGGTCTTGGCATCGGCATCGACCGGGTGATCATGCTGATCACCGACGCGCCCAGCATCCGGGACATCATTCTCTTCCCCACCATGAAGCCGCTGTAGATCCCTGTCGGGAGGTAAGGATATGAAATACACAGACATCAGAGCATTATACAGATCAACAGAAGATTATGCGGCAAAGGAGGTCACGGTGGCCGGCTGGGTCCGAACGAACCGGAATTCCAACAAGTTCGGCTTTATCGAGCTGAACGACGGCACGTTCTTCAAATCGGTCCAGATCGTTTATGAAGACGACAAGCTGCCGAACTTTTCCGAAATCACCCGATATCCCATCGCTACGGCCCTGGTAGTGACCGGCCAGCTTGTCCTTACGCCGGAAGCCCTGCAGCCTTTCGAAATCAAGGCAGCCTCCGTTGCAGTGGAAGCACCTTCCGATCCGGATTACCCCCTGCAGAAAAAACGGCACAGCCTGGAATTCCTTCGGGAGCAGGGGCATCTGCGCCCTCGCACCAATCTTTTCAGCGCAGTCTTTCGCGTGCGTTCCATCGCCGCCTATGCTGTGCACCGGTTTTTCCAGGAAAGAGACTTTGTCTATGCCCATCCGCCCATCATCACCGGCAGTGACGCCGAGGGCGCCGGCGAGATGTTCCAGGTCACGACGCTGGATCTGAAGGACGTGCCCAAAAAACCGGACGGGACCGTGGACTTTGAGCAGGATTTTTTCGGAAAATCTGCAAACCTCACGGTAAGCGGGCAGCTGGAGGCAGAAATTTTTGCCCTGGCCTTCAAGAACACATATACCTTCGGTCCCACCTTCCGGGCCGAAAATTCCAATACCGCCCGTCATGCTTCCGAGTTCTGGATGATCGAGCCGGAGATCGCTTTTGCAGATCTTGGCGACAACATGCGTCTCATCGAGGATATGGTCAAGTACATCATTTCCTATACTCTGGAGCACGCACCTGAGGAAATGGCATTCTTTGACGAGTTTGTCCAGAAAGGTCTGCTGGACCGGCTTCACCACATCGTCAGCTCGGACTTCGGTCGTGTTACCTACACGGAAGCCGTGGAGCTTCTGCAGCGCTCCGGAAAAGAGTTCCAGTTTTCTGTGGACCGGTGGGGCATCGACCTGCAGTCGGAGCATGAACGCTATCTGACGGAGGAAGTATTCAAAAAGCCTGTTTTTGTCACCGATTATCCCAAGGAGATCAAAGCCTTCTACATGCGTCTCAACGAGGACGGTAAGACTGTGGCGGCCTGCGATCTGCTGGTGCCCGGCATCGGCGAGATCGTGGGAGGAAGCCAGCGGGAAGAGCGTCACGACGTGCTGCTGGAAAAGATTTTGGCCAACGGCCTGAACCGGGAGGATTACTGGTGGTACCTGGAGCTGCGGAAATACGGCGGCGTCAAGCACTCGGGCTACGGACTCGGCTTTGAGCGGCTCATCATGTATCTGACGGGCGTGTCCAACATCCGGGATGTGATCCCCTTCCCAAGGACGCCCAGGACTGCGGAATTTTAACCTTTACCCGGTCCGGACCCATATGATATACTTTACCCGTTGTCAACAAATACAATAGTAGGAGGACGCGTAGAACATGAAAGGCTATACAAGTGAAAGTATCAGAAACATTGCGCTTGTAGGACACGGCGGATGCGGGAAGACCACTTTTCTCGAAGCTGCACTTCTTGCAACCGGGGTCATCAACCGACTCGGAAGAGTAGAGGATGGAAATACCGTAGCCGACTTCGACAAGATGGAGATCGAAAAAGGGTATTCCATCAGTGCATCGATCGTGCCGGTGGAGTACAATAAGGTGAAGCTCAACTTTATCGACACGCCGGGCTTTTTCGACTTTGTCGGCGAAGTGAACTCAGCCATGAGAGCTGTGGAAGCAGCGGCGATATTTGTGGACGCTTCCTCCGGTTTGCAGGTCGGCACCGAAAAGGCATGGAATTCCTGCGAGCAGTTCAATATGCCTAGGTTTTTCATCGTCAGCAAGACCGATAAAGAAAACGTGGATGTGGCCGGGACCATCGCGGCGATCCGTGAAAAATTCGGCGTATCCGCCGTACCCCTCGAAGACAGGGATTCCCTGAACGAAGCCATCGCCGAGACCGACGAGGCCCTCATGGAAAAGTTCTTCGACGGTCAGGCTTACACCGACGAGGAATTCAGAAAAGGCCTGCTTGCGGGCATCGCAGCGGGCAGCATCGCGCCCATCATGGTGTGCAGCGCCCTTAAAGGCGAAGGCATCAAAGAGATCCTGGATTCCTTCCTCAAATATGCCCCCAAGCCTACAGATCATCCCGCCTATGCCGCAAAGAACGACAAAGGCGAAGAGCTGGAGATCCTCTGCGGAGACGGTCATTCTTCCGCCTTTATTTTCAAGACCATCGCAGATCCTTTCCTGGGCAAGATTTCTCTTGCGAAAGTCATCACCGGAAAGCTTGTTCCGGGACAGGAAATCTATAACGGCAAAGCGGAAAAGCCCGAAAAACTGGGCGCGATGTTCTTCCTCCGCGGGAAAAACCAGGGAGATTGTCCCGAGGTTTCCTTCGGTGATATCGTCGCTGTTGCCAAGCTTCAATATACGCAGACCGGAGACACGTTGAGCGAAAAAGCCCACGTGGTGGAATACCCGGCTGTCGAATTCCCCCAGCCGACTCATTTCATCGCCGTGGAGCCAAAAGCCAAAGGCGACGACGAAAAAGTGGGCACCGGCCTCAAGAAACTGATGGAAGAAGATCCTTCTTTCGTCATCGAGCGGAATTCCGAAACTCATCAGATGCTCATCGGCGGCCAGGGCGACATCCAGATGAACATCATCACTGCCAAGCTGAAGGAAAAGTTCGGTGTGGATGTGCTGATCGTTCCCCAGAAGGTTGCTTACAGAGAAACTATCAAAGGTACCTCCGATGTACAGGGCAAGCACAAAAAACAGTCCGGCGGCGCCGGTCAGTACGGCGACGTGTGGATCCGTTTCGGTCCCTCTCCGGAAGAATTTGAATTTGCCGAAGAGCTTTTCGGCGGTTCCGTGCCCAAGAACTATGTGCCGGCTGTCGAAAAGGGTCTCCGGGAATGCCTGGACAAGGGCCCCCTGGCCGGCTGCAAGGTCGTCAATATCAAAGCTGTTCTTCATGACGGTTCCTACCACGACGTGGATTCCAACGAAATGTCCTTCAAGATCGCCGCTTCCCTGGCGTTTAAGAAGGGGATCGTGGAAGCCAGACCGTGTCTGCTGGAGCCGGTCATGCACATGGAGATCCTGGTGCCCGACGAGTACACCGGCGACGTCATGGGCGATATGAACAAGCGGCGGGGCAAGATCCTTGGAATGGAACCCCAGCGGGGCGGCCTGCAAAAGCTGATCGCCGAAGCGCCGCAGGTCGAAGTTTTCGACTACTCTATTTCCCTGCGCTCCATGACCCAGGCCAGAGGGAGTTTCACGATGCAGTTTGAGCGTTATGATGAAGTGCCCGGCAATCTGGCGGAAAAGATCATTGCCGCCCATAAAGCCGAATCCGAAGAATAAAACAAGTCCGCGGGAGCGCCTCAAAAGAGGCGCTCCTTTTTTCTCCGGTGCAGCCAGTGGCCCAAATGAGGGTAGATACTGTTCATTCACTCCGGAATGGACTATAATCTTATTTAGGGCGCGATCAGGAGGGACGCATTTATGTATACAGAAACAGGAGCTCCTTTCAAAGGCAAAAAGCTGGAGCAACTAAAAGCATTTCTGAGCAAAGCGGGGCTGGATTACGAGGAAGGCGTCCATTTTTCGGTATGCCTTTATGAGGAAGGCGAGATCCTGGCTGCCGGCTCTCTGGATGACAATGTGTTCAAGTGTATCGCTGTCCGGGAAGACCGTCAGGGAGAAGACCTGGCGGCCAAGATCCTGACTGAATTGAAAAAAGAGGCTGTCCGCAGGGGAAAGACGCACCTTTTTTTGTTCACAAAGCCGGGCAATATCCGCATGTTTTCGGATTTCGGCTTTTACGCCATCGCTTCCACGCCGGAGGCTCTTCTGATGGAAAACCGGAAGAACGGCGCACGGGACTACGCCCGTTCTTTGGCCGAGCCCTGCGCGGGCGTCATCGGCGCCGCAGTGGTCAACTGCAATCCTTTCACACTGGGACACCGCTATCTGGTGGAGACAGCCGCCGCCCGCTGCGACCTGCTTCATCTGTTCGTCCTCACCGAGGACCGAAGCCGTTTTCCCGCCCGGGACCGGCTGCAGCTGGTGCGGGCCGGCACTGCGGACATTTCCAATGTGCGGGTCCACGAAACCGGTCCTTACATGATTTCCAGCGTCACGTTTCCAACGTATTTTATCAAAGATAAAACCCAATCCCAGGATATTGCCTGCCGCCTGGACCTGGAGATCTTCGTCCGGATCTTTGCCCGGGAAATGGGCATCTCGGTCCGCTTTGTCGGCACGGAGCCCAACTGCAGGGTCACTTCAGCCTATAACAGACAGATGCTGGCTTATCTGCCGCCTCTGGGGGTAAGGGTGGATGAGATCCCAAGAAAAGAGATCGACGGCGTCCCCATCAGCGCCAGCCGGGTAAGAGCCCTGATCGATCAGGGGGAGATCGAAAGGACAGCAGAACTGGTCCCCCCGACGACATACGAATATATCCGCACTCATTATTCAAAGGAGAAGTAACATGAAGTATTACATCATCGACGCATTTTCGGACAAACTGTTCGGCGGAAACCAGGCCGGCGTCTGTGTGCTGGATCATCCCATCGCGGCAGAGCTGATGCAAAACATCGCCATCGAAAACAAGTTTTCGGAAACGGCATTTCTGGTGAAGCGCGAAGGATACTACGACCTGCGGTGGTTTACACCCGGCGGGGAGATCGATTTCTGCGGTCATGCGACCATGGGCTCGGCCTACGTGATCAAGCAGTATCTGGAACCGGAGATCCGGGAGATCCATTTCCGCGCCCTTTGCGGCGAGCTGACGGTTACTTGCGAGAACGACCTTCTCACGATGAACGCGCCCCGTTGGGTCCCCGAAGAGATCTCCGCGCCGGAAGGCCTCGAGGAAGCCCTGGGCGCAAAAATATTATATTGCGGCAAAACTCGTGACACGCTGGTCCTGCTGGACAGCGCGAAAACCGTACGGGAACTCGCGCCGGATATCGCCGCCCTGGCGAAGCTCACAGATGTGAAATGCGCCATCGTTACGGCGCCGGGAGACGAAAGTGATTTCGTCTGCAGAGTGTTTGCGCCTGCTTTCGGCGTGGACGAAGATCCGGTCACGGGTTCAGCTCACAGCACGCTGATCCCCTATTGGGCCGGGAAGCTGGGCAAAAACGAAATGTTGTCTCATCAGGTTTCCGCTCGGGGCGGTGTCCTGACTTGCAGGGATCTGCCCGGAGCCGGCCGGGTCGAAATGGCCGGAAAGGCAGTTTGTTATCTGATCGGGGACCTGCAGATCGACGCAAAGGAGGAATAGATCGATGAACTGGGGATTTTTACTGCCTATTCTGCTTGGGATCGCTGTCGGCGCTACCATCATGCAGATGAAGAACAGAGACTGATATGGACGGAAATCTGATCGGCGCGCCGCTGATGATCCCTTCGGAAAATCTGGCGGCCATGTGGGTGACGTTTTTCGTGACGGCGATCCTGCCGCTGGCGGGGGGCCTGTTTCTGATCCGTCGATGGAAGGGCGCCGGAACGGCGATCCTGGCCGGAGCCCTGGGCTTTTATCTTACCCAGATGGTGATCCGCATCCCGCTCCTTTCGGTGCCTTCTGTCGTTGCGTTTTTGAACGGGCTGTACGGGCAAAGTCCGATTGCTTATTTTCTGTTGATAGCTTTTACTGCGGGGCTTTTTGAGACTGCCGGCCGGCTTTTCGTCTTCCGGTCGCTTCTGCACAAGAGGCTCAGCTACCATACCGGCCTTGCGGCCGGCTACGGCCACGGCGCCGTGGAAGCCGTTGTTTTGATCGGCCTGACCTATGGAGCCAACCTGTACCTTTCCTACAGCGTCAATGGAGGCGCGCCCCTTCCCGAAGATCCGGCCACCGCTGCCGGAGTGGCAGAGCTGGCGTCGCTGCCTTATGCTGTTTTCCTGGCAGCAGGGCTGGAGCGTATCCTGACGGTTTGTTTTCATATCGCCGCCTCCCTGTATCTTTGCTTTATGGTCAGCGAAGGCAAATCAAGCAAAGGATTTCTGGTCTGCCTCGCCGCCCATACCGCGCTGGATTTTATCGTGCCTCAGATACAGGTTCGAACGGGATCCTACATGTTGAGTGAAGGCGCTATGGTTGCAGTGGCCGCGGCGTCTGTCCGGCTGATCCTGGAGCTGCGCAAGAAGTTCGCCCTGCGGGACATCCCTCCGGACCTGGCCGGAGAGGCTGCGGAAGAGGGATATTGACTCAACGAAGGGACCGCAAACGGCCCCGTGGAAAGGAGTATCTATGTTAATGATCACGACGGAACAGATCCCCGGCAGGACTTACCGTGCGCTGGGCCTGGTCAAAGGACAAACGGTTCATTCCAAAAATATCGGCAGGGACATCGCTGCCGGACTCAAGACGCTGGTAGGCGGCGAACTGACTGGTTATACGGAGATGATGACCGAAGCCAGAGCCCTGGCCACCAAGCGAATGATCGAGGAGGCCGAGGCCTTGGGCGCCGACGCTGTTGTCGGCCTGCGGTACGCGTCGGCGGCCATCATGCAGGGCGCTGCCGAGATCGTGGCCTACGGGACCGCAGTCAAGCTGGATTGATCCGGCAAACCGTACAATATAACTGATAGAGCAAAAGGAGATACGCAATCAAATGGAAAAAATGACTTCGAAGGAAATCAAAGCGCTGGCATACGAGCTTGGGGCAGATCTGTGCGGCATTGCCAGCGCCGATCGTTTCGGCGGCGCGCCGGCAGGTTACTCCCCGCTGGACCTGATGCCGTCCTGCAAATCCGCAATCGTGATCGGCCGCAGTTTCCCGGCGGGCTTTACCCAATGCAACGATCCCATGGTCCCTTATACGGTGATCCGGAACGTACTGTCCAACATGCTGGATGTGCTGTCCATCAATTTTATCGCCAGACTGGAGCAAAAAGGCATTGTGGCCATTACCACCGGCGCTATCGATCCTACGAATTTCGACACAGCCACCGGCCGCATGAGACAGGTCGTTTCTGCCAAACACTGCGCCCAGGCCGCCGGCCTTGGCGTGATCGGCAAGAACACCCTGCTCATCAACGAAGAATACGGCAATATGTTGTGGCTGGTGGTCGTGCTGACAGAACTGGAGCTGGAAGCGGACCAGCCGCTGGAAAAGGATTACTGCGGCGATTGCAGCCTTTGCGTCGATATCTGTCCGGCCAAGGCAACTGGAGCTCTTAGTGAAGATGGGCAGCCTACGCTTAGGCAGTTTGAATGCAAGGATTATGCCTTCGGGTCGGTAGATGGCGGCGACTGGCGCGTCAAGTGCTTCCGTTGCAGAGTCGTGTGCCCCTTTGCCCTGGGGACGAAAAACGCCGGGATCCGCCGGCAACCTATGCAGATCTATGCGGGCGGCTACATGGAAAATCCGCCGCTTCCGGAATCGGAATAATTGTGGGATCATGGAAAGACAGCAGAAACTGACAACGATCCTCGGAGCGGCATTGATCCTGTACGGTCTGGGTGTGTTGGCAGTGATCGGCTATTCTCACTGGTTTGACGCCGCCGGGATATTGGCAGGCGGTGGTTGCCTGCTGCTGGCCTTTGCAGAGCCCCGGATCCGGTCTTTGAAAAGGCCGGCGCCTCAAATCCTTACATTTCTGTTGACGATGGCTGTCCTGAGTTTCGTTATGATCGAAGGAGCCATCGTAGCCGCGGCGTTGCGGGAACCGGCCGCCTCGGCGTCCTACGTAGTCATTCCTGGCGCAAAGGTCAACGGCACGGTACCGTCGCTTACCCTGGACCGCCGCATCCGGGGCGCCGCGGAGTACCTGCTGGCCAACCCGGATTCGGTGGCTGTGGCCACCGGCGGGCAGGGGAAGGACGAAGAGCTGCCCGAAGCGGCGGTCATTGCAAGGGAACTGGAGCGCCTTGGCATTTCCCCGGATCGGATCCTGACGGAAACCAATAGCACGACTACCCGTGAAAACTTCCTTTTTGCCCTGGATCTGATTGAAGCAGCCGGCGGCTCGGGACGCGATCCGGTCGTGATCGTTTCCTCCGCTTTTCATCTGTACCGCGCCCAGAGGCTGGCCGCAGCCGTTGGCTTTGAATCACTGAGCGGAAAAGGATGCCCCTCGATGGCCTACCTGGAGCCTCATTATTATGCCCGGGAAGCAGCGGCCCTGGTCAAAGAGAAGTTGGACGGCAATTTGTAGATCAGGCCCAGGGAAGAAGATGGGTCCGGAAAGGACGGCCATGGCCAAGAAAGCACAAACGGTATTTGTCTGTCAGGAGTGCGGCTACGAGAGCGCAAAATGGATGGGCCAGTGCATATGCGGCGCTTGGAACACTTTTGTGGAAGAGCGCGTGCAGGATTCGGAGGGAAGCGACGTCCGTCGCAGAGGTATTTCGATTCCTGCAGGGCGTACCGATCGGGGGCCGGCCGGCGCTGTACGGCTCACAGAGGTTCGCCCCGATGCCGGCAGCCGCATGGATACCGGTATCGGCGAGTTGAATCGAGTATTGGGCGGCGGGATCGTCAAGGGGTCTTTAGCTCTCATTTCGGGAGAACCGGGCATCGGGAAGTCCACAATGATCCTGCAGGCTGCGGCTCATATATCTCAAAAATACGGTAAAGTGCTCTACGTTTCGGGCGAAGAGTCCAAGGAGCAGATCCGCATGCGGGCAGACCGGGTCTGCCCGGGAGATCTGGAGCGGCTTTTTCTGCTGTCGGAAACGAATCTGGAAAATATCCTGCCGGTGATCCGGGAGGTGGATCCGGTGTTTTTGGTGATTGATTCCATCCAGACCCTGTACTCCGAAGAGCTGGATTCGGCTCCGGGCAGCGTGTCCCAGGTACGCCTCTGCGGAAGTGTCCTGATGAATATCGGAAAGACCGGCGACCTGCCGATCTTTATCGTTGCCCATGTGACGAAGAGCGGAGACCTGGCCGGTCCCAAGATCGTGGAACATCTGGTGGATGCGGTGCTTCAGTTCAACGGAGAACGTCATCAGGATCTGCGTATCCTGCGGGCTCAGAAAAACCGTTTCGGCACGACTCAGGAGATCGGGGCTTTCCAAATGCGGCAGGAAGGGCTGGCTGAGATCGACAACCTTTCTGGAATTTTTCTGGAGGGACTTACGGACAGCAGCGACGGCGCCGCGGCTACGGCGGTCTACGAGGGAACGAGGCCGCTTCTTCTGGAAATACAAGCACTTACGGCGCCGACCAATATCGGCTTTGCCCGAAGGAGCGCTATCGGTATCGATAACTCCAGGCTGAACATGATCATTGCAGTGCTGGAGCGAAAGGCTGGTCTCTCCCTGATCAATCGGGACGTTTACGTGAACGTGGTGGGCGGCTTGAAACCCGAAGGAACTTCCACCGACCTGGCGGTAGCCCTGGCGATCTGGTCCAACGAAAAAGGCATCCCTGTGCCTTCGGACTTGCTGGCTTTAGGCGAGATCGGCCTTACCGGAGATCTGCGGCCGGTGCAGCATACGGAAAAACTGATCGCCGAAGCCGCGCGGATGGGATTTCGTACAATATTGCTCCCCCGCAGGAGCCTGGACAAACTGCCGAAAATTTTCAGCGGCGTGACAATGCAGGGCGTTACCACCGTCTCGGAAGCGGTGTCACTGCTCAGCAGAAAATCCTGACGTATGTATCCCGACGGACGGCTGAAATAAGCCGGCAAGGAGAAACACATGGGCATCATACTTGAAGCCAAAGACCTGAAAAAAAGCTATCAGATGGGCGAAGTCGAAGTCCGGGCTCTTCGAGGCGCGAATTTTTCCATCGAGGAAGGGACCTTTGTTGTGATCCTGGGGCCTTCCGGGTCGGGGAAAAGCACGCTTCTTAATATTCTTGGCGGCATGGATGTGCCGGATTCCGGCGATGTCATCGTGTCGGGGCAGAGCATTACGAAGCTGAACGAAAAAGAACTCACCCAATATCGCCGGACAAAAGTCGGCTTCGTTTTCCAGTTCTACAACATCATGGCCAGTCTGACTGCCCGAGAAAACGTGGAACTGGCTACGGAGATCGCCAAAGATCCTTTGGATATCGACGAGATCATGAGTGCGGTGGGCCTGGGCGACAGAGCGGAGCACTTTCCGTCCCAGATGAGCGGTGGAGAACAGCAGCGGGTATCCATTGCCAGAGCCATTGCTAAAAATCCCGACCTGCTGCTCTGCGACGAGCCTACCGGAGCGCTGGATTTTCAGACCGGCGTCACGATCCTGGCTTTGCTGTCCAAGATCAACCGGGAAATGGGCAAGACCGTGATCGTGATCACCCATAACGCCGGCATCGCTCACATGGCAGACAGAGTGCTTCGGATGCGCAGCGGCGAGATCGTGGAAGACCGTGTCAACACGACTCCGGTGCCTCCGGAAGAGATCACCTGGTAAAAGCCATGAACAAGATGGATCTCATGCTCTGGCGCATGATCAAACATTCAAAAGCTCAATTCATCGCCGTTCTGGTGGTGATCGCCATGGGGATCGCCCTGTTTACCGCCATCTCTCTGGCCGGCTTCAATCTGGATGATTCCAAAGAGCAATATTATCGCGAAAACGCTTTTATGGATTTGGGCGTGTCCGCCGATCAGATGCCTGCATCGCTGATCGGCGATTTGCGATCCATGCCGGGGATCCTTGCCGCGGAGGGGCGCATCACCGCCGAAGTGCCTTTTATTGCGGAAAACGATGACCGGGTGAACGTCAAGCTTCTGAGCATGCCTTCCGGCGGCTTTGCCGTGAACCGGCTCCTTCTCCGGGAAGGGCGCTCCATCACTGATCCCAACAGCGAAGCCGTGATCCTTTCCCAGTTTGCCGACGGCCGGAAGATCGCTGTCGGTGACGACATCGTCATTCAGGTGAACGGCCTCCGCTGCTCGCTCACGGTAGTGGGCATCGCCTACAGTCCGGAGTTCATCTATCTGATCGAGAGCATACAGACAATGATGCCTGCGGAAGAAGGCTACGGCGTCGTCTATGTGGACGAGACCCTGGCCATGCAGCTGCTGGGCATGAACGGGTCTTACAACGAAGTCTATTTTCTCTATGATCTGGATCCCCGGGGGCATCTGCGCGCCGGGATCAGCGAGGACGCCCTGATCGACGACATCGAGGAAAAGGTAAAGCCTTACGGTCTGAAAGCCTCCGTGCCCAGAAAGGACCAGCTGTCCAACGCGCTCATCGGCGAGGAGATCCGGGGCCTCAAGAATATGGGCGTCAGCATACCTGTTTTATTTCTTCTCGTTGCGGCGTCCGTGATCGCCATGATGGTTTCCCGGATGGTTCGCAAGGACCGGACGAAGATCGGTGTCATGAAGGCCATCGGGTATTCCAGCCGGGCCGTCCTGATCCATTATGTGAAGTATGCGCTGGCCGCCGGACTGATCGGAGGGCTGGCCGGTATCCTGCTGGGTTATCGGATCGCCGGATATATGACGTCAATGTATGCGGACTTCTTCGAGATCCCCAGCTACGGCATGAAAATTTATTGGATCTTCATCGTGGGCGGCCTTTTTCTCTCCTGCGCCTTCTGCATGGCCTTTGGCGCCTATGGCGCCAGGAGCTCGCTGGGGATCCTCCCGGCTGAATCCATGCAATCCGAGGCGCCCCGGGAAGGCAAGCGGATCCTGTTGGAGTCGCTGCCTTTTCTTTGGAAGCGTCTTCGCTTCAGCCAGAAGCTGGTGACAAAAAATGTGTTTCGAAACAAAAAGCGCTCTCTTTTTGTTCTGATGGGCGTTGCGCTCACCTTCGGGACGCTCATGTTCACCATGACCATGCCGGGGGTCATCGACGAGATGATGGTGAAGCAGTACGAAGAGTATCAGACCATGGACTATAACGTCAGTTTTTCCGGGCCGATGCTGCAGTCCGCCCGCCGGGATCTTCTCCATGAACTCTCCGGGCCGTCTTATGTGGAAAGCCGTATTGAACAGCCGTTTGAGATCTCGATCGGAAACCGCAAGGAGACCGTAGTCGTGATCGGCGTGTCTGCCGACAGTAAAGTATTCCACCTCATGGACCGCCGGGAGCAGAAGATCGTACCGCGGTCCGGGCAGGTGCTCATAACGGAAAATCTTGCCAATGCGCTGCATGTGGCGCCGGGAGACCGGGTCCTGGTCAAATCGTTTCTTCCGGGAGAAGCCGAAGCTTATCTGGTGATACAGGATATCGTCAGGCAGACCATGGGGATGAATGCTTATATGGACCTGGAAGACATGGGGGACCGGCTTCTGGAGCACGGAGCGATCAACGGCGTGTACATCAACACAGAGGATCCGGAGGTGGTGACTAAACTGCGGGAGATGGAAAACGTGTCCACGGTCCTTTCTTCACAGGATATGAAGGATATGTTTTCCGAATATACCGGCCTCATGTCCATCATGATCGGTGTTTTGGTGATGCTCTCCGGCGTTTTGGGTTTTTCCATCGTTTACAATGCCACCATCGTATCCATCGGGGAACGCAAGATGGAGTTTTCTTCTCTTCGCGTCATGGGTTTCGGAAAAGAAGAGATCTTCCGCATGATCCTTTCGGAAAACATTTTGATCTCCATTGCGGGCATTCTGGCGGGGCTTCCCCTTGGGTATTTGATGACGGCCTACAGCTCCAAAGCCTTCAGCTCCGAGCTGTATACCCTTTATCTGGTGCCAACACCTGCAGCTGCATTGCAGTCGTTGATCTATACGATCCTGTTTCTCCTGGTGGCCCAGTTTGCCACTTATGAAAAAATCAGAAAGCTGGACTTTTTACAGGCGCTGAAGAACAGGGCTTCCTAAGAACATCCTATCCGTTTCTTCGCCGCCGGGCGCCGTGGATTGAAGCGCGGCGCCGGCTGTGCTACACTGATGAAAGAAGAAGGGCAACGATATGAACAAGATCAAAAATCTTACGAAAAAGCAGAAGATGCTCCTCGCAGCTGTTCTGGCCGCGAGTGTTTTGGGTGCGGCAGGGGTTTATCTGAAGAGCGGAACAGAAGTGGTTTTGGCGGAAGCTCAGCTTCGGGATATCCTTGAGACAGTGGAAGAAGCCGGGCAGGTGGAATCCAAAAGCGCTGTTGCGGTCACCGCCAGGGGCTCGGGCACCGTGGGAGAGATCAAGGTATCGGAAGGCGATCCGGTAAAGGCCGGAGACCTGATCCTGACCTTCAGGGATTTTGCGCCGGCTGCCGAAGTGGCCGGCATCCGAGCCCAGGCGGAAGGCGTCTATGCCCAGTACCTGGCGGCAAAAGAGTTGTCGGACAGCAGCAGAATACTATATGACGAAGGAGCGATCAGCTACCTGGAATACAGCCAGGCCCTGGCTGCGACCCGGCAGCTGTCGGCTCAGCTGGCTTCTCTGGGCTATTCGGCCGACAGCCTGATCAGCGCCACAGCGGCAGAAGGCGTCGTGTCTCCGCTGTCCGGCGTGATCACCGCCGTCTATGTCCGCGAAGGCGAGACGGCGGCGCCGGGCGCGCTTCTGGCCGAAGTAGGCGGTCTGGACGACCGCATCGTTGTGCTTCACATGATTTCTTCGGATGCGGATCGTATTGCGCCGGGAATGCAGGCCGCAGTCCTCTCCGACGGGGATCTGATCACAGATGAGGCGCTCGTGGAACACGTGGGCATCAAGGCGACGGACCATGTTTCATCTCTGGGAATCGTTCAGAAGAGAGTCCGGGTCGAGGTGGTTCTGCCCCAGGACGCCAGTCCGCGCCTGGGGAGCAGTGTGGATGTCCGGATCATTGTGAAGGAATCGCCGCAGGCGCTGTCTGTGCCGGCCGCCGCAATTTTTACCATCGAAGATGCTTCCTGGGTCTATAAAGCAGACCGGGGCAAGGCTGTCCAGGCTCCGGTGACCGTGGGACTGGAGGGGGAAGATTACGTGGAGATCCTGGAAGGCCTCTCGCCGGGAGACAGGGTTCTGGCTTCGCCTCCTTCGGATGTGACCGACGGCATGCGGATCAAAGAAAAATAAAGAGAGAAACGGTATGAAGCTTTCCCCTTCATACCGTTTTTACAAGAGGTTCACCGATTCGACACGGAAAGATCGTAGTATGAAAGACAAAGAAAGGACGGACCCATGGCGAAAATACTCATTGTAGACGACGAGCAGAAGATCCGGGAAGTCATTCGGGAGTATGCCGAATTCAACCATCACGAAGTGCAGGAAGCCTCCGATGGAATGGAAGCGGTGAACAAGGCGCTGAAAGACGATTTCGATCTGATCGTAATGGACATCATGATGCCCAGGCTTGACGGCTTTACGGCCTGCAAGGAAATCCGCAGAGAAAAGGATGTGCCCGTGATCATGTTGTCAGCCCGGGGCGAGGAGTACGACAAACTCTTCGGCTTTGAGCTGGGCATCGATGATTATGTGGTGAAGCCATTCAGCCCCAAAGAGTTGATGGCCAGGATCACCGCTGTCCTCGCGCGGCGGAAAAGGAACCTGGAAAACCTTGATACTGTTGAATTCCGCTCGGGCGGGCTGTCGGTCAACACAGCCTCCAGGACCGTATCCTTGGACGGGGCGCGCATCGATCTGACTCTCAAGGAATACGAATTGCTCTCCTACCTGATCCGAAACCGGAACATCGCCATGTCCCGGGACAAGCTTTTACAGGACATTTGGGGATACGACTATTTCGGCGATGACCGGACTGTCGACACCCACATCAAGAATCTCCGGGGACGGTTGGGTGTTTACCGGGATAAAATCGCGACAGTGAGAGGGATCGGTTATAAATTTGAAGACGGGGAAGACCGGAACTGATCCGGCAAAAAAGCAGAAGATCGACACCCGAGGCTTGAAATTCAAGCTCACTTTGTATTTTGTCCTCTTTGCGGTGGCCTTGATGGCGGTGCTGTGGCTGCTCCAGATCGCTTTTATGGACGCATACTATGAATCTGCCATGAAGCGCCAGGTGGGTCGTCTGGTGGACTCTGTATCGCGAACTTATGCCTACAGCCAGGAGCTGGATGTGGATCAGCTTTGTCTGGACATCTGGGAGCTTTCCTATGAAAATGACGCTTATTTTTATCTGGAGACCGCCGATGGCTCTCTTCGCATCACATCGGCAACGAACTCCGACCGGCCCGGTCGCATGTTCATCGGCGGGACTGCGGAAAGGGAAAAGGCCCGGGAGCTTATTCTTGCGAGTCCGGGAAGGAAAGTTCATTTTTATGTGGAAGACGCCCGGCAGGATACGCGCACCCTGGTCTATGCGACGCTGGCCACGAGCGCATACCGGGAAGATCTTTTCATTTATGCCTTCGCGCCTCTGTATCCCGTAGACAGTACTGTTCAGATCCTGGCGCAGCAGCTTTTTTTGGTGACGGCTGCCTCTTTGATGTTGGCCGTCCTGCTGGCTCTGTGGCTGTCCGGTCGGCTTTCGCGCCCCTTGATCCGGATCCGGGACAGCGCCGAGCTTCTGGCCCGGGGCGAGTACGGCGTCCGTTTTCAGGGCGGGAACTATACGGAGATCGACGAGCTGGCCGCAACGCTGACCCACACGGCGCAAGAACTGTCCAAGGCCGATGACCTCCAGAAGGACTTGCTGGCCAATGTGTCACATGATCTTCGGACGCCTCTGACCATGGTGAAATCCTACGCGGAGCTGATCCGGGACATCTCCGGCGGCGACGAAGAGAAGCGGAATATGCATTTGGGTGTGATCATCGAGGAGGCTGACCGGCTGGACGAATTGGTGGGCGATATCCTGACGCTGTCCAAAATACAGTCAGGCGTGGATGTCATGGAAATGAAGCCCCTGGATATGAAAGAGCTGGCGGACCACGTTCTGGCCGCGTTTCGGGTGCTGGAGGAAATGGATGCCTATCGGTTTGAACTGGAAGTTGCCGAATCCCCGGCCTGGGTCCGGGGCGACGCCCGCAGACTGTCTCAGGTGCTGCACAATCTGATATCCAACGCGGTGCGCTACAGCGACGGCGCGAAAACGGTGCGGGTGACGATCCGGGAGGAAAAAGGACGGATCCGGGTCGCTGTGGAAGATCACGGCGTTGGCATTCCGGCGGAAGAACTGGAAAGGATCTGGGATCGGTACCAGCGCGCCAGCAGGCAGGGGACCCGCGCGCTTTCCAAGGGATCAGGGCTGGGGCTTTCCATCACCAAGGAGATTTTGCAGCTTCACGGCGCCTGTTTTGGCGTGGAAAGCAAAGAGGGCGTCGGCAGTATTTTCTGGTTTACCTTGGAGGCGGAAAATATAGTTGACAGGCCAAAACCTGTATGATAGACTATCATTTATTTTTGTTTGGTTGACTATTCCCCTCCCGGCATATATAATAAACTCGGGAGGGTTTGTATGTACGCCATTGGAGATCGGGTCGTGTACCCCATGCACGGCGCCGGGATCATCGAAAAGATCGAGGAAAAAGAAGTTCTGGGTGAAACCAGAGCTTACTATATTCTGCACATTCCTTATGGAAACATGCAGGTGATGGTCCCTGTAGGGCATGCTGATCCGGCCGGGATCCGCCCCATCGTCACCCCGGACAAAGTGGAAGAAGTTTACGGGATCCTCCGGGAGGCGTCCACGGAGATGGACGACAACTGGAACCGCCGGTTCCGCGAGAATATGGACATGCTGAAAAGCGGCGACATTATCCAGGTTGCCCAGGTCGTGCGCAACCTCATGCGGGTAGACCGGGTCAAGAAGCTGTCCACGGGCGAGAAAAAAATGCTTACCAACGCCAGACAAATCCTGATCAGCGAGATCGTCCTGGTTCAGGATCTCAGCGAAGAGACGGTGGAAGGGATCCTGGAGGAAATAGTATGAATTCGTTGCTGCTTCCTGCAGCGCATAACAGATCAGACCAGAAAGCACGGGAAAGGAGGACGGGCCATTGTTAAACAGAGTATTCCGCGGGATTTTTACTTTATGTGGAATGCTGTTTGGGTACGGCGTGTCCATTTTCCTCACCAATCTGGATCTCACGGAACGCTGGGGCTCCGAGTGGGCCATGTCACCCAGTGAAAAAACTCTGGTGCTTACCATGTTCGTGGGAACCTCCGGTCTGGTTTTCTTTTACTTATATTCGACACTGCGTAAAAGGGGAGAAAAATTTGCCCGGAATATCGAGTCGGACATCCTTAAAATTCCGGCCAACGAAATGCTTCCGGCGGCGATCGGTCTGATATGCGGCCTTGTGGTGGCCTATTTGGTCTCACAGATCATCAACGGGATCGAAGTGCTTCAGACTGCCTACATCAACACGATACTGTCCACTTTGCTGTACTTTTTCTTCGGTTCGCTGGGGGTGAGCATCTCCAGAAAAAAAAGCGGGGAGGACGTCAGGCCTTCCTGGCTGGTGGGACTTACGCAGAAGGACCCGGCAGTAAAAGGGAAAGGGAAGGGCAGTTCCGCTTCACCCAAAATCCTGGATACCAGCGTGATCATCGACGGACGGATCGCCGACATCCTCAAGACAGGATTCATCGAAGGCGACATTGTGATCCCTGAATTCGTGCTGGTAGAGCTGCGGCACATCGCCGATTCTTCCGATTCGCTGAAACGGAACCGGGGCCGCCGCGGCCTCGATGTCCTCAACAGGATCCAGGCGGAATACGGCATAGAAATCTACAACACAGATACCGAAAAAGCCCTGGACGACATTCCGGAAGTGGATGTCAAGCTTTTGAAGCTGGCCCAGATCATGAAAGGCATGGTCGTGACCAACGACTTCAACCTCAACAAGGTCGCCGGCATCAAGGGCGTGGGCGTGCTCAATATCAATGAATTGGCCAATTCCGTCAAGCCGGTGGTCCTGCCCGGCGAGGACATGCAGATCTTTCTTGTTAAAGAAGGCAAGGAAAACAATCAAGGCGTTGCCTATCTGGACGACGGCACCATGATCGTAGTGGAGGATGGCAGGAAGCACATCGGCAAAACCATCGAGGCTACCGTCACCAGCGTCCTGCAGACCTCCGCCGGCAGGATGATCTTTGCAAAGCCCAAAGGCCAGTGATCGCGAGGGACTGCCTATGGTCGGCAATCAAAAAGTCGCAGTCATCATAGCCGCTGCCGGTTCGGGAAGCCGAATGGGCGGCGGCGTTTTGAAACAGCATATCAAAATTGGCGGAACACCGATGGCCGTTTTGGCTTCAAAGGTGTTTTTGCAGTGTGAAGAAGTGGACTATCTCGTCTACGTGGGAGAAAAAGGCGCCCCGGTCACCGAAGATCTGTTCGGCCCTGCAAAGCAACAGATATTTCTGGCGGAAGGGGGCGCGCGCCGCCAGGATTCGGTGGCCCAAGGGCTTGCATGTCTGCCGAAAGACACGGGTGTCGTGCTGATCCACGACGGTGCCAGGCCTTTTATTACAAAAGCTGTGATCCGCCGCGTATTGGAGGGCGTGACGGCAACCGGCGCCGCTGTTCCCTGCGTGCCGCCCGTGGCCACGATCCGCACCCGGACCTGCACGCTGGACCGTTCCTCCCTTTATGAGGTGCAAACGCCTCAGGGCTTCCGCCGGGACTTGCTCGAGCAGGCTTTTGCCAGCGCCGGGGAGTCAGGTCTGACCGTCACCGACGAAGCCTCGCTGATGGAACATATCGGCGTGGAGGTGACCCTGGTGGAGGGCAGCTACGGCAATCGCAAATTGACGACACAGGAGGACCTGCCCATGCGACACCGCAGCGGCATCGGTTACGATGTACACCGCCTCGTTCCGGGCCGCCCGCTCTGGCTTGGCTGTGTGGAAATTCCCTGGCCCTTGGGTCTTCTGGGCCACAGCGATGCGGATGTGCTGGCCCATGCCATTGCCGACGCCCTTCTGGGCGCCGCGGCGCTGGGGGACATCGGGAAGCATTTTCCGGACACCGACATACGCTATAAAAATATGTCCGGAAGCACCCTGCTGAAAGCCACCGCAGCGCTCCTTGGGGATGCCGGCTTTACAATTACGGCCATTGATGCTACACTTTCCTGCGAACAGCCGAAAATCGCTCCTTATTCACAGGAAATGCGGGAGCGGACTGCCTCGGCCCTTGGCATCAGTCCGGCCGACGTGAGCATCAAGGCAACGACTCAGGAAGGACTGGGCTTTTCCGGCCGGGGAGAAGGGATGGCTGCTCTGGCGACGGCCTCTGTATGCCAGCCCGGCGGCATGCCCGAAATACATTACGCGAGCGAAATGACAAGTAAGGAAGAAAGATAATATGAAAGCATCCAGCATGTATCTGCACACGCTTAGGGAAGTTCCCGCCGAAGCGGAAATTTCCAGCCACATACTCCTTCTGCGCACCGGAATGATCCGGAAACTGGTATCGGGTGTGTACGGCTTTTTGCCCCTGGGGCATCGCAGCCTTCGGAAAATCGAAAACATCATCCGGCAGGAAATGGACGCAGCCGGCGCTCAGGAGATCCTTATGTCGGCGGTGCAGCCGGCAGAACTGTGGCAGGAATCGGGCCGCTGGTACGCTTACGGGCCGGAGCTTTGGCGGCTCAAGGACCGGAATGAACGGGACTTCTGCCTCGGACCAACTCACGAGGAGATCTTTACGGACACAGTGCGGCAAAATGTGAGTTCTTACCGCCAGCTTCCTTTCAATCTTTATCAGATCCAGACAAAATACCGGGATGAAGCCCGGCCCCGCTTTGGGCTGATCCGCAGCAGGGAATTCATCATGAAGGATGCTTACTCCTTCGACCGGGACGAAGCCGGCCTGGCCAAGAGTTATCAGGATATGTACGAGGCTTATCGAAAGGTCTTCGATCGTTGCGGCCTTGTTTACCGGGCTGTGGAGGCTGACACCGGCGCCATCGGCGGCAGCAATTCCCATGAGTTTTGCGCATTGTCCGAAGTGGGCGAAAGCGAGATCGTGTACTGCGACAGCTGCGATATGGCTGCCACTTCGGAACGGGCTGCTTTCCGTGATGCCGTGATGCCTTCCGCGGAAGAGCTTCCCATGCAGGAAGTGGAGACGCCGGGGACGAAAACCATCGAAGCGGTGGCCGATTATCTGGGCCTGTCCAAGGATCAGACGATCAAAGCGCTGCTGTTTTCCGTGTACCGAAACGAGGAGCAAGCCCCCGACTATGTGGCGGTCTTCATCCGCGGAGACCGGCAGCTCAATAAAACGAAGCTGGTCAACGCGCTGAACGTTCCCGAATTCGCCGTGGAATTTGCCGACGAATCAGCTATGCACGAAGCGACGGGATGTGTGGGCGGATTTACCGGTCCTACAGGGCTTCACGACTGCATGATCATCGTGGACAGCGAATTGGTGTCAGCCAAAAATATGTGCGCCGGCGCCTGCCGCGAAGGGTACCATTTGATCAATGTCAATTACGGGAGAGATTACAAGGCGGATCTGATCGTGGATCTGAAGCTGCTTCAGGAAGGAGATCCCTGTCCTGTCTGCGGCGCCCCGGTCCGGACGGCCAGAGGCATCGAGGTGGGGCAGGTGTTCAAGCTGGGCACCAAATACTCCGAATCCATGCACGCGTACTATAAAGACGAAAATATGCAGGAGCATCCCATCGTCATGGGCTGTTATGGCATCGGCGTCACCCGGACGCTGGCCGCCGTGGTGGAACAGCATCACGACGAAGACGGGATCCTTTGGCCCATGGCCGTGACGCCTTATCATGTCATGCTGGTGCAAGTGAATATGAAGGACGATTCACAAGCCGCCCTGGCCGGCAAGATCTATGACGAACTCATAAAAGCCGGTGTGGAGGTTTGTCTGGATGACCGGGACGAGCGCCCCGGCGTCAAATTCAAAGACGCGGATCTTTTGGGCTTTCCGATTCGGATCACCGTAGGGAAAAAGGCCGGTGAAGATCTTGTGGAATTCAAATTAAGAAGAGAGAAGGAATACGTCGAAATGACTTCCGGCGCCGCCGTCGCAGAGGCGGTGAAACTGGTCCGGCAAGGAGAGAGAGGATAATATGGCAAAAAAAATCGTAACGTTCGAAATGGAAAACGGCAGCGTCATGAAGGCGGAGCTGTATCCCGAAATCGCCCCGATCACCGCAGCGAATTTTGAAAAACTCGTCAAGGAAGGGTTTTATAACGGTCTCATTTTCCATCGGGTGATCCCCGGCTTTATGATCCAGGGCGGCGACCCCAAGGGAACAGGCATCGGCGGCCCGGGATATTCCATCAAAGGTGAATTTTCGTCCAACGGCGTCCAAAACGATTTGACGCATAAAGCGGGGGTCTTGTCCATGGCCCGGTCAGCCGCGCCGGATTCCGCCGGCTCCCAGTTCTTCATCATGGTTGCCGACGCGCCCTATCTGGACGGCCAGTACGCTGCTTTCGGCTGCCTGACGGAAGGGTTGGACGTGGCCAGGAAAATCGTTGCGGTTCCCCGGAACAAGCAGGACAGGCCTGTGGAGGACCAGCGCATGAAGACGGTAACGATCGATGAACTCCCCTAAAAAAAGGTTGCAGTTCGCGGGATCTGTCAAAGACCGATGTCGCGCGCACTGTAACCCTGCAGTCCTGACGGCAGCCTTTGTTCTGGCTATGGCGCTTCTCATCACCGCCCTCATGTGGACGCCTGCAGAGGCAGCCTACCGAATAGACGGATTCGCCATTTTCTCCGACGGTGAACCTGTGGTGTCCACTCTGACGGAGCAGGATGCGCTGGATATTCTGGAAGCCCTCAAAGACCGCTATCGGCTGTCAGGTGCCGAGGTCCTGGACATCGGATTCCAAGGCCATGTGACCGTGGATCCACGCGATATCACCCTCAAGGAGGCAAAGAGCGTGGAGGAGGGGCTGGCGTATGTCCTCCAGCGCAAAACACCCCTGCTGACGGTGCTGTCCAGACAGAAATATCTGCAGACGCAGGAAGTCAAAGAAGGCCCGGCTTATTCGGAAGGTGCCAGCGACTTCGACGTGTTTGACAAGATCAAAGCCGAACATTACCAGGGGCAGCGTGAATACAGCCTCATCCTGACGATGGAAAACGACAGGGTCGTCGCCAGGGATATCACCGATAAAAAGCTGATCCTTACCGCGGAAGATCAAACCGGCTCCAAGGGGCTCGCTTTTATGGAGGAAGGACAGATCCGCTTCGCATTGTCTTTTGTCCCGCCGGTGGAGCTGAATGTGACCTGCGCCTATGGCGAAAGCAGAACAGAGACTGGTTATCATTTAGGCGTTGACCTCTACAATCCCGGCGGCACGCCCATCGTTGCTGCCGCATCGGGGATCGTCGCCCAGGTGAGCGACGGCGGCTCTTACGGAAAACTCATCGTCATCAACCACGGCGGGAATGTACAGACGTACTACTCCCATTGCCAATCCATCGATGTGGAGGTTGGACAGACGGTAGAAGCCGGCGATTTTATCGGCACGGTGGGCAGCACCGGCCGAACCACCGGTACGCATCTGCATTTTGAACTGCGACTCAACGGAGCCACACTGGATCCCATGGATTACCTGTAGGAGGGGCCTTTCGGCCCGTTTCCCGGGAGATCCCGAAAGGAGAAAACCATGAAAGTCTATAATACACTTACGAGAAAGAAAGAAGAATTTGTCCCTCTGGATCCCGCAGAGATCCGGATGTATGTCTGCGGGCCCACGGTATATAACTATATCCATATCGGCAATGCCCGCCCCTTCGTCGTGTTCGACACCATGCGCAAGTATCTGGAATACCGGGGCGAGAAGGTTTGCTTTGTCCAGAACTTCACGGATGTGGATGATAAAATCATCAACCGGGCCAGAGAAGAAGGCATCAGCCCCTTTGCCGTGGGTGAAAAATACATCCAGGCCTATTTTGAAGACGTTCAGGCCCTCAACGTTACGCCGGCAACGGTCCACCCCAGAGTGACGGAGACCATCCCTGAGATCATCGCTTTCGTACAAGGGCTCATCGACAAAGGGTTGGCTTACGAAGTGGATGGCGACGTCTATTACAGCGCTAGAAAATTCCATGACTACGGCAAGCTTTCCAAGCAGAACATCGAGGAGCTGGAAGCCGGATCCCGGGTCAATGTCGATGAGCGCAAGCAGGACCCCCTGGATTTTGCCTTATGGAAAGCCCAGAAAGCCGCCGACGAAATGGCCTGGGAATCCCCCTGGGGCATGGGGCGCCCAGGCTGGCATATCGAGTGCTCGGCCATGTCCAGAAAGTATCTGGGCGAGACCATCGACCTTCACGCCGGCGGGCAGGACCTTCAGTTCCCGCACCACGAGAATGAGATCGCCCAGTCCGAAGGTTACTCCGGCAAGCCCTTTGCCCGCTACTGGATGCACAACGGATATATCACCGTGGACAACGAAAAAATGTCGAAATCCCTGGGCAACTTTTTTACCGTGCGGGATATCCTGAAAGAATATGAGGGGGAGGAGCTGCGCTATTTTCTGCTCTCCGGCCATTACCGGGGACCCATCAACTTCAGCCGGGATCTGATGGAGCAGTCCCGCAGCGCCCTGGAACGCATGAAAAATGCAAAGGCGAATCTGATCCATCTGATCGATACGGGATCAGGCGACATGACGGAAGAAGAAAATCTCAAGATCCAGGGATATGACCGGTATCGGCAGAAATTTATCGCAGCCATGGATGACGACCTGAATACCGCCGACGCCATCAGCACGATTTTCGAGCTCATCCGGGACATCAACACCGACGTGAAATCCGGCGCCTCGCGGTCCTTTGCCCAAGGCGCTCTGGCGTTGCTGGACGAATTGACCGGCGTATTGGGGCTTCTTCGCAAGGAGAAGGAAGAGGTGGTGGACGAAGCCGTCGAAAAACTCATCGCCGAACGCCAGGAAGCCAGAAAACGGAAGGATTTTGCCCGGTCCGATGCGATCCGGGACGAGTTGGCCGCTAAAGGCATCACTTTGAAGGATACGCCTCAAGGCGTGCAGATCATCAGGAACTGACGTGAAATATCTTGTGATCAGCGATACCCACGGGCGAATCGATGCCGCCCTTCAGATCTGGGAAAAGCATATCAAAGAAGGCCCCCTGGACGGTATCCTTCATCTGGGCGATCTGGCGGAAGATGCCGCAGGGATCGCCCGGCGGCTTTGTGTGCCGGTGATCGCAGTTTCCGGAAACATGGACGGGCTCACCGACGTGCCCGACCATCGGATCTGGGACACACCCTACGGACCCGTCTTGTTGACTCACGGCCACCGGCAGTCTGTCAAATCCGGCCTGTCCGGTCTTCTTTACCGGACGTTGGAGCTGGAGTGCAAGGCGGCGATCTTCGGACATACCCATATTCCCTGCATGGAATTCGCCGAGGGCGTTCACCTGTTCAATCCAGGCAGTCTGAGCCGTCCTCTGGGCGGACGACCCAGCTATGGCCTCCTGACGCTGGAGGGTGGCGTCTTTCGGGCCTCTGTTCATTTCTGGGATCCTTCGCCCGTTGTTCGGAGCGGAAAGCTCTACGACATGCTGAATCAGGCCGACAGGGCTTAGGAGCAATCATGACGGCGCCGGAAAAAATGAACACCACCGCCCTAGCTTATCTGGGCGATGCGATTTATGAGAGCTACATCAGGGAACGGGTGATCCGCAGAGGTTCCGGGCACGCAGACCAGCTCCACCGCGCTGCGGTCCCGTATGTTTGCGCCCAGGGACAGGCCAATGCGGTGCGCAGGATCCTGTCCTCGCTTTCCGAGGAAGAGCAGGCTCTGGTTCGCCGGGCGCGGAACCGCAAGTCGGCCACAAAACCCAGAAATGCCGACGCGGTCACCTATAAATGGGCCACGGCCTTTGAAGCGCTGATCGGGTATCTCTACCTCGGCGGCCGTACGCAGCGTCTGGAAGAAGTGCTGCTGGAGGCAGTGCTGGCTCTGGAAGAAACAGAGAGCAAAGAAAAGGAGCGTTAGCGTCCATTGAACTACATCAATCAGTTTCGCGGTCTGCCCAGACAGGTTTATTGCATATGTCTGGCTCGTATGATCATCGGCATCGGAAGCATGATATTCATGTTTTTTTCTTTGTTGATGACTCGGATATTGGGCTTCACGGAATTTCAGGCGGGGCTGGCTTTCTTATTTATGGCGCTGAGCAACGTGGCGGGCGCCATTGCCGGCGGCAAGCTGGCCGACCATTTCGGACGCAAACGGGTCTATATGATCTGCATCACCATCACTTCGGCGCTCTATGCGCTTACCGCCACCGTCGCCGGAACCCGGGGAATGCTGCCTTTTATATTCCTGACTTCCATCATCGGCAGCGCGTCCTACCCGATCTTGTCGGCCATGGTCGCCGACAGCGCCCCGGAAAGCCAGCGGACAGAGTGTTTTTCCCTGCTCTATTTGGCTCAGAACCTGGGATTTGCCTTCGGGCCGTCCATCGGCGGGTTGCTCTTCTATGACCACATGAGCTTACTGTTTCTGATCCAGGCAGGGATCTTTATGGCCGGCGGATTGTTTCTCCAGTTCACCACCACCGATGTCTATTCCCTGGGCGTCGGCAAGGAATTCGGTATTGCGCCCCAGACCGTGGATGTTACACTGCCGGGAAAAACGCCCCGGGAAAATACGTTTCGCATGCTATTTGAACGAAAGCCGCTGTTTGCTTTCATTTTCTCCCTCATTTTCCTCACCATGTGCTATCAGATGATCGGCTTTATGCTTCCGCTGCAGATGTCCGACATTTTCGGGATGCAGGCCGGCTCACGCTATTCCGGGTTCATCTGGACGACCAATGCCCTTTGTGTCGTGGCCGGCACGCCGCTTCTGATCAGCTACACCAAGCGGCATCACCAGCTGCGGACCACAGCCCTGGCCACGGTGCTCTATTGTGTCGGCTTCGGTCTCTATGCTTTCGTGAACGCCTTGCCGTTGTATTATATGGCTGTAGTCATCTGGACTGCGGGAGAGATCATGATCTCCACCGGCGCCGGTGTATTCATCGCCGCCAACGCCCCGTCCACCCATCGCGCCCGGTTTCAATCTTTGTACGATATGGCCCGTTCGCTGGGCAGAGGCTTTGGCCCGCCGCTTTTCGGCCTGATGCTTTACCGGCTCAGCTACCGCCAGGCATGGCTGGTGGACAGTCTGGTCTGTCTGATCGTAGGGGCATGCCTTTACGGCGTCTATCGGTGGGATGCCGCAGCCGGGAAAAAGTGAGCCGGCAGCGCCATATCCCGGGCAGCTGCCGCCCTTGCCACGCCCGTCGATCTGGGGTATGCTGAAAACAACGAAATGCATTTGAAAGGAATGACCGCCCATGAGCAGAGCTGACGACCTTTTTGTGACGATGTGCCGTGATATTCTTGATTACGGTTTTTCTTCCCGGGGCCAGGAGGTCCGGGCCAGATGGGCCGACGACCAGGCGCCGGCGCACACGAAAAAACGGTTCGGCATCGTCAACCGCTACGATCTTTCCCTTGAATTTCCCGCCCTCACGCTTCGGCCTACCCCCATGAAAAACGCCATCGACGAGCTGCTGTGGATCTGGCAGAAAAAGTCCAACCGGGTATCGGATCTTCGCAGCCACATCTGGGACGCCTGGGCGGACGAAGCGGGGACCATCGGAAAGGCCTACGGATACCAGCTGAACAGAAAGTACAAATTTGTCCAGGGTGAAATGGATCAGGTGGACAATGTACTGTGGCAGCTGAAACATCAGCCGGCCAGCCGGAGGATCCTCACCAATCTGTTCAACTTCGAAGATCTCCACGAAATGGGGCTGGAGCCCTGCGCTTACAGCGTTACCTTCAACGTGACCGGGGATCGGTTGAACGCCATCCTGAACCAGCGGTCTCAGGACGTGCTGGTGGCCAATAACTGGAATGTGGCCCAATATGCTGTTCTGGTCCATATGATGGCCCAGGTTTCTGATCTGAAGGCGGGCGAGCTGGTCCATGTGATCGCCGACGCCCACATTTACGACAGGCACGAGGCGATCGTAGAGGAGTTGATCGGAAGGCCCCGCTATCCGGCGCCGGTATTCCGGATGAATCCGGAGGTCAGAGACTTCTACGCATTCAAGCCGGAAGATTTCACATTTGAAAATTATCAGGCAGGGCCCCAGGTGACCGGGATCCCCGTGGCCGTGTAATGCCGAAAGGGAGATGAACGATATGATCGCTATTGCCGTTATCGATCAAAACCGGGCCATCGGAAGGAGCGGAGCTCTTCTGTGCCACCTGCCGGGCGACCTGGCGCATTTCAAAAAGACCACTTTAGGGAAGACGGTGATCATGGGCCGCAGGACTTTGGACTCTCTGCCCGGGGGAAAGCCGCTCCCAGGCCGCAACACAATCGTTCTTTCCAGAAAGGCCAGGCTGGGAAGATTTTATGACGACGGGGCCTTCAGCGGATTCTTTCTTTCTTCACCGGAAGAGGTATTGGCATACATCGGCAATGAGCTTCGGGACGACGAAGTCTATATCGCGGGCGGCGAGCAGGTCTATCGCCTGTTCCTGGATCGCTGCGACGAGCTGATCCTGACAGAGCTGGATCATGCCTTTGAGGATGCCGACGCTTATTTCCCTGAATTCCGGGAACATTTCACCCTGGCCGAAGAAGGCCTGATGCAGGAAGAAAACGGGTATCGATACCGGATCAACCGGTATCGCAGAACGTATCCATAGATTGTCCGGCGATGCCGGCGAAAGGAATGCCATGTCCAAGAGAGACAATCCCCGTTTCAAGAAGCGGGAGACAGAAAAGAGTACAAAGGCAAAACCGGCGCGCAGCGCCGGGGCGGCAGCCAAAAGGACGTCGGATGCCGGCGAGCGGAAAGCGCCCGACAGGAAGCCGCCATTAAAGAAGCAGTGGGAGGACAATCCCAATCTGATCATCGGCAGGAATCCCGTGGCCGAGGCTATCAAAAGCGGGCGCACGATCGACAAGATCCTGATGCAACGGGACGGAGAAGGCTCCATCAAAAAGATCGCTTCCATGGCCCGGGAACGGGGCCTTCAGATCCAGTACGTGGAAAAGATCGCATTGGACAGGCTTTGCCCGGGACGGCCTCATCAGGGCGTGGCGGCCATGGCCGCCGTTCACGATTACGCCTCGCTGGCTGATATCATGAAGGGCGCCGCCGTCCGGCAGGAAGACCCCTTTGTGATCCTGCTGGACGGGCTGGAGGATCCTCATAACCTGGGCGCGATCCTCCGCAGCGCCGAAGGCGCCGGCGCCCACGGCGTCGTGATCCCCTCACGCCGCGCGGTCGGCCTTACGGAGACTGTTGCAAAGGCTTCCGCCGGCGCCATTGAATACGTACCTGTGGCCAAAGCAGGCAACCTGGTTCGCACCATCGAAGAACTCAAGGAAAAGGGATTGTGGGTGACGGGCCTTGATATGGACGGGATCCCCTACACCCGGGCAGAGCTCAAGGGCCCTGTAGCCCTGGTGGTGGGCGGGGAAGGCGGTGGTTTGTCCCGTCTGATCCGGGAAAAGTGCGACCAGGTGGTGTCGATTCCCATGCGGGGAAGGATCGAGTCCCTGAATGCCTCCAATGCCGCAGCTGTTCTTCTGTTTGAGATCCGAAGACAGCGACAGGCTGCGGAAGAAAAAGAGACCCATGCGCCGAATGTATGATTCCATGAACGACGAAGAGCTGGCAGCCCGGGCCTCCCGGGGTGACGAAGCTGCCGCGGAGCATCTGATCCAGGATTATAAGGAGCTGGTCAAATCCAAAGCGCACCTTTATTTTGTGTTGGGCGCAGACCGGGACGATATCGTTCAGGAAGGGATGATCGGGATCTTCAAAGCGATCAAGAACTATGATCCTTCCAAGGGCGCTTCATTCAGGACCTTTGCAGATCTGTGCGTCAACCGCCAGATCATTACGGCCATCAAGGCGGCGGGACGGCAAAAGCACGCGCCGCTCAATACGTCCTTGTCCCTGGACCGGCCCGTGGACGACGAAGAATCCCCCCGAACCCTGGGAGAAACCCTGTCTGCCGGCACCGACACCGATCCCGAGGCCATCTTTCTGATGGGCGAAATGGCCCAGCTGCTTTTTTCGCATCAGGACAGTTTTTTGAGCCCTTTCGAGCGCTTTGTGTTGGGTGAAATGATCCGCGGCAAGACCTACCGGGACATCGCCCGGGAAAACGGCAAGAGCGACAAATCCGTGGACAATGCCATCCAGCGGATCCGCCGGAAGCTGCACTTGTTCTTCGATGAAAACAGCCGGTAACGGGCATCCTCCGGCCGTCCGCTGCAGGGTGTCGATCCCCGCTAAAAAAGCCACAAAACGGTTGACATGACCGATCATTGCACAGTATAATGTGAAACGGTGTAACTCCATCGTGTGCTGTTGTAGCTCAGTCGGTAGAGCACTTCCTTGGTAAGGAAGAGGTAGGCAGTTCGAATCTGCTCAACAGCTCCAACATATTATTAGATCCAAAAAGGGAAAACGTGCTGGAAGCTTCCCGAAAGAAAGCTGCGGCGGAAAAGGAGAAGTAAAATGGCAAAATCTAAGTTTGAAAGAACGAAGCCCCATGTGAACATCGGGACG